>CAZBDT010000001.1:0-63337 GCA_964490745.1 uncultured Algimonas sp.
CAATATAGGTGAAGCTGACAAAGAGTGCGCAGAGTACGGCGATGACTCGCGCGGCTTTAGAATAATACCGGTCGCCGACAAAATCCGGCACCGTGAACTTCCCGAATTCCCGTAGATAAGGCGCGAGGAGCAGCGCCAATAAGACATAACCGCCCGTCCAGCCCATGAGGTAAACAGACCCGCCATATCCCAGGAAAGCAATTAATCCCGCCATAGAGAGGAAGCTGGCGGCGCTCATCCAGTCTGCGCCTGTGGCCATCCCGTTTATGATCGGATGGACGTCATGTCCGGCGACGTAAAAGTCTTCGGTTGATCCGGCCCGCGCCCGGATCGCAATAAAAATATAAAGTCCAAATGTCGCGACGACCCAGAATATGGTCCAAGGCTCAACCATGACTTACCCCTTGATCCCGTATTTTTTCTCAAGCTGAGTCATGCGAATGCAGTAGATAACGATGAGCACAAGAAAGATATAGATGGAGCCATTTTGCGCCATCCAAAAACCAAGCGGGGCGCCGCCGACACTGAAATTATCCAGCCACTCACGAAATAAGATTCCGGCACCGAATGAAGCGGCAAACCATATGATAAGGAGAGAAATTGTCAGGCGCAGCGTCGATCGCCAATAGGCTTTTTGATCAGCTTCACTCGGTCCGCCATTGATCTTGTCCGACATAATCTTACCTTTTTTTAAAAGAACGATAGGCGGACGGTATTAGAATGCAAGTCTCGTGAGGATTGAGTATAAGCCAAGGTTATCCTTCACAACCCTAGTTAAATAAAACCTATGAAACATCATCATAATTTTGAGAGATCAATTTTTAATGCGGGATTAAAACAAAAAAAAAGGGACAGGCCGAGACCTGTCCCTGATGTCTTTTAGAATTTTGTTTTCGATTTAGCGTTGGACGCGACCTGAACCATCGCCGCCCATCAAGGCTTCGACCTCTTTGCGATTGACGCGGTTGAAGTCACCCAAGATGGAATGTTTCAACGCACTTCCCGCCACAGCAAACTCAAGACTTTGCTGACGATCTTCATAGAGGTTTAGACCTGCGATGAAGGCTGACGCAAAACTGTCACCACCCCCGACGCGGTCCACAATATCTGTCAGCTCATATTTCTTGGAAGACAGGAACCCATTTTCGCGGTCACGCATACAGGCGGACCAGCCATTAATATTGGCGTTCACAGCCGCACGCAATGTGATCGCGATCGTCGACATGTCCGGATAAATATCGAGCACTTTCTGAGACAGCTCTTCGTATTTTGATAGGTCGAGATGGCCGCTGCCGCTTTCGACATCAACATCGACAGAAATGCCGAGAGACTTCTGGCAGTCTTCTTCGTTCGCAATCCCGACATCGACATATTTGACGAGGTCTTGCATGACTTCCGGAGCGGTCTTGCCATATTTCCATAGCTTACCGCGGAAATTGAAATCGCAAGACACAGTCAGCCCGGCTTTCTGCGCTTCTTTCACACATTCCATGGAAAGGTCAGCAGAGCCCTGTGACAAGGCGGGCGTAATACCAGTGATGTGAAGCCATTTGGCACCTTTGAAAATTGTCGGCCAATCAAAATCACCGACTTTGGCTTCGCAGATCGAGGACGCCGCGCGGTCATAAATCACTTTTGACGGGCGTTGGTTCGCACCTGTTTCAAGAAAATAAATCCCAACACGGTCGCCTTGGCGTTTCACATTTGAGGTATCAACACCAAGAGCACGAAGCGAGTTAATTGCGTTCTGTCCGATATCATTATCCGGCAAAGCGGAGATAAAACCAGCGTCTAAACCGTAATTGCAAAGCGATACGGCGACATTGGCCTCACCGCCGCCAAAGGTCGCTTCGAAAGCTGGGGATTGGAAAAAGCGCTCATAGCCATTCGTCCGCAGACGCAGCATAATTTCGCCAAAAGTTAGAAAATCAGACATAGGAAAGCCTCCAAATTAGAAATTAGTGTTGGGCCAGCGCAATGGCGTCTTTTGCAAGCTTTGTGATGGCCGCAAAATCACCCGCCTCAATGGCATCTTTCGGTGTGAGCCAAGAGCCACCACAGGCGAGAACAGCCGGAACCGCGAGATAATCCGCCAAAGTCTGCGGGTTCACACCACCCGTTGGCATGAAGCGCACATCACGGAAAACGGATGAAAGTGCCTTCAGCATTTTTGGACCGCCGACGAGTGAGGCCGGGAAAAGCTTCACTGTGCGCAATCCCAAATTCCAAGCTTGTTGTAATTCTGTCGCTGTGGAAACACCCGGCAAGATCGGAATATTCGCGTCCTGAGCCACTTTGACAGAGGCCGGATCCAAGCCCGGCGAGACGATAAAGCTCGCGCCGCGACGGATGACTTCTTGGCTTTGATCCGCACTGATCACGGTGCCTGCGCCGACATGGGCATGTGGGAATTCTTTGGCAATCACTTCCAAGCAATCTAATGCCGCGTCAGTCCGCAAAACAACTTCCAAAACATCCAAGCCACCTTCAAGCAGAGCTTCTGATATTTTCAGAGCTGTTTTTGGATCGTCGGATTGTACCAAAGGTACAACGCGTTTGCCTTCTAATGACTGTATAAGAGCGCTCATTTTCTGTCCTTTTCATGACGCAATACAGAAAAAGGCGTGGGGTGGAGGCCTCCAAATCTTTCCCTGATATCTTCTTATTGACAGTTCCATATTTGGAACTTAATTCCTTATATGGAATAATGAGGATAAAAAGGCGTGCTGTCAATCCTTTTAACCCCTAAACCAGAGGAAAATACCAATCTATGTCGTCTCTCGCCAATGGATTTAAAATCATTGATGCCGTTGTGGCCCAGCAAGCCAAAGGTCTTACCTTTACTGAGATATTGACACGCACAGAGCTCCCGCGGTCCAGTGCCCATCGTTTGGTCAAAGAGCTGACAGGACTGAACCTACTCAGCTATGATGCCGAGACGAAAACCTATCGCGGCAGTTTTTCACTCGCGGCGATTGGGGCGCAGGTAACGTCCAATCTTGATATTCGGCGGACATGCCGCCCCGCTATGAAAGCCCTGCATGAGGCGCTGGGTTTTGTCGTGACACTCAGCATATGCGGAGAAGAGAGCGGGATTTATATTGATAAGATCGAGCCGCAAGATTTTGGCCTGCGATTGCATTCAGAAATCGGAAAGTCCTTTCCGCTCCATTGCACGGCCATGGGGAAAATTCATTTGGCCTTTGGGTCTGAAAATTTGCGCCAGCGCGTGTTTAGTCAGCCTTTGGAACGTTTTACCGAGACGACCATAACAAAGATTGACGCACTTCGAACCGAATTGAACCAAGTCCGGGCGCAAGGTTACGCCATTGACGATGAAGAAATCTCTCGCGGGCTGACCTGTATTGGCGCACCGATATTTGGATTAAATGGCGAGGTCATCGCAGCCATGAGCCTGACCGCGCCGAGCCATGTTTATGAAAACGGCATAGCGGATAGCGTGATCCAAACCATATTGGATCACGCAAAACAGGCATCGCTCGTCTCAATCTGAGATTCTAAGCCTTTGAATCTAAGCTTGGGCTGTGCGCGGGACCATGCGCAATTCATATTCTGCGAGGTCGCCAAATGTGATTGTGGATTTTGTGCCGGCTTCTGATTGATGCACACCTGTAATGGCCCCGCTGGAGATCAAGCAGTTTTCAGGTAGATCAATTTGACCTTTAAACGCGATAAAATGATTGAGAATAAAACGGAGCGCACCCAGCGGTCCGCCATCATCGGATTTGGGCGTGGACCGCCCGATTTCCTCATCATCAATCGTTAGCACAACCTCCAAATCCGCCAAATTATCAAGCAGCGAAAGCGGCGCTTCGGGTCCGATCACCAACCCTGCATTATTGCCCAGGTCAGAGATGATCGAGCCCGGCCCCATATCATTCACGCGTAAATTCGGAGAGCTGGCAATTTCAGCGCCCAGATAAATTTTCTCGATAAAATCGCGAGTTTGGTCGACAGTCTCCAAAGGCTGATCTAATTTATCCAAATCTTTGAGTTGGAAGACGAGCTCGGCCTCATATGCCGCGAAGCCGCCCTTGAATACACTGACTTCAATGGAACCGTTATTCTCGACCTTATATTGCTGATCGGCGAACATGGGGCCCGCCAGCCATCCGGTAGGAAATTGGCTTTGCCATTTGGCCGGAACACCGCCGACTTTAAAACCAATCAGATCAGAGCCCCAATCCGCAATTCCGCACATTTGCACGGCATAGGCTTTCTCTAAAGTCTCCGGAATCTCGCCAGGAAACTCCTCCAATAGCGTGCAACTTTTCCGCGCTTTGAGTAAAGCCGCGGATAAAGGTTGGGGGTCAAATTGTGTCATACCAAGCTCTGTCTTGCTCTAAGTGGTTAATTTAAATCTGTCCGAAAGCGCGCCTTAATTGGCGGCCTTTTGGGCGTCAGACGGGAAGAGTTTGAACGGTCCTGTCCATCGCATTTCCGTGCCCTCTACATCAACGCTATGCGTTCCGGAAGGATTATCTTCTGCGCCAAGACCCAGCCCGACGCGTTGCCCATTTTTTGTCTCGATAAGGATAAATTCGGCAGCACCGGCTTCATAATGGGACACGGATTTAACCTGACTATGGCTACCCAGCGTATATTCTAAAGTGGGATTATAATCACCATGCGGCTCGATCACCGAAACAAAAGCTGCGCCCTCATTAGTTTTTGCGCGCAACATAAATCCGGGTTCGGGCTTTAAATTAAAGTTCGGATCATTTGCCCCGATTTGCGTAAGGACGACCTTAGTATCGTCAGGAACAGAAGACGACACGGTGTAGAATTTTCTGTCGAGCAACCATGTGACTTGCGACAGACCGTCAACGGGCTCGGCCTCCGCCACCTTCCAAAGATATTGATAGCCGTTCTTTGTTCCCAATGGCGCACGAGAGAGCGGGTCCGCCGCGACGTCGAAATTCGTATCAATGAGGTGCCCATTATAATGGAACGGCAGGTCATAGCTGTGCGCCGTCTCGGCATGGGCCTCGACCAGATCAATAATGACAGGACCGTCAAACGCGGCGTCTTTGATAATCGCAACAGAGCGCCCAATGCGGACATCATCATAGGCCGTAGAAATTTCTGCCGATGTGAGTTTGACATTGGGTGTGTCGATAAAGTCAAAAACCTTGGGATAATTCTGATTCCCGATTTTCACGTCGCCGTCAAAGTGGCTGGTCTCGTCCACGACGAGCGCATTATGGGCGACAGTTTGTTTGGCATATTTATTATTTTCCGGCAGGTAATGCCCGCCATATTTGGCTTCAATATTTAAGAAACGCGCCGCGCCGTAATCGCGCAAAATTTCGTGCCCCGCATCATAGACAAGCAGGCCCATCTTATCAAAATGGCCGTGGCCCAGGCCTTGGGATGTATTTTTGACAATGGCGGCCAAGCCTTTAGGATCGGCAGACGCCCGCAAAATGTCCAGCGCCCCCTCATCCCCATTTTGACCATCGCCCATACGCATGGATTTATAATCAAAGGGCGTCGCTTTCCCGGCGGCCAGATCATTGGCGAGCTTGCGGCTTTCCGGTGTCAGAACAAACGTATCTTGTTCAGCCGCGATAGAGAGTAGCCCCGTATCCCCCGTCAGATCATAAGCAATCGCGACGCCGTGCAGCAGCTCATCCGTCTTAATCCCTTTTTCCTTAATCGCATCATTGATCGGGAAAAACAGACCGCCATAATTTTGATGGATAAGACTGTAGATCGCTTTTTTGAGAATGCCGTCGCGTTTTTCAAAAATCTTGCGTTCCGGATTATTCTTCTCGACGGCCTGCGCGAAGATCACGAAAGGCTTTAGCGCAAAGCGGTGATAATAGGGCCCTTCATTGTAATAGCCATCGGGTGAGAACAGGACCTCCATCTGTTTGAGGAAACCCGCCTCCCCCGATTTATCTAATCCGAGCAAAGCCTGTTCGACATATTCCTCATCCCCAATCGCATAACCGGTCAGTCCGACGGCCGCCGTTGCCCAGGTCCCGTGATTATGAACCTTGTTGAATGTCTCGGGCGCGCCAACAGAGAGGAAGTCAGCCATATTGCGCAGCAGGTCTGTTTCGATGTTTTGTCTCTGTGCATCCGAAAGCTTGTCTTTTATAGCGGCATAGGTCTGCGAGACATTTAAAAGAAACATACTCTCATTGAGGTTTTGCCAGAACATCCGCCCGGGAGATTGTTCTTTCTTGGCCGGATGCAGCCCCCAATTTGGATAAACTTTCGCATAGTCCAACATGGCTTGCGCAGCGAATTCGGCGTATTTTTCGTCACCCGTCAGCTTATAAAGTTGCCCAATATCATAGAGCAAAAACCCATTCGCTTTGTGAGTTTCATGGGTATAGCCACCACCCGGATCTTTAGGCACGGGAAGTGTAAGAGGCTGAGACATAGCCGCATCGACTCGTGTTTTGGCATTTTCCAGTGTGAGGTCGAATCCCGATTGTGTCTGCGACTGCACTTTGACTTGAATACCTTGATTTGCGCCCTCAGATAACGTCTGTGGGGCACATCCGACCAGCGTCAAGGCAGCCGTAAGTAATAAAGCCCGTCTCATCATTTCGACATCCCCTTATTCCCTTCCAACGTGGCGGTGTTTACTTCGTCACTATTTAATTCAACGATGCGCGGCGTGGCTGTGCCACCGAAATCATTTTTTAAAATGCGTGTTTTCGGCTCGCCAACTGTATGATCAACAATCACAGGGCGGGCGTCTTTGAAACGATTGCCTTCCAACAGCGTCACTTGCGCCCCGTGGAGGCGAAAACTTCCGCCTCTTTTATTGCGTTTATTATGACCGATTTTTTCAAAATTTGAATTGATCACTGTGACATGCGGGCCGAACGTGCTTTCATCCGTGCCGCCACGATAAACATCAACTATCGTACCACCAATATTGGTGAACTCCGAATCCGAGATCATGACATATTCTGCCGGATAGATACCGTTATCATCTAATTCACGGTCCAATCTCAACACATGTCCCGTGGCGTCAGACACCTTTACGCGTTCCAACGATATATGATTGGCAAAGGTCCCTTTGGCGGCTGAAATCACATCGAAAGAATGGTTGATATCCAGATCTTCGAGGACGGTATCTACAATTTCCAGCCGATAATTTTTCAACATGGAATAGGGGCTGGTTCGGATCACGACATTGCCCGCACTGTCAGGCGTATCTGCGCCGGAAATTGTCACGCCCTCCACACGCAAACTCCCGCCATCTTGTATTTGAAACAGCGCATCCCGCTCATAAAGAACCGTTGGGTTCCCAACCCCTTCAACTTTCAGTGTGTGCGGAATGGGAATCACGCGGTCGACAATATGCGTCCCAGCCAAGAGACGGATTATGTCACCATCTTCAGCCTGTGCAATAAGCTTTGCAACATTACCCTCACCGGGTTTAATTTCATGAATTTTACCAGAGCCAAATGCTGTCGCCTTGCCAGCCTTTGGATAATAGGACGCTCCGGTCTCATCCGCTTGTGTCACAACGAGATCACGCGGCGCACCCACATCCATATCCCCAACGGGATAGAGCAATCCATTCTCGCCGCGTTCAAGCTTCACATCCCGAACATCAAAAGAATCTGCGAGAGGTTCCAGCGCGACATTGCTTACATTACCTTGAAAGCTGATGCCCGACATGTCGTCATAAACGGTCATACTATTGCGTCCTTGACGATGGACGACCAGGTTATCCTCCATACGCGTATCTGTTGGCGGGGCGCTGCGTTCAGAATCACTACCCGCGCCGAGTTGGATATTATCACTATCAATAAGAGAGTTGTTCGTTATGACCGCCGAGATGACAGGATCGTAGCGATTGATCGGACCATTCGGAACGCCGTTCATCACAACCAACGCTCCGCCAAAGCGCGTGCCTGTCAGGCCTTCCATATAATTATCACGCACGGTTTGGCGCGCATTGATCACACGGAAACCACCTGTGTGATCTGCGCCCCCGCCCAAGAAAACATTGCGCTCGATCAGGTTTCCATTGCCGTGACGTAATGTCAGCGTGCCGCGCGATTTATAAAAAGTGTTATTGCGGAACACATTCCCGCCGGATTTGGAAGACACAATTTCAACTTCACCGTCCGCGCGATCAAAATAATTATTCTCGACGAGAGTGAGACTATCACTACGGGAGTAATGGCTCGTGCCAATGCGCAAGGTCTCGCCACCGTTAGACCCTAAAATCGGACGAGGTCCGAAATAATTATGATCAATATGGTGATTATTTTCGCGGCTCTCTTCCGTATTCATCCGCACCGCCATGGTTACACCGCGATTGCGTTTATTGATCAGACTATTGTGATCGAAGCGATTATTCTTTCCGTACATCATCACCCAGAAATCTGAGGCTGTGCGTTCAGTCGGATTATAATCATCAATGACGACATTATGGACGCGGGAATGATTGGCGAGATGTTCTTTATTGCGGCGGAAGGAAATTACTTCGCGCGTGGGCGTAAACCCGTCGGTGAAAATTAGGCCCGACACATCCAGCCACTCGCCCGCTAAACGCAAATTGGATTGCCCGGT
Source organism: uncultured Algimonas sp. (assembly GCA_964490745.1). GTDB lineage: Bacteria > Pseudomonadota > Alphaproteobacteria > Caulobacterales > Maricaulaceae > Litorimonas. Next base: position 8,572 of record CAZBDT010000001.1, read on the forward strand.
GAGAAAGACCTCCCCCGGTGTTTCCGCACGCAAGCTTATTGGCGCCTGCTCAGTCCCTTCACCTGTGAACAGGATTTCGAAATTCTCCCAGCGTCCATTTGCCAGCACAATCGTGTCACCGGGTTTCAAAGATTTTACGGCCTCTGCATATTCCGCCTGGGTGGAGACTAAAATCTGTCCTTCTTCTTTCGTCTCAGCTAGGCTGATCGTTGATGTCTCAGAATTTGTACTCCCAGGGGCGCATGCTATCAGTGCGGATGAGAGTAGCAAGGCCGTTGAGAGGCCAATGAATAATGATGAACGTTTAAATGCTTGCGTCGCGCTTAGGTGTGACGTCTGAGTCATAATCAATCCCCAACATATTAGAGCCGCTTGCCTCAGTTTTTCCGAGGTCCTTATCCAGCAGTCTCTGATCTGTTAAGCACGATGCAGGCCGATCATGTCAACCAATTAGTCGAACCAATTTCATTAATTGGTATAAAGCGTCTTTTAAAGAAGCTGTTGGGAGAGCGTATAGCGAGATCGGCTCTCTGACGCTTTACGTTGCACCTCTGCATAGGCTTGCTCTTCAGACTCTTTCAGCAATGCATCAATGAGACGCGTGAAATGTTTCCGCATAGCGGCACGCGCGCCGGCCGAATCCCGTCGCTTGAGCGCATCTAAAATATCCGCATGCTCATCTTCGCGGTCGCTTCCATTTTTCGAGCAAGCTTTTTCATAGACTTTTTGGAGCTGCGCAGCTTCCGTGCGCATTTTCCAAAGACTATCAACAACGAATAAAATCGCATGATTTTTAGTAGACCTTGCAATGGTCAGGTGAAATTCTGCGTCGGCTTCTTCCGGCGTAAACTCGCCTTTGACTTTCCCATTCATGATATCGAGCAGATGTTCTAGATATTCCAACTCTTGCTCAGTAATCATAGAGGCCGCCAGAGCTGCCGACTCGCCTTCATAAAGTGCCCGCGCCTCAGTCAGTTCAAAGGGACCGACCTTGGGCAAACCATAAACCGGCAAATTGGTTTGATCGAGAACATAGACACCGGAGCCGACTTTAATTTCAACGCGGCCCTGTGCTTGCAACGCTATCTCCGCCTCCCGAATGGAGACGCGACTGACACCGAAACGCTTCGCCAATTCACGTTCACCCGGTAGGCGGGAGCCTGGCGGAAAGACGCCGGAATCGATCATCTCCAACAGCTTATTGGCAACAGTATGATAGAGTCTTTGCTCAGACATATTCCGGCCCTTTCGGCCCCACTTGAAAATCAACGTCTTATGCGAAGGAAAATACCATTTGTCTATACCGATTTACCGTTGACAGCGATGTCAAATTTATACCGGTATAGAACTCTCAGTTTTCAGCTTCCGCAATAAATCACAGACCTAGAAACGACCGCGAATGCCGAGGAAGACCCGTGGGCCATAATCATTCACTTCGTAAAGATCGTCCCGAACGAAAGCGAATTGCTCTTTAGGTTCACTGAAGAGGTTGATGGCTTCAGCGCGAAGGCTAAAGTTATCCGTCAATCGATAGCTTGCGCGGGCTTCCCACACACCAACGTCTCCAACATATCTCAGTCTCGTACCGTCAGAGATGAAGGGCTGGAAATAATCATCACGATATTTGTAATTTACCTGCATATCGAAATCACCAAGGCCGTAATATACCTGTGCAGAAATCGTATTTTCAGACAAGCCGGGCAATCCACCCGGTGCAATAATACCCTCATTCGTTTGGATCACGCTGCCATCCAATTGACGCTGAAAGCCATCACCATAACGGCTGTCTTCAAATTCAAAATTTGAATCCACATAGTTATAGCTGAACTTCACACCCAATCCGCTCAACAGACCCGGCAGGTAAGTAAAGCCATGTGAGGCCGTAAGTTCGATCCCGAATAAAGTGCTTTCGTCATCACTTGTTTGAGAAACCGATACAGCCCGAGTAATGTCTTGGCCATTAACTTCGAACGTTTCGTTCTGGCGGACATTTTCAAAACCGCCTTGGAACTTTTTATAATAGGCCCCAATCGCCAGAATTGTATCCGGGTTAGGATAATATTCAAAACTTGCATCATAATTCCATGACATAAGGGGATCGAGTTCCGGGTTACCATCCGCAACAACACTGCCGATCAGTTGTTCAACAGAATCGACCACTTCATCATCATCTACGGCATTATTAATACGACGACTAAAGCCCATATCCGCTGGGTCCGCACGCGACATGGCACGGAAAACACCGAAGCGAACCAGCTTATTTGGCGTGACTTCCATAATCATTGTCGCACTTGGCAACAGCCGCGTATAAGAATTTTCCGCTGTTACAGCTTCCAAGTCTCCGAATGATAAAGAAAACTCACCGTCATTTTCGGTAACATTCAGAGCTTGACGGAACCCGGTCGCTTCAACGTCTGTCTGTACGAGACGCAGGCCTAAATTACCTGAAATCGGTAGTGTTCCATCGATCTTACCTTCATAATTCGTCATGAGGTAAGCTGCCGTGGTTGTTTCCCGCACATCAATCGTACGTACACTTTGACGCCGCAATTCAGGAATATCCGCAGAGAAACCGGCTAATGCATTACCAAATGAATTTTCGCGCGCATCCGGGTTTGTCAGATAGGCATTGATATCATCCAAGATAGAATTGAGTGACCCAACAGCTGTTTCAGCAATACAGCCCGCATCAAATTGCGCCCAAGAATTTGTGCCTGTTGCATTCCCGTTTTCATCAACGACAGTCACAAGATCGCCATTGCGCGTGCTGCTGAGGAAGTCCTCTTCTACAAATTCATTATAACAGGCATCACGCGTTGTTCCGATAATTGAGACCAATCTTTCTTCAAGCGCGCGCTGTTGATCAAATGCCGCCGCACCGCTACTTTCATTACGATCATCCAAAACCTCGCGGTTATTGACGGTCAGCTCGCCATCATTTTCAATCTCGAACGAAAACCGTCCTCGGTCCACATCGAGTGGGTTACCTGAATCCGCACCGCCCGGAAGTTCTAAATAATCCTGCTGTGCCCAGCGTATACCAGCTTCCAGTTCTTTGAAGAACCCTCCACCCAAGTCATATTTTGTGTCGAAACGACCGGAGAATATCTCATTGTCGCGGAAGACATCATTATCGATACGCACCCGTAAACGGTCGACATAATTTGAAGGGTCGTTCACATCAAAGGCGTCACTACCGTACAGAGTATATTCCGGGACAATACCATCAGTGCGATCAAACAAAATAACAGGAGAGCGGTCTGATTGGATACGGAATTCACGGTTATCTTCGGTTCGCTCTGTGCTGGAATAACCAATGTCCGCTGAGACGGTCAGACGATCTGTGACCTCAAATTCAAGATTCGCACCACCACCGAGATAGGTCTCTACGCGCTCAAAATCGCCACCTTGTATTTCTATATTTCCGTCTGTGGCTTGACGCGTGACAGCGCCTGAAGGCGTAGAAATGATAGAGTTGAGCGAGGTGTCAAATGGCCCTGCACCGAGGCTTGTATCATTGCGGCGCCAACCATTAAATGTCAGATCGCTGCGTTGCTCACGGATTATTCTTTCGGACCATTGTGCATCCAAATTAATATCAACACGGTCATTGGGCGCCCATTGGACAGCGCCAAACACGGCGTCCCTTAAATCATTTGTATCATTCTGACGGAAATGACGCTGTGAAGGGGCGAAGACGAAAGGCGTATTTCCATCAATGCGTGCGCCATTGGCGTCAAGGCGCGTGTCAAACCCTTCGCGATCGGACCCGCGTGTTGTGAGATTTTCCGGATTTCGGCGATCATTGAAATCATCACAATCATCATCGCCGCGATCTCTCGTTTCCGGGTTATTAGAAAATCCGGTAAATGTGCCACCATTGGTTTGATCTGTATATTGCGCCCTACCATTGGTGATCAGACAGGCCGGACGAGAGTTACTGCTAGAGCTTGTTTGGCGAGCTTCAGCTTCCGGATTTGAAATGTCTGAGGTTTGCACACCGATTGAAATTCCGATTTCACCGCCACCAACATCGAATTGGTCGGTATAACTGCCTGTTAGACGATAGCCGATATCACCCGCCACAGTATCTTTTTGATTGAATTGATCCGGATTCACATTCCCTTTGACTTCAAATTGCAGTCTGCGTTTGCCGAAATCGAGCGGTTTAATCGTTTCAATTTGGATTTGCCCCGCAACGCCGCCTTCGATCTGGCTGGCGTCCTGCGTTTTGAAAACGGCAAGCTTATTAACGAGTTCAGATGGGAATTGAGAGAAGTTCACGGAACGGTCACCCGATCCGTTTGTCGCGGCACGACCATTCACAACAGTAGAAGATAAGTATGGCCCCAAGCCCCGAATAGACACTTCGGTCGCGCCGCCATTTTCACGATGTGAGGCGACACCCGTAATATTTTCAAGCGCTTCACCAATAGATAGCGCAGGAATATCCCCAATTTCATCTGCGGATAAGCCGTCAACAATTTGCGTATTATTCCGCTTTAGTGCGATCGCATCCTGAATAACTTGGCGCGAGCCTGTCACAACGATTGTATCTTCATCGGACCCGGAATCTTGTGCCGCAACAGGTTGGGCCATCAAAGCAATAGCCATAACCGAGGCAGAGGCCCCAAAAACGGATTTTAGATGAGTGTGAATTCGTGAATGCACAGCACGATTGTGCAGATAATACGCCATCTTGGCTTCCCCTTGTAATGTGTCAATTTTTGACGTTTTTGTTTATTTTTACTTGAACCAATTTTATCAAGTTAGTCAACCTATAAATTATACCAAAAATGATAAATAGGTCGGACCAGTTTATGAATAAATTCATTGATACATAGCTGTGAATGTCAAGAAATCATTCATCTCACATCAACATAACAAAATTTTACGCCTTATGAAAACGAAGTCATGTGCATTTACTTAGAATGTTCTCCGTTGATTTGGCCCCGTGTAATTTCATATATATCTGATTCTATTCATTTTTATGACGAGTCCGGAAATTGAGAAGACTCTATTCGATCTGTGGATAAATATTTTAGATGAGAGTTTTCACTTTTAATTCCAAACGCTATTGGTATGTCTATTGGTATATATGTTTATACAAAATTGGCTTATCCAGTTAGTGAAATAAAGAAACACAGAAGGGGAAAGAAAATATGACAAAACCAACAATTGGTTTTATCGGCCTGGGCCTTATGGGCGGTAACATGGTTGAAAACCTACAAAAACGCGGCTTCAAGGTCGTTGTTATGAACCGCAGCCAAGCGCCTGTTGATCGCGTCTTGGCACGCGGTAATGCCGTTCAGGCCAGCTCTCCCAGAGACCTTGCAGAACAAAGCGATATTGTTCAGCTTTGCGTCACAACATCTGATGTTGTGGAAAGTCTTGTTTATGGAGAAGACGGTCTGATGGCTGGTATGAAAGAGGGCTCTGTTTTAATTGATTTCGGAACGTCCATTCCAGCCTCAACCCAAAAAATTGGAGCTGATCTCGCGAAGAAAGGGATCGGTATGATCGACGCACCACTTGGGCGCACACCGGCCCATGCGAAAGACGGCCTTCTCAATATTATGGCGGCAGGCGATAAAGCGACATTTGATAAATATGAACCGATGCTCAAGGAGCAAGGCGAGAATGTCTTCTATCTTGGCGCGCTCGGCGCAGGCCACACAACGAAGCTGATCAATAATTTCATGGGTATGACGACGGTAACAGCGATGTCTCAAGCTTTTGCAGCTGCCGAACTTGCAGGTGTTGATCGCCAACAACTTTATGACATTATGTCAGCGGGCCCGTCCAATTCTCCCTTTATGAAATTTTGTAAAAACTACGCCGTTGATGGAGTCAGTGATTTAGGATTCTCAATTAACAATGCGAATAAAGACCTCCGTTATTTTGCGCAAATGGTCTCTGATCTGGGCTCACAGTCTCTCGTTGCAGAAGCCACATCGAAAAGCCTGCAAGCCGCGGTGGATGCCGGCATGGGTGATGGCAATGTTCCTGAAATTTTCGATTATTTCGTGAAGTTGAAAAAATAGACTACCTCAATATAATGTGTATCAGCGCCAGATTCACGGCGCTGATACTATACTGCCAGCGCCCAGAACATAGACTTTTCAGAGGTCGCATGAATTATGAGATAAGAGCACTTTTCTCGATCTAATTACCCCTCTTCTTCTCTTTACATCTTATTTACATAGGTAAAAAAGCTCGCCCCTCAAAACAGTGGCTCTTGACCTTAGGGCATATAACGCCTGCCTATGCATGAGCCATAACCTTACTCATTCAGATTAATTGGTTGAGGTTGAACAAGCCAATTCCAATGAAACAATGCGAATAACAGCCAGAACGGCCTTAAACACCACATTTCAACGTCTCAAATACATCCTGATATTTGCTGCAGACCTTGCTCTAACGCTGAGCGCCTCCCAGCTACATCGGTAAGAAAAATATAGCCTCTGGAAACGGTCTTGCACCTGTAGTTATTTTGACTTTCGCCCAATAAAAAACGCCTCATAAACAATGAGGCGCTTCAAGTTTCTTTCCAGACGAGGGAACGTCTCAGAAAGTAGTCATTCTTATTAAAATTCAATTTTTGATAAAAGCGGCCATAAAGCCACTTTTATCAATCACTATTAGAGGGCCTTAGAACGTAAAGTTCACGCCGCCAATGATACGGCGGTCTGTAAAGCCATTGAAGCAAAGCAATGTTCCTTCAGATACGCAGAACTGATCCTGATCATTTTGCAGAAGGTTAATTCCCTCAACACCGACATTGATATTGTCATTAATATCATAGGAAATGCTGGCATTGAGCTGACCACGGCGTGCGTTGATGAGCGGAGCCCCGACCTTGAAGCTCTCAACAGACGCGGGAAGCGTATAGGCAGAGCGCCAAGTATAGCGAGCCCGAGCGTTCAATCCGAATTTATCGTAGAAGAGTGTCGCGTTATAGGCGTTCTTCGATAGGTTAGGCTGAACAATTTGTTGAAGCGGTTCCGCGACACCCAGAACTTGGAAAATTCTACGGTTACCACCAATTGTCCGGAAGTTTGATGCGAAATCCTGCGCATCACCGCCAGGTTTTTGATATGTATAGTTCGCAATAACACCAAAACCAGAGGCCCAACCTAAACGATCTTCATATTCTGATAGATCATGCTGGAATGCCACTTCGAGACCAGTTTGGGTAAAGCTACCCTCGCCATTGACAGTTGTTCTAAACGGAACACAGATACCAATACCCGGAATAGGGCTGTTAATGTTACGATCTGCGATCGGGTTAAATATACCACCACCTTCACATGGCGGTGTTACATCAATATTGATGACGCCGTCCTGAACATTAGTAGGCGGATCTTCCTGCAGATCGGTGAACAGGTCCGTCCGGTCTTTGTGGAATACACCGACACTCAAGATTGAAGCCGGTGAGAAATACCATTCTGCCGATAAATCATATGACCAGACCTTTTCCGGACGCAAGGCTGGATTGCCTGTCGCGACAACAGAGTTTGAGCCCGTCCCAAATGAGACGGATGTCGAAAGATCGTTAAAGTTCGGACGACGAATATCTCGCGATATGCCACCGCGAATAAGAACATCATCTGTAACATCAGCCACAACATTCAAACGTGGTAGGAAGAGATTGTAACCATTCTCTGTGACGGTTTGCTCAACTGCACCTTGAACAACGGTATTACCGGTAGATTCAATCTTTGTATCCACCCAACGCACACCAACATTACCCCTTACAGGAAACGCTGTGTCGAAGTCGAAATTTGCTTGTGCGTAAAGTGCATGCGTTTCTTCTTCGATATTAAAGAAGTCCGTAGAGTTCTCTGATGGCGTATCCAAAGTTGGAATTTGACGACGTCCGTTCAAGCTAGGATCTGAATTGTTCACCGCAACCGCCGCATTAATTGCAGCAATAATTCCAGCCGGATTGCTAAAGGCCTGTTCAGGATCAATGCCCAGATAGTTTTCGATAAACAGATCACGCCCATCAGCCGCATCAAAATTATCCGGACCAGCTATTACGAAGTTCGCGAACTGGCTGGCGCGCGGACGATTTAAATCATTGCCATAATTGATGCTGGATAAGGATCGGTTACGCTCCAGCTCTGTGTTATTGTAACGGTAACCTGCCTCCACTGATGTTAGGCCGCTTAATTTTTCAGATGTATCATAGCCCAGATCAAGCCGAAGGGCCGTCTCACGATTATCCGCCTCTTGCTGTGTAAAGGTCAAACGTCCCAATTGATAATTGGCTGGATCAAGAAGCTGCGCCGTTGTCGGTGATGACGCTACATTGTCTGCAATGCCAAATTGCAATGTGCCGCCCGATAAATCAAACGCTACCGGGACACCATTATCTGCATCGCGGCCGCCGGGTACGGGTTGCGCGGCATTCGGGTTGATAAATTCAAGACGTGGACGGAAACTCGGGCTGTCTGTCTCAGATGAAGCTGTCGAGAATTCAGCTTTACCAAAGAAATTCTCTTTGTCCCATTCAAAACCTGTCGCGAACACGGCGCTTTCTGTCAGACGAGCCCCGGTGACGGTCGAGACGCGTAAGTTCGGGTTCAATCGGCTTGGTCCGGCGACACTCGGTAGAAGTGTTCCTCTTAGCGCAGCCTGGACGGTCGGAAGTTGAATATCGCCATTAGGTCCGTCAATTGTTCCAAAATCAATCGTTTCAAATTCCGTGTTGTCCGTCAGCGCGACGACATCACCAGCTGAGACACCGGAAAGGTCAAGAACATAGCTTTCTTGCGTACGTTGCTGATCATTATAAAGACCGTCTACGTAGAAACGTAGATCATCATTCGGCTTATATTCGAGTGTCCCATTTAAATTAAATGTTTCATATTCGAAGTTGTCTAAGTTCTGCTGGAAAAACTGAATACGTAAAAAATCGAAATCTTCGGCACTTGCGATGCCTGAGTCTGATGTCAGTACGGCATCACGATCAGCGCGAGGATTGAAGAATGCAACATCTTGGCGCGCATAGCTACCGCTGAAAACTAAGCCGAGCTCTTGCCCTCTTGAGTTTTCCCATTTGTTACCGACTGTACCAGAGACTCTTGGCGTCACTGAATCAGCCAAATCACTGCTTTCGACCTCAGCGCTGAATGCCATCAGTTTGTCATCTAGTGCGAGCGGGCGAATTGTACGTAAGTTGATCGTACCACCAACAGAGCCTTCAATTGTAGACGCATCCGGGACCTTGGTCACTTCAACAGAAGATACGAGCGACGCTGGTAAGTCTTCAAAGCTGATACCCGTACGACCAAAGCCTGAACCAACGGACGATACACCATTAATTTCTGTACGGTTCGCATCCGTACCGCGAATCTGAACGCCTGTACCAACACCAGCTGTCCGCGTGATTTGAATACCCGTGATATTCTCAAGCACTTCCGCAAGGTTCTGATCTGGAAGCTTACCAATATCTTCCGCTTGAATAACTTCTACTAAGCTATCGGACGTCCGCTTCTCAATCAAAGCGGTTTCAAGCGCTTGACGGATACCTGTCGCAATAACGACATCGCCGTCTTGTGCGTCTTGCGCAAATGCGGACGGCGCTATCGTCATCATCGATAAGCTCGCGCCGAGTAATAGAGAGCCTTTTAGCCATGCCATTTTTGGAGTACCGGTACCGGTGGGTCGATCAGTCATTCTTCATTTCCCCGAAGTAAAAGTTGAATCGTATGCTTTAGTTTTTTGTGGATATGAAAAGAACCAATAGCAAGCCTGATGTCAAGCCAATAAAACTACCAATTTGAGATAATTGGTATGACCAAAGTTGTTATTTGGATGACTGTAGTAATTTAGCAACAGATTTACGTTTTCGTTGCTTTAAATATTGCGGCAATTATTTTGGCTTCAAAACAATAATGGAGCCTCTTAGAGACTTTTTAACTGAACGGAATAACTCTCGTTTCAGAGCACTGAGCACTGATTAGAAGAGGCGCAGAAGATTCGTGTGCCTTAGATTTCGTATAATGTCTTAAGCACCAAGCGTGACCTAAATCGCCTTACTTTCCTGTGTGCTTCAGATGACAGCTTAAGAAACATCTCAATAACAAACCGCAATTCAAACAGTCGATAAAAGATCCTCGAAGGCCCTCGTCTTAAGGATCGGGACTATGGTTAAAAAAATCTAAAACTGATATACACCTTTTAGTTGTTTTTTCAAGCTATATACTGCAATATATTAGCGCGCTTCAGTAAAACTTATCTAGCGATAATGAAAGTAAAATAATGAAGTCTACAATCGGGATAATTCAATCCGACTCTGATTTTGGGGAAGAACTGACACGCGTCTTAATCAAAGACGATCATATAGTTTTGCCCGTAGCTCACTCTCTGCGAGATGCATACAAAAATTTTTCGACTTATAATGCAGATATTTATATTATTGATGGGCAATTCCCGAGAGAAATGGTTTTGCGCCTTTCAGATATGTTCACGCTTATCAATGTTCCGCATATCGTAAATTATAATCATGATTTGTTATTGCGAAAATCGGCCTTCAACAATCTTGAGGTTTCAAATTACGCGACTATGCTAACTGAAAAAGTTGACGACCCTATCTCCAAAGCTATTTCATTAGCTGTATGGGAATTTCACGTCAGTCTTCAAATTTCAAAGTCATTCGGACAAACTGCACCTGCACAATCCATCATTTAACGACATCCATCAATTCAGATAATATCTCTGCTAATATGTCTGCGACCGGCTTTTTCTGTTAGTCACCCCACACCCTAATTTACATTTCTATACAGCCTGAGCCAAGATATATATGTCGAGTCAGAAGAAGACAGAAAGGATGAGCGCAGTAAGTTACTCAAAACAACCCCGAAGGACTCCGAGGCCGCCCACTATTTCCTAGATATATTTAAAAAGATGACAGACACGGCCATAGAGCTTTCAGGAATTGAGCGTTTTGATCAGAACCATAATGCATTATCTCGATCCTAAATGTTACTCGCCACGAGGGCCAATGCCTTTAAAGGGTCACAAGCTATGATCCAACGCGCCTTAAAGAACTAAAGCGCGGAGCGGCTTTGCCGGACACACTGAAACTAACTGTCAGAGAAGACAAAATTCTCAGCTTACTGTTCGATATCGGAGTCCAAACCGGACAATTGATTTGTGTCCAGATTTCTAATATTGGAAGAATTAATTTGGCCGGTAATACCGGCATGGCTGCTTATAATTATACCGACCGTATCTGAATTATACGCCCGTGACGCATTCACCCCAATAATTTCATTATTATAAATCGTCGCATTCTCAACGCCCTCAATGACAATCCCTTCATAACGGTCATATCGGACAGGGTTATTTTGCTGGGCAACGCGCGCACCAAGATTTCTAATTTTATTATCTGAGACCGTGACGTCCCGACTGGACTCAATTTGAATGGCACGTTGGACACCGTTAAGGCTGTTTCGTGATATAATGACAGGAGCCACGATACGCTCGGCTGTTTGATCATTTGTTGTACGCAATGGCCCACTCAGGGACTCAATAGATAATGCGCGTACAACATTTACAAAGATATTGCCCTCCATACGAATATTCTGAGCGCCCCGTTTAGATGAGATACCATCAAAGCCGCCATAAAAACGGTTATTGATCATCGTATAGTTTCCACCTAGCGCAGCATCATAAGGAGTCGCCGACATATAAATACTCGCGTCACGAATACCAAAAAAGGATGATTCTTCGATGAGGGCGGATTGCGCGCCCACAACGAACACACCACTGTCACCACCAGCGTTCCGCCAACTATCACTTTGACTGTCAATGGCTTGCGCCGTTTCAAAATTATCAAAATAAGCGTCACGGTTCTCAGCGCTGATCGGCGCGCCAATTATGGTTAGGCCTCTTATAGAGACCGAGTCTACTTTCGCCCTCGGATCGGTGCCGCCTGTGGCTCCTCGAATTGACAGACCATCTGTTGTTGATGCCACCGGATCTCCAACGCTAGTTGCGCCAATTCCGCGCCCTTGCGGTACTGTCCCCGAAAGGTACGCCTGAGATATGTTTAGCTCGCCACCGGTCCAGCTTACATCGACCAAGTCATCTCCACCGCAACGCCCAGAAAAACTCTCACTCGTCGCATCGAAATCAATCAAGTCTGAATTGACATTTGGACCCGCGATAAAAATGACGTCCGTGGCGATAATCGAAAAATCCTGATTTCCTAATATGACGGACACACCCTCAAGATTATCAATATTATAGGTTCCCGGTGGGATTGTCAGAGTATCGCCTTTAGACGCAGCCTCCTGCAGGGACGTTTGAATCGCAGCACTATCATCTAAATTATCATCAGGGATCGCTTGCCACCCAGCTGTTCCGTCGCAAACCCCTCCTGTTGCGGCAAAGCTCGTACTGGCCGAAGGCGGGGATGGGGGCGGAGGGGGCGGTGAAACTGACGTTGTCGGCATTGATGATCCGCCGCCACCCCCACAGGAAACAATCATCAAGCTCAAGACTGTCAAAAAACCAAAGCCAGGCTTCATCCGCTGAAAAGGCAACATCATTCAATTATCTCCCCATTTTTATTCTGAGAATATAAGCAAGAATTAATCAATATCAATCAGTTTCAATCATTATTGCGCAGATATGGCGCTCAAATCTCGCACCAGTGTCAAAATCATTGAGGTAACAAAACGGCCGAACGTTTGTCTGATGTGAGCACATCCTAGGTGAAGAGGGCAGATTTTTTTAAAAGACAAAGCCCGTTCACTTTTGAGCCCAAAAAAAGCGGCCTAAGGCACCGCTGTAAGTTTTCACGTAATATTGCCGAATCTCTTTAACAGGCCAGTCCTTAAATAGGAGATCACTTTGAAGTTTCAGTGAGTGATACCTTCAACGGTGTTAGATATTCCTCTACCCCTTTCCAAACGCCAATCGCGGTCGTAAAGAGTGGCTGTCTAACCTGTTCACTACTGGCTGTGCGAACGGCACGTTTTGATGCGTGGAAGTTCAGACAGCCCGGCTCAAAAGCGAGTCCAATATGGTCTAAGATGATACGTAATTGCCGCTCTAGATCTTTAACCAACGCCTCATATTGAATATGCAATACGCGATCAGATAAAAGACGATCCCAATGGGACATGATTTTCAGATAGGTTAAATAATAAGTACCAATATTTTCCAGCTTATAACTAAACTCCACACCGTACGCGAAAAACTGCTTAAATAAGCTCAAGCCACAATCCATTGGATCGCGTCTGATATCTAATATAATAGCTTGGGGCAAAATTTTGTGAATGAGCCCAATATGTTCGAAATTATGTGGGAGCTTGTCGATAAAATAGGGCGATTTCTCAGATCTGAAAACGGCGCTTTCGTCTAAGTAATCTTGTCCGAAATGCGCTAAGTCATCTTCGGAAAATAGATCGAGGCTCTGTAAAAAAGGTTTTGAAAATCGACTAGCTGCAGTGAGGTGCATTTTACGTTTTATATTTGGTAAAACAGGTAACTCCATTGTGCCTTCTATCTGAGAATGGCTGGCCAAAATCTGCTCTAACAGAGTCGATCCAGAACGGGGTAATCCAATAATGAATATAGGCGTAGGTCCTGTCGGGATCGGCTTCGCCTGTTTCATCAAGGCAGATTTATGAAAGAAATAGATTAAGTTATCAGCCGCAGATTTGAACTTTTCCGGATCAAACCGTGAGGAGGGATAAGCTGCATTCGCCCTTTTATAATGCGGCATGGCCGCGTGCAATCCGGAGCGGATTTCATGCGCCTTAGCCAAGGCAAATAAGGCCTGACACTGATGTTCCGGGCTCAAAGCCCCACTTTGCGTGAGGGTTTCCAAACGCTCTATCTCAGATGACGAAAATCTATAAGTTTTGAGATCTGCTAAAGCCCACCAAGGCGCGCCGCTTTGCGGTTTATTTTGTATGGATGCGCGGTAGGACGTGATCGCATCCTCTCTCTGGCCGAGAGTTTTTAACGCATGACCTCGTAGTAGATCCAGCTCACTCATAAGCGCCTGATTACCTGCGCATAAAGGTTTAGCAGCCTGACAGGCCTTCACCGCCTCGTCATTAAATCCAAAGCGAATAAACAAACCGATACGCGACCAAGCATTCGCAAAATTGTTTTCCAGGTTTAACAGTTCAGTAGTCGTTTTTATCGCGTCCTCGACATGGCCCGCATCTTGTTGAGCGCCGACAAGTATTTTTCTTAAATGCAGGTTCGCTGGGGAATGTTGTAGTCCCCGCCGAAGAATTTCGACTTGATCTTCAAAGGCGCTTTGCATTTGAAAAAGATGAGACAATGTGAATACGGCCCTTGGATGCCCCGAAAATGCCCTGAGCATATCTTCCGCAATATGCTTTGCTTTTTCAAATTGGCGCTCGGTCATCGCCTGCTGGATCAGTCGGAACTCTATTTGAAGCGGATCGAACGCTTCCGCCCGTTCACAAGCTTCAATCGCGCGTGGATAATCTCCGAGATGATACAAGCTTGCCGAGAGCTCTAGCCAGCTTTCATAGCTATTGGGTACAAGGCGTATAGCCGCCTCAAATGCGTCTTTTGCGGCCTTAAAATCTTGGCTCTTTAAAAACGCTTTGCCGCGAGACATGCAGTTTTCATATGTCTGGCCATTGCTCATATCGTCCGTGTAATCGCTCTGTAGATAATCATAAAGTCATAAAAAAAACGGAGGCCGAAACCTCCGTTAAATTACATAAGGATTGCTTGGCAATTTCTACATTTTGTAGTTCACGCCCAAGAAGACAAAGCGTCCGCGCGGTCCAACCGGCCAAGCGGTTTGCGTCGCGAAGGGGTCTTCGTCACTGATATTATTGACACCGCCATAAACTGTGAATTGATCATTCACGTCATAAGATGCATTTGCGTCGAAAATATAGGTTTCTCCAAAGAAGCCTGCATCACCGAATTGACCCGCGAGTACGTCCTCAATTTCGTCAACCGCTTGCTTGCTTTGATAACTAGTTTGGAAACCAACCCCAATTGGACCACGATCCCACGTCAGAAGAAGATTGCCTGATAGTTTTGGACTTTGAACTTCTCTCAGCCCAGGATCAATTTCTGACAGGTTAGACGGGTTAAAGAAGCGATCCAATTTCTCTTGATAAGATCCGACTAAATTGGCTCCAAATGTATTATCACCCATGTCGAATGAATAATTAGCTGCAACATCAACACCACTAGCCTCAAGGCGCGCAAAGTTAATTTGTCCACTGGTTAAGTCAGCCAAACCGCCATCGCCTCTCCGTTCGAAAGCCCCACAAAATGGAACATTCGGGAAATCCGTAGAATCCAGACAGCCCTCTAAAATATCTCCAGCGCCAACGGCGGAAATTGCATTCTCAATTTCGATATCCCAATAATCAACCGTCAGAGAGAACCCTTGCAGGAATGACGGACGAATGACCGCACCTATTGTGAAAGTGTCAGCTGTTTCGACATCAAGGTTTGGATTACCCCCTGATGAGCCTGTGAAACGACCTGTCAGTGGGTTTTCCCAAATATAGTTCCCATTGGCATCTAGGATTTCAGCGTTAGGGACACCAGCGGCCTGAAGTGAGGCTATACAATTTGTCTCACGAATATCTGTACCAGCTGGGCCAAGTCCAACATTTTCTAGGTTACACGGATCTTGGTCAGAGCCGATTTGAATTGGGTTCTCGGGGTCAAAGAGTTCGGCGATATTTGGCGCACGGACCGCGCGAGATAATGTACCCCGTAAGCTAACGTCATTTATCGGTGCCCAAGTTGCACCAAGCTTCCAAGTTGTTTGACCACCCAGCGTGCTGTAATCAGCATATCTTACGGCTGCGTCCACTGTGAGCTCTTCAGCAAGCGTAACGCCTCTGAAGACCGGAACCCGCACCTCACCATAAACTTCACGAACATCGAAATTGCCATTGGTGTTGAACTGCTGATCATTATCAATGCTGATGAAAGAGTTCAGGAATGGATCAATCGTATTGGAAAGCACACCCGGTGTGAAAGATGTCCCCTGCGGTAAGACACCTAAAACAAGCGGATCTTTTGTATCTTCACTCGTTTCACGACGATATTCAGCCCCAACCGCATAACCGATTGGGCCGTCTAAGAGACTTCCCAAGACGTCAAAATTACCCGCGGCTGTTCCTGAAATAACCGTTTGAGTCAGCTTAATTTCATCTGTTAAGTCCGCTCGTAAGAAATCCTGAGCCGCTTCACTGACTGAGTTGTCGCCGAAAGGATTTAGCGGCTGACATTGTCCATCACCCGGCGTGAAGGAATAATATCGGTTTGACGCAAATCCACCATCAGCGAAGCCGTTACCAGCTGTGAAATAGTCAATCTCATAAAATGCGTCAGGGTCTAGGTCAGATCGACAGACGATGCTTCCATCCGGTGCTCTAACAGCGTCGGTTGCGGCAAATTGACGATCCAGAAAGACAGTGGAACTGTCCTGCGTATTTTTAAATTGGCCATGGTTTCCAGAGATTTCAAACCGATGTCCGGAATCTGTTTCCCATTTCAAACCACCCACAAAACGGAGTGTTTCGCGTTCGGTAATTGTGGGGTTATCATCCAATAAATCAATCGGGTCTTGCGTGAGAAGCAATCCACCTGTCTGGGCCACAACAGGCAAAAGCTCTGTCGGAATGAAGGGGTTATCAGGCGCGATAAACAATGTGTCGTAGAATGAATCCTGTTCCCCAAATGTCGTCGATTCGGCAGTTACATATTTGGCTTCGACAAAAGCGGTCAGGCCGGGAGCCAAATCGTAGGTAGAGTTTACATTGATAGAGAAGGAATCTGTCTCAGGATATAAAGTGTCTTTGTTGAAATTGAACAATCCACCGCTGCCGCTACCGTCCGGGTTACCAACACCCCGGAAACTGGAATCTCCAATCAGAGATTCTTCGAAAACGCTGACCGACCCGTCAGAATTAGTGACCCAACATCCCGCAAGGAAGCCGATTTGACCACCACGCGATTCTTGACAATCGGCAATGCCATTATTGTTCAAATCGACATAGGTAACGTCGCGTCCGCCAAAGCCGGGTGCAATCGAACCTGTCTGAGAGGATAGCCATACGCGAGGATCTCTCGCAATGATGCGAGCTGGCGAATTACTCGCACGATCAAGTAAAGCCTGTTCAGTTGCGGTCAGGTTTAAGCCGGTTGCATCGAAACCAACAAGGCTCGTTCCGATTGTCAAACCATTGAAGTTAGGTGTGTCAGAACCAAGATCGCCGGCTTGTAAACGAAGCGCTGGGTTAGCGAGGTCAACTGCAATATTGTTGTCACGAGAGAATGCTCGATCCGCATTTGTAAGCGATGTATCCTCAACGTAACTTGCGCTGATAACAAAATTACCGCGATCATTGTCAAAGTTCTTACCATATGTGGCATCAATCACGAAGTTCTCAGCATCACCCTGCGTTGAAATGCCGCCCCGAACATCTGCTTCAAAACCCTCGAAATCATCTTTCAAAATAAAGTCGACAACCCCCGTAACCGCATCGGCACCATAAATGGCTGATGCGCCTCCAGTTGTCACATTGACCCTTTCGACCAGAGCACGCGGGATTGAACTGACGTCAACAGAGGCAGACCCACGGAAGCCAGCCACATGGCGACGACCATTAACGAGCGTCAATGTCCGCGCCGCGCCGAGGCCGCGCAGGTTTAATGAACTTCCGCCGGAAACGGAGTTCTCAACGGATGTAGATGAAACAAGCGCAGGAATGTCATTAACAATTTCTGCCAAGCTAATTTCACCGGACAGTTGAATAGCTTCACTATCGATCGACTGAACAGGAATAGAGGAAATCAGATTAGGATCTTGTGGAATTCGCGAACCCGTAACGACAATAACATCATCTGCCGCCGCGTCTTGCGCTGTCGCCGTTGTCGAAAGTCCAGCCAAAGACATAGCCAATAAACTGGCGGAGGCGGTCAGACGGCCTCTAAAAATTTTGGTATTCAGTCCCATAATGGTTCCCTTCAAATATGGTATGTGGCTGTATTGTAATTGTCTTGAAGCTGCCACTTCAAGTATCTTGTTTAATATATGGTTGTTCAAAAAATGATCTTTCAAACAAAGTTGAAAGATTGTGTTTTCTATCTTGTCGGTGCTGTCATTTTCACCATTTACACTCCCTTATGTAATTTATGCAGTTCCTCTAACGGCACATAATCAATATCAAACCCAAAGCAGCGCGGTGCGACGGCCTTCAAGGCTGCTTTCGATCTGTAAAACTCGGAACAGCCAATTGCAAAGACGGCAACGCGATGACCATAGCGCAACCGCTCGGCATTGATGGGCGTCCCGGTTTCATACTCGACAATCACGATGAGGTCAGGAACGCTTGCAACAACGCGATTGCCCAACGTGGCCAGTAAATATTCGTTTTTGATGTTGATTTTTAAAGTCTCGCCAGAACCGTCAAAACGCCTAAGCGTGGCTTCACCAACATCATATCCGCCAATGATACGCGTGGCTTTATCCGTGACCTTGCCCTCAAAAATAAGTCGGCATTCGCCGTAAATTGAAGACTCGAAAATGTCTTTCAATGGCGAGATAAGGTCATCCGCGCGACCCCGATTTTCTCTCAGCGTTTGACCTAACTTCACAGAAAAACTGACGGTTTCGGGAATAACAGATTGTTTGAGTTCCGCACCTGTCATCCCATGCTCCACCGTTGTGACCATGCCGCCTGCGGCCATCGCGTAGCTGCGAATATGCCGCTCATACACATCGGTCGTATCGGTCTGGAACGTCGCTTGGTTCCCGGCATAGTCATATGCCAGAGCGGGCGTCGGTTTTACGCCCGCAATGGCATAGGACATCATTTGGGCTTCCGGTAAAGCGCGGCCCATGCCGTCGCCGTCAATGACAGGCAGACCTTTTCCGGCGGCTGCGACCAAAGGCACCAAAGAGTTACCGCCGCCAATTTCAAAGGATGCAACCGCGTCCACTTTGCGGCCCACATGGTTTTCAAAAGCCTCAATAGCGCGAGGGGCCTCGTCTAGAGACGGAAGTAACTCCAAGCTGACCGTAGGTGCGCCAACACTGCCAATTGGAACGACAAAAGCTTCATCTGAGACATGCTCAGCTTTAATAAGAGGCACCGGGCCATGTGCCTTTATAGCCTCCCGGGCTATGAGCAGGGGAATGTGCGGGTCACCGCCACCGCCAGTTGCCAGAAAGACCGACCCTAGGGCGAGATCGTCAAGATCATTGAGGCCTATCTCTTTCATGACGCCAGCTCCCCAATGACTTTTACCCGAACTCTTGTGGCGCCTTCATCCATATATGGAATCGCCGTTTCCTCTATATCAAGTGTGCGGATCGTGTTTTGATCAGCGCCGGCATCCACTGCCCGTGCAGTCGCGGCTTGCGTAATCTGCGCAATCGCGTCCTCACGGGGTGTCGACCTGTAAGACACCATGCGTTCAACCTCGCCGCCCACTTGCGCAATCGCAGCCCCAATTGCATTTGCAACATCCGCATGTTTTGGACGATGAAGTTGTGACGCCGAGTCTAATCCTTGCGTGACGAGTACCGCGCCTCCGCCGACCAAAATAACGGGTATATCTTTCCCGCCGGGTTTCATCATCTCTATATTGTCATTAAGCATTTTATGAAGGGTCGTTTCGGCGCGCTTGACCGTCTTTTGCAGCAGATGAGAAACCTTGGTCTGGTCACCGATTTCTGCCGCTCCGCTCGCGACGAGGATGTCTGTTGCGGTCAATACATCTCCCCCAAAGACGAGACCTTGTGTCACCAAATTATGGCCTACGGAGTGCGGGCCGATTTGGTGGCCATCGTCTGAGACCTTACTACCTCCGCCTAATCCGACCGCCAGAATGTCAGGCATGCGGAAATTTGTTCTAATACCACCAATATCCACGATTACATTTGACTCTCGCGGAAAGCCGCCTTGCAAAACGCCAATATCAGACGTGGTACCACCAATATCGACCACGATGGCATCTTCAAGGCCTGTTAATTTGTAAGCGCCCCGCAGCGAATTTGTCGGACCGGAGGCAAAGGTAAGCGCCGGAAAAGCACGTACAAAATCGGCGCTCATTAATGTGCCGTCATTTTGACTGATATAGGCTGGGCATTTTAACCCTCTGTTCGAGAGCGCGCTCAAGAAAGCACTCACGACTTTATCCGCAAAGGGCAAAAGTGCGGTATTCATGATCGTGGCATTTTCCCGTTCCATTAGGCCCAGCCTCCCAAAGAGATGAGAGAGTGTTATCCGCGCGTCAGGAATTTCGCTAAGAATGGCACTTGCAAGCTGAGTTTCAGGTGCATTGTTCATGGGGGAAAAAGCTGAGGCAATCGCGATATTTTTGACCCCTTTGCGCGAAATATCCGCAATGACCGCTTTGATTTCCACCTCGCGCATGTCTGCGATGGGCCACCCGTCATAAAGATAGCCGCCATGCAACATGTAAATATGCGTTCCAAAGGTGGCTTTCATATCGTTCGGCCAATCGATCATAGGAGGCATTCCACGCCCGGATGGCAAGCCGATGCGTATGACCGCGACGTCCGAAAGTTCACGGCGTTCAATAATCGCATTCGTGAATTGTGTGGTCCCAATCATGACGGAGTGAATTTGTGAGGTTGATAAGTCTGATTGCATCAAAACCTCACCCAAAGCTTCAGAAACGCCTTGGACAACATCTGCTGACGTCAAGGCCTTTGTCGCGGCGATGACGTCATCGCCGTCTAAAATAACAGCATCCGTATGCGTTCCGCCAACATCAATTCCAATCCTCATGACGTTGAATCCTCAATCGGATCAGGGGACGCTTTGCGTTCAGTCCACGCCAGCAGAGTGTAGAGAATTCCGGAAAAAAGCACGGCATCCATCGCGGCGATTTTCGTGAGCGGAAGGAGATATCCTTCCGACGCCACGACGGCATAGATCGCGCCGACGGCCCAGGCTGCGAACCCTTTCCAGTTCAGCTCGCGATTATTCTCTAATGTCCGGATGTGATAGGCGGTCGGGCGAATTAATAAGGCATCAATAATCAATACACCCGCGACAGGAATGAAGATAACGGAGAGGTAGAATAAAAATGTGACAAACCCATCCAAAATATTCAAAAGCGCCGCGATCACGCCAATCGCGCCTAACCCAACTGTCAAAGACAGCGTTTTTAATTTTGGGAACGTCGCCTTTGTACTTAAAACTGCACTGTAAAGATTGAGAGAATTTAGGACCCAGCTTCCCGATATCACGATAATAAAGGCGCCTAATCCCAAATTCATATCTAACATGATCTCCAAAACATCCGATTTTCCGGATACGGTGCCCGCCATGGCAGCCGCCCCCATGACGGCCAGCTGAACGACAACATAAGCGATTATGGACGTATAGATCGCGCCGCTCCAATGTCTCACAAAACGCGTGATATCTGGCAGGATAATCGCGCCGATAATGATGGCCCCAACGATCGCTGAAATACCATCTCCTGTTGTCATGGTCTCTGCTTTTTCAATCGCAAAAATTTCCGGAAAAGACTTTTGAGACAAGGCTGACTTTGCGAATAAAAATGTCACGACAGCCAAAACTGGAACCAGCAAGCTTGCGAGCAGATTAATGGCTTTGAATCCGATTAATGTCGTTAGGGTCATGCAGGCACTGGCAAAAATAGCCAGTCCAACTGGCGGCAGCGTTATTCCCCATATTGTTTGTCCCAAACCGGCCACAGCCTCCATAAACAAGTTAATGTTGACACCGAACCAACCCAGCAATGAAATGGCAAATGCAATATTGACAAAGGCCGCCCCTTTATCCCCAAATGCGATACGAACTAAGAGGTAAGAGCTAAGTCGAGATTTTGCGCCGATGATACCCGTAATGGCTCCAATAGTGAAAATTATAATTGATCCCCAAAATATGGCCCAAGCCGTATTCGCAGCATTCAGCTCAGCGCCAACCTCTAAGCCCGTGACGAAAGTGGGAAGCGAGAAAGCCACCATGGCGGCAACGGCAGCAACGCGTGGCCAAGAAACCAGTTGTTTTTCATTTATGGCAATGACTGAAAATTCGCTGGTATCGTCCAAAACCTATTTCCCCTGTTTCGGATGTGCTAACGCATTTTCAGCAAAATTATTATTCGAATCTATATGCCTATAGGCGTGATAATTTTGTGATTGCAGCCAATTCAAAATCCCCTTTATAAAATATAGAGGAGATGCCGTGTCAAAAACTCAGAAAATGCTAAAGCTGGATGCGATCAATAAAAAGATTTTGTCGATTACCCACCTTAATGCCGATATTTCCAATCAGGACTTAGCTGAAAAAGTTGGATTGTCACCCAGTGCCTGTTTCCAGCGTATGAAGGCCCTCAAGGAAGCCGGTTATTTTGTGAGTTTTCATACGGAGCTCGACTTAGACCGCATGGTCGAGCATATCTTGGCTTATGTTGAGTTCACTCTAGAAAATAATAGCCTACAATCTCGAAAAAAATTCGAAGCCGCCATCGAAGAGATTCCGGAATTTATGGATTGTCTGAGGATAACAGGTGATGCTGACTATATTAGTTTCACATGTAGTTCCAATACGCAAAACCTGAACACAATCATTGATGAGCTAAGCGGACGCCTAGAGTTAGGGATCAAAACCGTGAAGACAAGAATAATTCTAGAGCGTTCCAAATGGTATTTAGGATACCCGTTAGAACAGTTGAAATGGTTATAAATCGCATCTCGTTCTAATGCCTCACTAAATTGTGGAGACAAAATATCAGCTTGACATGAGCCGCCTTGAGATGAGGAAAATTCATTTAACAAGGCGCAGCGCGCTGCAATGCCCGAATCCTATCATAGTGACAATTTTTGGGCAGTCTTTAAAATTCAAAGATTGAAGCCGTTAAAAATTTGCCTCAAGCGTTACATCTCTATACGCCTTAATCATGGGCAAAAATGATATAAACACTTATGAGACTAAACGCCTTGTCGCTGTTTCTAATCGCACAGCAATTGACCCTAACTCTCGGGCAGGTGGACTCGCCGTGGCCCTGTGGGACAGTTTACAAGCCGGGCAAGGCTTATGGGTTGGGTGGAGCGGTAAAATCAGAGATTATGCCAATCGCAAAGCATGGCTCGCATCCGATGACGGTGTTGATTTTGCACTCTGCGATTTTCGCAAATCGCAATATGAAGGTTTTTATCTGAATTATTGTAACAGCATACTCTGGCCGCTATTTCATAATCGGCTTGATCTCGTCAATTTCGAAACGCATGATTTTGCTCCTTATCTCGATGTGAATCGTCAATTTGCTTATGCCGTCATGGAAAATGCTAAGCCGAACGATTTCATCTGGGTCCATGATTATCATTTCTTTCTGCTCGCACATGAATTGCGGCAGGAGGACTGGACAGGCGAGATAGGCTTCTTCCTGCATATTCCTTTCCCTGCGCCAGACGTTTTTCGGGCCTTGCCAGAGTCCGATATTATCGGGCGTGCGCTATGTGATTTCAATATTATTGGCCTGCAAAGTCAGACCGATGTGACTAACTTGAAACGTTATCTGCGCGAGGATCACGGCGCAAAAATAGTGGGTGATGAAGATTTAGAAATTTATGGTCGAACTGTTACAATTCGCCATTGTCCCATAGGCATTGACATCAACAGCTTTCGCGCCGAAGCGAAAAGTAAACCTGCAAAAAAAGCGCGCAAGAAGCTCCGCCGGTTTCAGTCTAATCGTAAATTGATCATCGGGGTTGATCGGATGGATTATTCAAAAGGTCTACCACAGCGATTTGAAGCTGTGTCCCGCCTATTTGATGATTTTCCGGATACACATGGTCAGACCTCTTTTATGCAAATCGCACCGCCATCGCGCAGTATTGTAGATGAATATGCCAATTTGCGAGAAACATTAGACGAGCTCTGTGGGCGGATTAATGGCGATTACGGCGATTTAGATTGGATCCCCATCCGCTATCTGGCCAGGCCCTATCCGCGCGAGGCCATTGCGGGACTTTACCGCATGGCTAATGTTTGCCTCGTTACCCCCTTACAAGACGGAATGAACCTTGTTGCGAAAGAGTTTGTCGCCGTTCAAGACGCAAAAGATCCCGGCGTGCTGATCCTTTCACAATTTGCAGGGGCCGCTGAGCAAATGACGGACGCCTTAATCGTGAACCCCTATAATACTGAATCTGTCGCGAATGCCATTCATGAAGCGCTGAATATGCCCCTCGCAGAAAGAAAGCGCCGGTGGGAGAGCCTCTTTGAAAATGTCAAAACGCAAGATATTCACTGGTGGCGAGAACGCTTTTTCGCCCCACGCGGAACGGATAAATCGGACATAGCTGAATAAATGACGCTCCCTATTCCCCAAGATTTTACCTATCCGGTTCATATGGCACTCTTTCTGGATTTTGATGGCACTTTGGCAGGCTTTAAGGATGATCCAGATGCCGTTCACCTGAGTTTAGATCAAAAGACCTTATTAATGGCCTTGAGTGACAAGCTGGACGGAGCGCTAGCCTTGATCAGCGGACGGGACCTGCGAGATTTGTCCAAACGGGTGCCCCAAACACTCTGGCGGCTCGGTAATCATGGTCTGTTCAAAGCAGGACCAAATGAGCCTGCCCCCGAGACTTTCGCTGAATTCCCGACGGACCTCCTGAGCTTAATTGACGCAAGCCTATCTGAAATTACAGGCACACGCATTGAGCGCAAAGGGCCCGTCATCGCCATTCATCACCGGGCAAATCCAGCTGCTGGGAAACTAATCTTTGAGGCAATATCGGCCCACCTTCCCCACAGTGGCAAATATCTTGTGCAAACGGGTCACTGCGTCGTCGAGCTCAAACCGCGCGGCGCAAATAAAGGAAAAGCCCTCACCGCGCAGATGCAACACGCAGCATTTCAGGGGCGCACGCCTGTTATGATAGGGGATGACACCACAGATGAGGATGGTTTCATCGCCTGCACAAAATTGGGAGGTTTTGGCATAAAAATGGGTGACGGTCCAACAGAAGCGGCTTACCGCATTGGCGATATACCTACCCTTTACACCTATCTAGAGAGACTGCTGTGAGTAATCTGAACCTTGGCATTATTGGCAATAGCACAATTGCCGCCTGTATTGATCAAGATGCACAAATCAATTGGCTCTGTTTGCCAAAACTTGATGGGGAACCAATTTTTGATTCACTTTTGGGTGGGGAGGGTCGTTTTGGTATCCACATGGAAGATAGGGCTTCGACAGAACAATCTTATGAGCCCAATACAGCCATTCTGCGGACGCGGCTCACTGATCAGCACGGTGCGATCTTGGAAATTATCGACTTTGCGCCCTATTTCCAAAAACGCGGGCGAAGCTTCCGCCCTGCCAGCTTTGTGCGGGAATTTAAGATCATCAAAGGGTCGCCGCGAATCTCAATTACAGTCAATGCCCAAAGAAATTGGGGCGAAGCGGAAATCGAGCCCATACGCGGGGTCAATCACATAAGCTATGCCGCGCCGAATGGCGGTTTTCGAATCACGACCAGCGCGCCTGTCTCTTTTGTTATGTCAGGCACAAGTTTTGTGCTGAACCGCGATGTGGCCTTCATCTGCGGCCCTGATGAAACGGTCAATGAGAATATTGACTTCCTCGCCAGGGATTGGCGCGAGCGTACGGCAGATTACTGGCGGCGATGGACACGCAGCCTTGCTGTACCGCCCGATTGGCAAGACGCCGTCATACGCGCGGCCATCACGCTCAAACTCTGTGTCTATGAAGAAACCGGAGGTGTAGTCGCGGCGCTCACGACCTCTATCCCAGAACATGAAGGGTCTGAACGGAATTGGGATTACCGCTATTGTTGGATTCGGGATGCCTATTTTTCCGTCACGGCACTCAACCGCCTCGCCTCTATGGAAACGCTCGAACATTATATGCGGTTTCTGCGCAGTGTCGTCGCGCAAGCCAAGGGCGGCCATATCCAACCCGTTTACGGCATTGCCTTGGAAACAGCGCTGACCGAGGGCTTCGCCGAACATTTGCCAGGCTATCGGGGCCATGGCCCGGTGCGGTGCGGTAATCAGGCAGCGGAACATATTCAACATGATGTTTATGGCCAGATCGTCTTGGCCGCCACACAAGCCTTTATGGATGATCGCCTGCTCAGCCAAGCAGGTCTCGCCGAATTTGAACAACTCGAGCCCGTCGGTGAGCGAGCCTTTGCCGTCCATGACACCCCCGACGCGGGGATCTGGGAATTCCGCTCCCTCGCCTATGTACATACATCTTCGGCAATTATGTGCTGGGCGGCGTGTGATCGCCTATCGAAAATCGCGGCTTATCTGAAGCTTGGGAAGAAAGTTAGCTATTGGGCTGAGCGAGCCGAGATCATTCGCAATCACATTCTGGAAAATGCCTTTAATGAAAAGCTCAATGCCTTCACGGCCAGCTATGGCGGCGAAGCGCTCGATGCCTCAGTTTTGCTCATGGCAGAGATCGGCTTTATTGATGCGAAAGACCCCCGCTATGTCGGCACGGTTGAAGCGATTGACCGCGACCTGCGAGAAGGCAACCATATTTACCGTTATAAAATGAAGGATGATTTTGGCCGCCCGAAAACGGCTTTCACGGCCTGCACCTTCTGGCACATTGATGCGCTATACCGGATTGGCCGTGAAGAAGAGGCAAGAGAGATGTTCGAAGCCATCCTCTCACAGCGCAATCATCTTGGCCTCTTATCTGAAGACGTCGATCCAAAAACTGATGAGCTCTGGGGTAATTACCCACAGACATACTCCATGGTCGGCATTATTAATTCAGCCAATCTGATGAGCCGCAAATGGACGGACATCGTTTAAACATCGCACCCATAAATAACATCTAAGACCTGTCGCATCACGTCCCTATATTTCAAATCGTTTAATCTGGGATTCAATTTACGCGGACTACTCTGCTGGGGCAGGGATCGGATTATATTCACCCGGTTTGTCCCTATCCGGTTTATCTTCGGCCTCAGATTTCAGACGCCGAGCAACATCCTGAGGCGAGCCCGAGCCACGCGCGATCAGGGCGTAAGCTGTTGGTACAAAAAGGACGCAAACTATGGCGGCCGCAATGACGCCGAATAAGATAACCACGCCGATGGCGGCCCGTGTCTCTGAACCCGCACCACTTGAAATGAGCAGCGGCACAGCGCCCGCAGCGGTCGTAAGCCCTGTCATCACGATAGGTCGGAAACGTGTCATAGCAGACGTTTTGATGGCCTCGTCAAAATCCATGCCATCATCTCTTAGCTGATTGGCAAATTCGACAATTAAAATACCGTTCTTTGCAGCCAGTCCAATCAACATAATAAGCCCGATTTGGGTGTAAATATTGAGCGAATTACCCGTAAGCCAAAGTCCCAATAGCCCACCCGCAACTGTTGCTGGTACCGTCAGGATTATAATGAGCGGGTGTCTATAGCTTTCAAATTGTGCCGCGAGAACAAGGAAGACAATCACAAGCCCGGTAGCAAACACAAATATAATCGAGCTGCCCGACGTTTTAAAATCAAGCGACTGGCCTTTGAAATCGATGGAGGCTTCTTGCGGCAGAACCTCTCTTGCCCTCGCTTGCATCGCATCCAAGACATCCCCCAGTGCCGCGCCATCCGCCAATCCCGCTTCAATTGTAATGGCCCGCACACGGTTATATCGATTAAGCGACGCACTATCGGCGCTCGGCGAGATGCTGACCAAGTTAGATAAAGGAATCAGCCTACCGGAACGGTCAGACCGCACATAGATATTCGACACATCATTGGGATTGTTCTGCTCGTTTCGCAGACCTTCCAAAATGATATCATATTCCTCACCCTTCTCAATAAAGGTCGTCACGCGGCGTCCACCGAGCATGGTTTGTAATGTCCGACCAATATCATCGACCGTGACACCTAAATCGGCCGCGCGGGTATAATTAATCTCAATGCGATATTGCGGCTGGGTCTCTTTATAATCCCAATCAATATCGACAAGACCCGGATTATCCGCTTCTAAAGCTTCAACGAAGATATCACGCCACTCCGTCAGAATCTCATAAGACGGCCCTCCCAAGACAAATTGGACCGGTTTACCCGTCCCGCCGCCGAGACCTTGACGCATGCGTGCAAAAGCCCGGATGCCGGGAAGATCAGAGAGCTTTCCATTAATCTCTCCAATAATTTCATCTGCGGGACGACGCTGACTCCAATCATTCAGGACGACAATTACAAAGCCGCCATTGAAGGAATTTCCGCCAAATCCCGGTGCACGAATGAGAAGCCGGTTCACCTCTTCCGGTTGACCATTTTGACTCTCTGTGTAGGGCAGCAGTCTTCTTTCTATCTCATCCATATAGCGTTCCATATAGGCGTAAGAGGCCCCTTCCGGACCGCGTACTCCGACAAAGAATGCCCCACGATCTTCGATCGGCACATATTCTTGTTGAATATTATTCACGCCATAGACAGCGCCGCCAAGCAGGCCGACGAGTACAAGCCCCACGAGAATGGGGCGTTTCAGCAGGCGATCAATCACCCATCCATATCCAACTAAAACTTTTGCAAAGACACGGTCAACAGCTCGCGGAAGAGCCATCAAAATCGACTGACTATTTCGGCTCTTCATTTTGATAAGTTTCGAGGCCAACATAGGTGTTAAGGTCAAGGCCAATAGGCTAGAGAATAAAACTGCGGCCGCAATCGTAAGCGCGAATTCCCTAAATAATCGTCCGACATCGCCTTCTAAAAATGTTATCGGAATAAAGACAGCGATGAGGACCAAGGTTGTTGCAACAACAGCAAACCCAACTTGGCGCGTGCCGCGATAAGCGGCCACAAGCGGCGTTTCCTCATATTCATTGATACGGCGGACGATATTTTCCAGCACGACAATCGCATCATCGACGACCAGTCCAATCGCAAGAACGAGAGCCAATAGCGTCAAGAGATTAATCGAGAGGCCAAGCGCGAAAAGTATAATAAATGTCGCCGTCAGTGATATTGGGACAGTAATTGCGGGGATGAGTGTCGCGCGCAAGCTGCCGAGGAATAAGAAGATAACAAGCGTCACGAGGCCGACCGCAATGGCGAGAGTCGTGTAAACTTCTTTGATTGATGCTGATATAAAAACCGAACTATCAAAGCTCCGCTCTATAGAAAGCCCGTCCGGCAGCGTTTCATTCAAACGGTCTGCTAATGCGCGTGCTCCCTCAGAGACGTCAACCGTATTCGCGGTTGATTGTTTAATAACGCCAAGGCCAACCATTGGAATGCCATTGCCGCGAAACATATTTCTGTCTTCTTCTGTGCCGCGCTCGACCCGTGCAACGTCGCCTAAGCGAACGAGGTAATCGCCATCACCTTCAGCAATAACCAGGCCCGCAAATTGCTCAGCACTCCGGAAAGCCCGATTGAGCCGGAGCGTGTAAATCCGTTTGTTCGACTCCAGTGTTCCGGCTGGCGCTTCAATATTCTCACGCCGTAGCGCATTTTCAATATCATTTACGGTCAAATTGCGGGCCGCCAATTTTCGGCGATCAATCCAGACCCGCAATGCGTAATTTCGCGATCCACTCACCCGAATACGCGCGACGCCGTCGACAGCGGAGAACCGATCAACAAGATAGCGTTCAGCATAATCTGACAACTCTGGCACGGTCATATTTTCGCCTGCCAAATTCAGCCACATAATGACATCATCATTACTATCGGCCTTCTCAACTTCCGGCGGCTCGGCTTCTTCGGGTAGATTGTCGAGCACGCCCGAAATCCGGTCACGAATATCATTGGCAGCCGCGTCAATATCTTGGTCAATACCAAATTCAATGCTGATGCGTGATCGTCCGTCCGAACTCGTAGAATTCATGAAACGAATGCCTTCAACCCCAGCTATGCGGTCTTCGATAATTTGTGTGATCCGCGTTTCGACAATGGACGCCGACGCGCCGGGATAGCGCGTGTCGATTGTTACGATGGGCGCATCAATATCCGGATATTCCCGCAAGGAGAGCCTATCAAAAGCAATGATGCCAAAGATCACCAGAATAAGTGAAATGACCGATGCAAAGACCGGTCGTTTGACAGAAATATCCGAAAGGATCATAGCGACTTTCCCTACGGATTTCTGGCGGTGGATGTACCGAAGCCGGCTGTGCGATCATTTTTTGGTGTCTCAGTCTTTCGCCCTGACGGGCTCAGCAGGGACTTGCTCTCAATTTTAATTTCGCTCCCATCTCGGACGCGGATCACACCTTCTGAAATTATTCTATCATTTGCATTCAGACCGGAAACAACCTCGATCAAGCCCTTTTCTAATGCACCGAGCTCCACTTCCGTTCGGTTGGCCGTGATTGCTCCATCCGTCTCATCAACTTTGAAAACGAATGTTTTAGGGCCGATAGGCTGGACGGCCTCTTCCGGGATCGCAAGGCTGGTCCGCGGGTCGGCTGTCAGGACAATTTCCATAAACATGCCAGATATCAAAACGCGGTCAGGGTTTGGTAAAGTCGCGCGGACCCTGATCGACCGAGAGACGGGGTCAATCGCGTTGTCAATCGTCGCAATTTCGCCATCAAACGTCATGCCTGGCAGGTCATCAGTCCGCGCAACGATCTTTGTTCCCGGTTTTAATGAGCGTAAGAATGTAGAGGGGACGGCAAATTCAAGGTTCATTTCACTATCATCAATGAGCCGGGCCACGGGGTCACCGGGACGCACAAAAGATCCGACACTAACCTGACGAAATCCTAAAACGCCGTCAAAGGGGGCTACCAAAACACGGTCTTTTTGCCGAGACTGAACAGCCCGTAATTGGGCATTCGCTGCGTTCACATTGCGTTTGGCCTCATCCAACTCCGCTTGAGACACGGCCTTGCGGGCGACCAAACGTTCGATCCGTTCTAATTGTTGCGCGGCTTCCGCGGCGGTCGCATCCGCAGCTTCCGTCAAAGCGATTTGTTCTCTTTGCGCAAGAGACAAAAGCGTTTTACCTTTGCGCACGCGTTGACCATCATCGAAGTAAAGCGATTGCACGCGATCTGCTGTATTTAGCGTGAGGTCGACAACCTCTTTTGGTTCCAACGTGCCAAGGGCTTCTATACGAATTGAAAATTCCCGTTCAATAACGGGTTCTACGAAAACACTAGCTGGGCCGCGTTGTGCATGTGCAAATTGAGACAGCGCAATCATGGCTGTCATCACGAAAAAGCAGAAGAAAAATCTAAAAGTCATATTCTCTCACACTGGTGCCTGTAAAGGCGATCCTTAAAATAGGCAGACTCATAACCCGCCTAGCTCTCTATACGTTAGAATAGCGAGTCGAGTTGTTTGGAGTTCATTCTGTGCAAGCCTGTCTTCCGCATTGAGGAGTGTGCGCTGCGCATCTAAGACGTCCAAAAAATCATCGAGACCTTCGTCGAACCGAAGTCTAGCCAGCTCAACCGCCTCCCGCGCAGAAAAAACGGCGCGCTCGAGATCGGCGCGGCGTTGGCGCTCATTCACAAAAGCAGATAAAGCGACTTCTACATCTGACAAGGCCTGCAAAACCGTTTGCGCATAAACGGCGTAAGCGCGCTCCGTTTGCGCATCGGCAATATCAATATCGGCCCGCACGCGGCGCAAGTCAGGGCCTTCCCAATTGATGACAGGCCCGAGACCAAAACCTACTCCCGAAAACGACCCTAAACGGTCCCCGCCGCCAAAGACAGAGGACAAGTCTATGCTAAAGCTAAGGGTCGGGAATAAGCGGGCGCGGTCAACATCTCCCAAAGCTAAGCGTCTGGCGATCTCTGCCTCGGCTGCGCGAATATCTGGACGCCGTCGAATGAGGTCTGCAGGTGAACCGAGCGCTATAGCAGATATTAATGAAGGAATTGGGCGTACATTCTCTCGCAAGCCTTTTACGACTATATCAGGTTGGCTGGCAGATCCGCCCGTGAGCACAGCGAGCCGACTGATTGAGCTGTCAATCACAGCCTGGAAGCTCGGAAGCTGTGCAAGTGTCGTCCGATATTGGGCGTCGGCGCGGTTAACGTCCAAGGCCGTCGCGCGCCCGTTCTCAAAAAGCTCATTAAGCAGATCGAGACTTTGTGCCTGTGTCTGCGCATTGTCACGTGCGACCTGCAAACGCTTTTGCGCGCCACGCAAATCGGCAAAGGCCAAAGCGGTTTCACTACTGACGATAACGGCAACATCACGCCGTGCCTGCTCTGCGGACTCGACGCTGAACTCGGCGGCTTTGATGAGAGATGCGATGCGGTCAAATGCATCAAATTCCCAGCGCGCGCCGAGCCCCCCAGAGGCAGATGTTATCAAGCTCGCATTTTGTGCCGGGGGGCGACTTATCCTCGCGCCGATATTGCTGTTTGTACTGTAGCTCTTTTCCAAACGCTGCCTAGCAAGACCCGCTTGTGCAATCTGAACATTGGACTGAGCAACATCAAGCTCGCGATTTTGCGTCAAAGACATTTCAATGAGCTGTGTCAGGATGGGATCATTGAACCCGGACCACCACTGGCTCGACATTGGCAGACTATTACCTTCAGCATTAAAGAATTGCTTCGGAGCAGATTCGATAGCGTCAGTTTCAGCGGGCCTGACAGGTCGCTCAGGCGCATTTATAGACGCACAACCTGCTATGCTTAAAACACTAAGCCCTGCGGCAACGGAAAATGTTAAAAATTTGAGCAATGCATTGTTTCCCTAGTTTTATGCCTACGTTTCAATGCGCGATATTGTTCCTTCAAAATTGGACATGAACGTCACAAATAGTTGAAGACTGCGAAATGTAACGGACCTAATAGTTTTCTAAAACAATGCGCAGCGAAAAAGGAGCGATAGATTTTACATCCTTCAATCCTTTTCGTGAGTTGAACAAAGTTCAATTCATATGTGTTAGATGGGTTGTTTCGCAGACTGTTGAGCAGAAAGGGACAAACTTTTTATCAATCTTGACATAAAAACATATGTAGAGAGTTACGCGAAAACGACGTGTGCACCCAAAACAATCGTGATTGTTAGTTTAATCTCAGCATTGATCGTGGAACCTCAACTTCTTCGAGACGCAGAGCAGCATTTTTTGCATTTCGTAAAACATTAAAATTCCCCGATTTGGTTTTTTTAAGAAGCTGTAGTTGAATAGACGCAACGGTCTCCATCGTAACGCCTTTCGAAACATGGATATTATTTTCTGCATAGCTTTGCCCAAGCCCCGGTTTTTGGAAGCATTCCGCTATAGAATTTTCGAGCGCTTTTTGATCCAACGGCGTGAAGTTAAAACCCTTTAGCCCTTCACGCTCAGTCACATCAATGAAATCACCCATCATCGGGTAGGCCGCAGGTGTTCCGTAGATTGCAGCCTGATGCAACACGCCGGAGCTTCCCGTTGTACTGTCGTAGTCAAATATTGCGAGTTTGGCCTGAGTAAAGAATGATGCGACATCTTCTTCTGCTACATAACCGTGGAAGACGATATTTGGATCAGCTTTGTGATCATTTCTTAAAGCGTCTAGATATCCAGGTGTTGCAGGGTGATCACTTCCCCCAATAACGAGTTTGATTTTATCTGCGTCGTTCCGAGACGCATTTAAGTTTTGGATTGCACCAATTGTTCGTTCAAGTTTTTTGTACGTTCCAAACTTTCCCATTGTGACGACGGTATTTTCTCGCTCAACCAATTCAGAAATATGAATTTGAGACGCTAATGGAAAAGAACCATGAGGAACCATAAAGGCATTCTTCGCTTTGTACTTTTCTTTCAATATATTCCAGAAGCTATCCAATGTGACGGTCATAAAACCCGACATCAACATGGCTTTCGTCACAAAATAACTTGCCGTACCAACAAGCTTTTGTCGGAATTGGCTTTTTGCGAGATTAGTTTTGCTGAGATCGACAGCCTCCACCAAATTATGCATAATGACGCCGGACGGCAGGCCTAATTTTTGAGAAATGGTCGGTGTCAATAAGCCAAGGGCGGCGGGAATTTCGCTATCACCGAAGGAAGCCGTTTGAAGATTGTACAAAGCGCCTTCGACCTGAGCTGACTTGAGCGTCCGTATGATGTTGAGGGCTGCGAGCGGATCATTAAACCGCCAGACGCGCTTCACCTCAACCTTAGGACCTAAGTTAAGTTCCGGTGCCTCGCCTTTATATTTGTCCGCAATCACGATGATTTTCTCAATGTCCGGGCGGGCTGCGAATGCGTTGACGAGATGAAGTCCGTACTCATTCAAGGAACCAGTGCTTGGTGGGAAGGCTGTAACAATAGCGAGAGTTTTCATGGTAGTTTCCTAATCTATTTTTTATGAGTTGATTGAAGAGCGACGGATGTTGCATGTGATTGAAACACGAATTTTGACGGGCGAGATGAGCCATCAGGGCGCAGGAGGCCAAAGTGTCTTTGTTGGGCTTTACGCCATGGCCGCCTCCCCACAACCTCACTGCCCACATGATCAAAGTCATTTAACGTCCAGACAAATACGCCCTGCGCCGCGGTTGACTGTGCTAACTGGCTTTTTAAACGCGAGGCTTGCTTGGCTTCTGCTGATCGCGTTGAACGAAATGGAGACCAGATCGTTGATCCTATTTCGGTAATCATGACAGGTTTTCGGCCAACTTCAGATTTTATGACATTTAAACGTTCAGCAAGGCCATTTACCTTTCCGTACTCATGATACGTTATGAAATCGACGACGTCTTCTAAACCCAATGCTGCTTCTGGATTTGACCAGCCAATCGTTACCGGAATGTCTGGATATTGAATTTGAATATGACGCACCATGACTGTCAGCCAAGCTTTGACGACATCTTCTCCCCATGTCGAAAAATCGAGATCAGCCTGGTTTTTAAGGTCGACGCCTAAGATAGCCGGATGACCAGATATGTCTGCAAGCACGCGATCAATATGATCCACGTCGCGTGTTATATTTGATAAAGTGTAATCCGGGCGAAGATCAAATAGCGTTACAAGCACTTGAATATCTAGCGTGGAACAAAGATCTAAAAATACGCGAAGCTTAGCTTGGGCTTCCTCTTTCGTAAAACTATCGTCAAAATAGTCGTGGTTAAGAAATATACGGACAGAGTTAGCGCCCATATTATTTATGTTTTCGAGATCAGACTGAATCTCTTCAATAGGGAAATCTATCCAAAACTCTTTCCAAGAGGCGGAAGCAGGATAATAATTTACGCCAATGAAGTGGGTCGAAAGTTTAGTCTCAAATTTGCCATTTCGATCCTTGAAGTCTAAAACTGTTTCATCGAGGACTTCTGACGTTTTCTGAACCCATCCATTTTGCGTTTGATAGAACCTAAATAATCGTGTCTCATTAGCTATTTCGTCAACAGATAAAGTTTCGGATTTAGGATCAGACTTCAGTGTAACGCGCAAACTTGTCTCTTCCACATTTGCGATCCGTAAATCTTTATTTGTGTGTAGTTCACGAAATTCCCGTTTTAATCGAAACGGGACTTTGCAAGGCTCTTTTGATAACCGACAGTCTGCCGCCTGTGCTGCTTCCAACGCCTGCCCCGTGACGACAATGTCTGAAGTCTGCGCCCAGCTGGATTTCCCAACATCCATAACGATTGTTGTGAGTTTCTCACGCGCCTGAATAGGAAGAATAAACGCCTCACCCACCCAACTTTGGTCTGGTAGTGAAGCGGGTGAGTTTAAATGCTCATGTAAATAATCATTCGACCTAATTGGTGTTTCTAGAATGCTGGATATAAAACCTGCAAATACAATGCCTGAGAGTAGCATGCCTATCGCGAACGGCACCCGCTTGCTTGAATGTGCCAATAAAAGAGTCATGCTGCCTCTCCTCGCCCAGCGCAAAATTCTGAAAGTTCAGTAGAAAAAACTTCAACATTTTTAAGGACAGCCCTGATTCTTAACGGAACCGTATAGGCACTCGGACAAATACTCACA
Source organism: uncultured Algimonas sp. (assembly GCA_964490745.1). Taxonomy (GTDB): domain Bacteria; phylum Pseudomonadota; class Alphaproteobacteria; order Caulobacterales; family Maricaulaceae; genus Litorimonas. The sequence goes on from CAZBDT010000001.1 coordinate 44,511, forward strand.
TGGGCTAATCGACCGTTTGAAAGATGCGTGAATTCTGATTGCTTCACCCCAGTTTGGTCGAACCAATCGAGAGCGATCAGTGTTTGGTCAGTTAACGGGTTCCCGAACGCATCGCGTATGACAGCAGAGGTGAGGTCTACGACATTAGCATCTCTGGACGGCTCAACATCAAATTCAAATGAAATTGGGGCGGCCGCTACGACCATAACAGATGATGGGTTCGAAACCAAATTACCCGAAATAGCATTGAACGTCATTCTACCCGCTCTGTGTTGCGCGGGAACATCAAATGACACTAACCCTTGCAGTACTTTTCCGGAGAGTGAAACAAACTCGCTATCGGACATGTAAGTCAGCTCCACTGTTTCATCATGTGAGCTTCCCCCCAAAAGATTTGTCTTTTCGATTGTCACAGAGATGGTCTGACCAGGCGTAACAGACTGAGGCCCCGCATAGACTTGTATTTTGCCAAACGGTTCCTGCCCCTGCGCCGCCGTAGCGGAAAAGCTGGCACCCATAATGAGTGATAGAAGGGATAGAGAAAATTTTATACGTTTCGTCATAAGCCTTTTCTTTGCGAAGTTGCCTATGACAGGTTGCAATGGATGTGCCGCCAAATATGCCTATTTTCAAGGTTCAATTCAGTAAAATTGCAAAATCAGCTTTGCGAAATGCGAATGTCTTTTTTGATTTGCAAAGAAATCATCCAAAAACAAAGCGAAAATCGCGGTCTGGTATTTGCGTAGTATTTTCCAAACAATTGGAGACTAATATGACCAAACAAAAAATCAGATCGTCAGAATCTTACCCAGAAAAGCCGGCTTTAAAGCCCGCGACTTGGAAGCATGATAGAACATCAATTATCATTCCCTGCTATAATGAAGCCAATAGATTGCATCTGGAAGTATTCCTAAGTTTCGCCCGTAAAAATCCGAAAATATCCTTTGTATTTGTAGATGACGGCTCAAAAGATTTTACCATTAATTTGCTGTGCGGCGCAATGGCGGCCTTACCTGAACAAGTTGATGTTCTTACAATGGCTCGAAATGCGGGGAAGGCAGAGGCCGTTCGTCATGGACTAAAATTCGCTGCAAAACGTGGGGATAAATATATCGCCTTTTTAGATGCTGATCTGGCAACCCCGCTCAACGCAATTAATGACTTCATCTCGGTTGCTGACCGTTTAGATAATATTGATGTGGTTTTCGGATCCCGCGCTGGCGGTCTGGGCCGCCGTGTTTACAGAGACCTACATCGTAAACTTATCTCGCTAGTTTGTGCATCGATGGGCAGATTGGCGACAGGTCTAGCTTTAAAAGATACGCAATGCGGAGCGAAATTATTCCGCAATACCGAGCACCTTATCAATTGCCTTGAGGTACCTTTCACCGCTGGCTGGTTATTTGATGTGGAACTCTTTCTAAGGATTTCTAATCCGGATAAACGTGAGCGGAAAAATTTCTTTGAATACCCGGTTCTAGAATGGACCGAAATTCCAGGATCTAACATCAAGATTTCAGATGTCATTAAGGGCGGCTTAAAAATGATGTCGCTTATATTTAGCCAATGGAAAATTAGAGCTCGATTTAAAAATAGACGTATCTTGCATGCACCTTTGTCGACCCAGCGCCTTCGGTCTGGAGAAGTTATAAGCGCACAAAGCATTCGTGCGATGGAAGCCATAGTCTCCGATGAAAAAGATCATATCAGTTTAGATTTTTCCAATGTCAAAACATTGGGACCATCTGTTTTTACAACGCTTACAGAGGTTTGTGAAAGCCTTTCAGCGCAAGGTAAGGAGGTCTCCATTTTTCTTCCCGATGACGCAGATATCTTATCGGCAGCGAGACGTTCCTCAATCACTGCACTCTTTAACTGCACAATTCAGACACGTCTTCCGAGCCATTTCATGACAAACTCCCGTTTCTCGTTCTCGGAGGCTTAAAGTGTCACGATCTCTCACACTTTCTTTCCGGTCTATCCGCGCAAACGCATTCATCGGGCCTGCTGCGGCATTATTCATTTCCGCAAATATCGCAAACGCTGCCAACCTTGTTTTTAATATGGTGTTTGCCCGAATTATGGGGCCGGCAGCCTTTGCCGATCTCACACTTTTGCTCACGCTAAAACTCGGTATATTGTCGTTCCTTGGTGCGCTACAATTTGCCTTTGCAGAATTGACTGCAAAGGAAAGTATGGTCTCCCAAAGTCGCTGGCGTGCGAAAGCGATATCTTGGAGCAGTCTAAAATTTTCGGTCCCGATAATGTTCATTATCTTCGCATTGGCGAATTACATTTCCGGCATCTTCAAATTCTCTTCACCAATGGCACTTTGTGTATTAGCCTTAGCCATTCCATTCTTTTTACCCATGGTGATTTATAGAGGCCTGACCCAAGGATTAATTGATCTACCAAAGATCATTCTTTCTATCCAGGCTGAATGGCTTATTCGACTTTTTGGAAGTCTGTTACTTTGGAAAATGGGATTTGGTTTGCCTGGCATTGCTGCAGCAGTCGGACTCTCCATCTTGGCAGGGTTATTCTTCTCAACACGTAAAGACGATTTCATATCTACAACTCTTCACGAAGCCCCTCTCTTGGATAGTAAAGCAAAGGCTCTAGGCCTCGTAGCCATGCCATATTTAATATTGCAAATGGCTCAGGTCTTGGTCTTGGATAGCGACATACTTATCGCAAAGGCTAGTTTTTCATCTGAGACTGCGGGTCTGGTGGCGGGCTTACTTCTTATTCAACGTGTCTTCTTTTTCGCCTTCTTGTCCTGCTCAACGATTCTACAGCCTTTTGTCGCTCAACAAAATGAGGATCAAAAAACACCCAGAGAATTGCTGATACTCTTGGGAGCAATTGCGTCAATAACCGCGGGCGCAATGATTGTTGTTCTTCCTTATTCTGATTTGGTTGTACACATTATGTTAGGCGAAAAATATTTGGCCCTTTCGGCAATCGTTTGGATCAGCGCGCTCACGGGGGCGGTGTTTATCGGCAGCCATCTATGCGCAATCTATCAAATTGCCAAAGGCAAGAGTTTTTCCGCACTGGTTGTTCTATGTTTTGGTATTATTCAATTTACTTTGCTCTCTTCAGTTAATCACTTCTTTCCTGAAATCGGGTTACACACCTATTTCTGCTTGAAATTACTTATTCAAATTGCATGTGCGGCAACATTGATAGGGATTATTCTGATGCCAGCAAAAAAAGACCACCTCGTCTCATAACATGACGGCAAGGTCGTGGACATATCTAGCGATCTTATTGGCTCTCATGTTTCATGGGGCGCTCTTGCCGTTCACCTATGGGCAGACCTATGACTCTTACATCCATATGTTTTTCGGGAATCATTATCTGACATCCTGGTTCGATCCTTGGGAAACACGGTGGTATACGGGTTTTACAGTGACCGCCTACCCCCCAGGGAGCCACCAAGCCTTGGGAATCTTGATGCGATTTATGGATATGCGCGTCGCATTTATTGTGCTGCAACTCCTGACGATTGGGATTTTGATCATTGGGGTGTTTCGTTTCAGTCGTCTATGGGTGAATGATATGGCGGCATCATATGCAGCGATGCTCTGCGCATTCTCCACGAGTATTTCGGAAACACTCCACATTTTCGGACAATTACCGACACTGCTTTCGATCTCCTTATTTCTAAATGCAATTCCTCACATATCAAATTGGATTGAGTACGGGTTAAAAAGGGACTTTATCTTAGGCCTTTTTCTCACAGCGGCGACGACCTCGGTTCATCATGTCACACCCTTATTCGGGACAGTCTTTTTTGTGGCTCCAATTGGTATTGCCGCACTCTTGGCAAATTTGAAAAGACGTGAATCCTCCAAACCAATAGGTAAATTGGCATATTTGAAATGGGCATCACCGGCCGTCTTACGCGGAATAATCATGGGTATAGGGATGCTGTTTTTAATTATTACAATTGTCTTCCCCTATTGGCACTGGTCTATCACTGATCCAATCACACAGGTTAGTATCCCGCATGGAAGTCGTGAGAATTTTATCGCGAAACCCAATTTGGGATTAATGTTTTTTGTAATCCCATGGGGTCTGTTGATCGCAGTCATTCCATATGTCTTTTTTAAGTCAATGCGCACAACACTTTGGCCATTGGGCTTGTCTGTTTTAATTGCACTTTTCTTGGGAACGGGAGGCACGACACCTTTACCCCGTATTCTGCTTGGACCCGCATTTGAAATCCTGACATTGGACAGGTTTACCTTCTGGGCCTCAATCTTGATTTTGCCTTTTGCAGGATTGGCCGTTGAGAGTCTTTGGGACGGGCGAGGAAAAATCCTAATTAATCGCGCCTTTGGATCTTTCCTAAGTCGCGCATTTCTCGTTTTGATTCTCGTGAGTTATGTTGGACTTGCTATTGGGACGGCGCTTCTTCCAACGTTCCGACCTACTCAACCAGATTTCATTGACCCTGCGCCCATCGTCACATTTATGAATGAGGATCGACACTCAGATTGGCGCTATCTCACCTTGGGTTTCGGGGATCAATTTGCCTATCATAGCGCGCTTATCAACGCTGAGTCAGTCGACGGCAACTATCATTCGGCGAGACGTTTGCCGAGTTTGATGAATTATTCAGTCGAGCGTCTGGAAAATTCAAAATATATGGGTGTGCCTGGTTTGGCATCTCTCAATCAGTTTCTGACGAACGCCGAGAAATTTCATTTAAAATATATATTCTCAAATGACGAATTCTATGACCCCGTATTACATTACACCGGATGGAACCAAGTCACCCGTCTCAATAATGGTATTCGTGTCTGGGAAAAACCTGATATATCTCCTCTGCCTGCAATTCGTCCACGTCGGGATTTACCGCATTACCAGAAACTGATGTGGGGCATTTTGCCGATTGGATCTTTGATCCTCGGCCTACTAACTTTGATCAGTCTTGCCCTCCGCCAGCAACTGATCTCATCTAAATCAAAGCCATTTCTGCGAAAAGCGTCTTCGACATATCTGACAATCCAAGTGCCTAAGCCTGGGCCAACGCTAACGGTAGACATTGTCACGACGCCTGCACCTATGCCGGAGGCTTGGACGCCTCCGAAAATTATGACTTGGCTCATCAGAGCCCTGCCCGTCGTCGCCGCAACTTTGGCTGCACTTATCATAATTCTCGCAATTCATAATCAACGCAAACCTTTACAGCCTGAAGCTGTTGTTGAGCGTTACTATCAACATTTAGATTTCCGCGAAACAACACAGGCTTTTTCATTACTCGCAAGTAATCCAGACATGGACTATAGCCAATTTCTTAAGCTGCAAAAGCTTACGGGCGGCCTTGTTCCCTCCTTTGGGAAACTTACATCTGTAAGAGCTATAAATGTGGAACGGACGACAAATGGACAGGTTCGGGTCAGATCAGAGCTGACATACTTAACGTCTATCGGGATACGCCCCGTAATTGCTGAAATGACATTGCAACAGAACGCCAACGGAGTTTGGCAAATCAAATATGAGCCCGCCGACAAAAACTTCATCCCCAATTTGATCATCAACCGCAACGCGCCTCAGTTCCGAGATCTGACTGGACAAAAATATTTGACTCCAACCGACTCTATTCAGCGGCTCGCTCGGCCTCAAATTGAGCTGATGGCGGCAGAAGTCGTTGAAGAAAACGGCAGGCTATTCGTGATTGGCCGCTTAAAAAATCTTTCAGAATTTCCTACCTGTACGAAAGCGCTCGCGCGGGCCGTGGACACGGAGTCAGGGACAGAGTTCAAACAACATGCAGGTCGTATTGGTGCGCATAGGCTACTTCCTGGAGAAAGTTCGGCTTTTCGAATTGATTTTGAGGGTTACCTCAAAATCCAAGATCAACCTTTCAATTCAGCCTACAATCCTGATGAATTTAGCGTAGCTGAATTCAGCAGCCTTCCATCTGATGTCAACTTATCTCTTTCTACTACTGTCTGTTCACCACCATATTATAAGTCAGTCACATTCTCCGATATGCGTGTCTTAGTGAAAGATGACCAGGAGATGCTTTCTGTCACCGTGACGAATGCCGGCACTGAAATTGTGAGCACATTGCAGCTTAAGCTTTCATATATCGACACTGAGGACCGTCCCCTTTGGGTCGAGCCATATTATCTACAAAATAACTTAATCCCGGGCGAAGTCCGTACCCTTCAGATTCCTCTTTCCGCGACGGCGAGAACACATGTTTCCTCTCCCAAACGCCTGGAAATTAATGGGAAAGGTGCCGAAATAAATCTGAAATCCGTTTGGCCGATTGGGATCAAGCTTGCGGATCAGGATTTACGTATCATGATTGATTATGATGCAATGCTTTATCAGCCATTAGACTAATCGTTTCTTTTTGTATTTTGGCCTGCGTGATCACGTTATTTGCATATTGCAAAACTTGAAACGCATAATGCGAAATATTGACAAAATTCACACCTTATTAACCCTCTAACCTATTGTTTTTATTGAATCAGGGTTTGGTCTCTCAATTGCAATGGTCTTTCAGTAAAACGGAGTTATGGCATGACAATTGCGCAAAAAGACCGACCCTTTAAAAACACACTTATATTGTTCGGGCTTCTTGCAAGCTTCGCCGGTGGAGGGTGCGCGACGACGGCCGCAAAGTATGATGGCACAAACACCTCGGATTTGACTGATAGCGCATTGCGCACTCATGCTGTTCCACTAGAAACCGACACGTCTCTGACCATCGAGGATGTGAGGCGTCGGACCCTCTCTCATAATTCAGAATATGCTCGCGCTCAGACTCAGCTCGTCGAGACAGTCAGAAAAGCCGGGATGGACGGGAAAGACTTTTTGCCGAAAGTCTATGCCAACAGCTACGGAACGTGGAGAAATAACACGGACGCCTCTATTGGAAAACGAGTAGATGATCCGTCAGATACAATGCCACAAGATTTTTTCACAGCTCAGGACCAAGCTAATGCGAGATCAAACCTGACCGCGAGCTGGGACCTATTAGAAATCGGTTTAAGCGGGTTTAAAGCTAATAGACGCGCCATCAATGCCTACTCGCAAACTGAGCAAAACCAATATCTTTGCAATAAAATGATGGTGGATGTTGAAAACGCCTATTGGCGTGCGGTTGCCTTCGAACAAGCTGAAAAAAAGTCTGACTGGCTGAAAGGTCGGGTCACTTACGCCTTAGACCTCTCTCGCCAGCGCGCAGAACAGAATCCGGAAACTAAGTTACAAGAATTGATGTTTCAACGTGAGTTAATAGATATCAATCGGTGGTACCAATCGCTTTATAGATCATTGCTATCGGCGAAACCCGAACTTGCCAGATTAATGAATGTTCCAGCAGGAAGCCAATTCAATCTGGAGTCGACGCGCCTACCTTCTGATTTAGGAGAAATGGGAAATAAAGATGTCTTAGAACTTATCAATATAGCTTATCAAAACCGACCAGAAATCCGCCAAGCGCTCTACAGAACTGACTTGACAAAGCTAAAGAACAAGGAAGATCTCTGGCGGCATTTGCCTGCAATGCGATTTTTTCTCGGCGCAAACCATAACACGAATAGCTTCGTCCTAAATCAAGATTTTCTATCTGCTGGCGTAAATCTAAGCTGGGATCTTCTACGCATTGGCCAGATTGGTGAAACAAAGCGAAACGGACAAATCGCGTTAGACGAACAAAAAAGACAAACCGAAATTCTCGCAAGTGCGGTGATGGCACAGGTCATGATCGCTCGTGAACAAATGCATACATTAGATTATGACCTAACGCTGGCGTGGAATGCTCTGTCTGTACAGGGCGAGATCACAGATGATCTGAATAAAGATGTTAGGTCAGGAACAAAACCTGAAACTTACTTAGTTAAAGAAGAATTAATGAAGGAACTGTCCTACATCCGCGAACAAATGGCGCGAGCTGAATTACACACTGCTAAAGCTCGTCTATCGCAAAGTATCGGTGTCGTTCCGAACTGCCAACCTTCTACCCAAATTTGATAAAACCATTCCTCGTCAGACACGCTTTTAGACAATTGATAACGATTAGCTTCACCGAGATAGTCCGCCTGAAAATTACTGTACCATTGGTTCAGTATAGTAAGGTTGGAAATTTCGTATGACGGGTCGCATATTTACACATTTTGTGCAAATTCGAGAATGAGTTGCGGCCTAACTCGCTTTATATTGTTTCTCTAAATCATCTTTAATCCAGCCTTCTCTCTTCCTGTATATTGTTGAGGGACTGAGCTGTAAGATTTGAGAGGCTTTCGGAATGCTTCCATTACAGGATGAGATTACGGCCTCGATGATCTGCTTTTCAATTTGTATCATCGGTTGAATGACATCAATTGGAACCATTTTTTTCAGGGAATCCATAGGAGTCACAGGTTTCGAATTTTGAACCAATCCAATCAAATTATAATCATCAGAGGCGCCTAAGCCCTTGGCGTGTTTAAACGTCAACATATGCAATTCAAGCTCTACGCCATCGTGAATGACCACGGCTTTTCGGATTATATTTTGTAATTCCCGTACATTGCCCGGCCAGTGATACGCCAACATCTCTAACCGCGCCTCAGATGATATTCTTTTGAACGCTTTATCTTCTTCTGCTGCGTATTGTTGCAAAAAGTGCTCTGCAAGCAAGATAATGTCACCGCCACGTTTAGAAAGTTGCGGTAATTCAATGGTCAAAACGTCCAAACGATAAAACAAGTCTTCTCGAAATCGTTTTTCCGAGACTTCTATAATAGGTTTGCGATTTGTGGCGCAAATAATACGTACATCAACCTCTTCTATCCAGTCACTTCCAACGCGTTTGACGTGACCCGTTTGTAGGAAGCGTAATAATTTGGCCTGAAGTGCAATATCCATTTCACAAATTTCATCCAAGAACAACGTTCCTCCATTGGCCATAGAGGCGGCACCCGCCCTCGCTTGATTTGCGCCGGTAAATGCACCTTTTATATGCCCGAAAATTTCAGACTCTATCAAATGCTCAGGCAAGGCGGCACAATTCAACGCGATAAAAGGCGCTTCGCGCCGGTCACTCAATTCATGAATCGCTTGAGCCGTCACCTCTTTACCTGTTCCGGACTCGCCCGTTATAAAAACTGCTGCGGATGAACTGGCGACACTCTCAATCAACTTATAAACTTCCCGCATGGGTTCTGATTCGCCAATGAAGCCGGCATTTCCTTGTAACGCTTTCGTCTGTTTTGGAGTGTGGATAGGCGTGGATACGGTTTTATTGTTGATGGCACTTCGTACTGTTTTTAATAGTTTTTCGACCGGGAACGGTTTGATGAGAAAATCAAATGCACCTGCCCTCATTGAGTCAACAGCCATATTTATCGATCCCTTTGCTGTCGTCACAATGAGATTGATAGAAGAATTCGTGGCTTTCATCTTTTGAATGACGTCAATTCCGTTTCCGTCCTTTAGATCTGGATCAAGAATAACAGTAAAATGGCGGCCCGTTTTCAATAATAAAAGCGCCTCTTCAAGTGTTTGACAATATTCGGCTTCAATCCCTGCTCGAGCCAGATTACGTTGGTACCTAATCGCAACAGATAATACACTCTCCACGATCAATACTTCACTTACATTTTTTTTATCAGCCATTTTGTCCCTATACCGCTTGGCCTCAACGATCGAAAAATGACGTTAAGTGTTTGGATCCCAAATTTGATAGGCGCCCTTGCCAGATCAATGTTCTACCTTTACGTGTATAGCCAAAATACAATTAAAAATTGTTGAACTTGGAGCAATGCGCTCAGATCTTTGTGATCTATACAACCCCGACCAAGCGTTCAGGCGTGCACGATCAAGGCGAAAAAAGAGACGCGATAAAACAAAAAAGCATCTGACGCTTTTCACATCAGATGCCTGAATGAGAACTCCACCTCAGTGAAATCGGTCTGAGGGCCCCGTAAGAACGGTGAGCTAATATGTGACAGGAAATTTATATTGCAATTTTCGAAACATCTCGCCGATCTTGGCTTGCCTGTTCCCAAATCTCACGTTTCCGATATATTGTAGACGGGCTGAGGTGCAATATTTTAGATGCCTTGGGAATGCTCCCGTTACAGGAAGAAATCACTGCTTCAATTATATTCCGTTCGATAGTCGTCATGGGTTGATGAATATCTACGCTAAGCAGTTTTTTCATAGATTGTTGCGGCGTGATAACGGACGGCGCATCGACACTTCCAATCAGGCTATATTCTTGTTTTTGGGGCACCGAACGGCTCGCATTTAGCGATAACATGTGTGGTTCCAGTTCTACACCATCATAAATCACTGCGGCCTTTCGGACGGCGTTCTGTAGTTCGCGAATATTGCCAGGCCAATGATATTCAAGCATCAGCTCTTGGGCCTCAGGTGAAATTGCCTTGAAATGCTTACCTTCTTCGGCGGCATATTTCTTCAAGAAACTTTCGGCCAACAAAATGACGTCTTTCCCGCGACGAGATAAGGGCGGTAATTCAATTGAGAGCACATCGAGGCGATAGAATAAATCCTCCCGGAACCGTTTTTCCGCAACCTCTGTCATAGGATTTCTGTTGGTTGCGCACACGATACGTACATCAACATCTTCCGACCAATCACTACCTACTCGCTTAATTTGACCGGTCTGTAAAAACCGCAGAAGTTTAGCTTGAAGATTAATGTCCATCTCGCAAATTTCATCTAGGAATAGAGTGCCACCATTTGCTTGGCTTGCTGCGCCTTTCCTTGATTCATGCGCCCCGGTGAAGGCTCCTTTAACGTGGCCGAAAATTTCTGACTCGATCAGGTTTTCGGGCAATGCCGCGCAATTCAATGCGATAAATGGAGCGTCACGACGAAGACTTACCTTGTGTATTGCCTGAGCTGTCACCTCTTTACCTGTTCCGGACTCGCCCGTGATAAAGACGGCTGCGTTAGAATTCGCGACATTCTCAATCATTTCATAAACGGCCAACATTGGCGCTGACTCACCAACAAATCCGGGAACTTGATTAGTTTTTAAATTCGTCTTTAGACTTTGTGCAGTTTTTGTAAGCTTATCTCGTTCGAGAGCATTCTTGACCGTCGTGAGAAGTTTCTCCGCAGGAAATGGCTTTATCAAAAAATCATAAGCGCCAGCTCGCATCGCGTCGACAGCCGTGTTAATGGACCCATTGGCAGTAATGACTATAAACGTAATGTTGTGATCCGTACCATCCATTTCCTGGATGATATCAAGGCCGTTCATATCCGGGAGTTGAAGATCCAATAAGACCGTATCAATTTTCCCTTTTCGGAGTTCAATCAATGCGAGTGCGCCAGATTTACAAATCTGAGACTGAATACCTGATTTTTTTAAATGCTGTTGATACATTAACGCCATGGATAATGTATCTTCTACAATCAACACCTTTGGTGTTGTTTTTGCCTTCGCCATTTCATCACCTATGCCGCCTCTTCATTCTTGCCAAAGAGGTCGTCTAAATTGCGCAGGGTTACTTCGGCTAATTCTATAGCTCTCGTTCCATGCTTCACCATCTCCTTAAGGGTATCAGAAAAGCAATGAGAATTTGTTAACGCGGCATGTTCTGACAGCTCAACTAATCCGTATAATCCAGCCAGGCCTTTCAAAGTGTGACTCGCAAACTTTACGGCATTTATATCTTGGGCCACAATTGCGTTGCGCAATGAGGCTGTAACATTGGTCAAGTCAATTTCGAATTGGCCTTTAATCTCAACAATATCCTCGGCATCCAATCCGTCCAATAATCCGCCTGATACCTTCATAGGAGGAGTGTTAATATCATTAGCCTTTAACGATGATTGTTTTTCTTGATATTTCTTACACTGATCAGCTACAGCATTTATCAGATCTCTCGTGTTAAAAGGCTTCAGCACAACTTGATCGACACCATATGATTTAAGCTCTTCAGCTTCACGCATATCGCCCATAGCCGTTAGAGCAATCACTGGAATGTTTGCGTTAAGACATTCCCGTTTTCGTAACAAACGTACGAGTTCTTTGCCGCCCATTTCAGGCATGAAAATATCTGTTAAAAGCAAATCAAACCCTTGCAAATCAAGGATGGATAAAGCTTCTACTCCGTTAACAGCCGCAACAATTTTAGCACCATGCTTTTTGAGAATACGTGTGACGACCATACGATTTGTGGCATTATCCTCCGCCAGTAAGATTTCTTTTCCCGAAATATCGGCCAAAGGACCCACTCCGACATCAGACGCAATAGGCGCTAAAGCTTTCGCCAATGGAATTTTAATCCAGAAATTAGACCCCTTCCCAAATTCACTTTCTACGCCTATGTCACCCTTCATCATTTTTACGAGAACTTTACAGATCGTCAGTCCTAATCCAGTCCCTTCGGAAGAGCGTGTATCTAAATCATCGACCATATAAAACTCTTCGAATAGCCGCTCTAATTTATCAGGCTTTATACCTACACCTGTGTCCTTTACGCGACACATTAAACTCCATTTGTCTTTGTCAGTCTCCTGTGCATCGACAATTAATTCGACCCTACCCTTGTCGGTATATTTGATTGCGTTACTCACAAAATTCATGAGAATCTGGCGTATTCGACCTACGTCACCTGACAGGTGAATTTTCGAGGTTGCCTCAGACTTGATCACGAGATCAATACCCCGCTCTTTCGCTTGCATTGCAAACAAACGATAGACATCATCAAAGACATCCGCAGCATAGAATGGCTCCTCTTGAACCTTTACCGATCCAGACGAAATTCTGGCGTAATCCAATACATCATTGATAATCCGCAATAGAGATTTAGAAGTTCGCTCAGCGGTTTGGATAAGCTGTTTTTGGTCTTGGGTAAGTTTGGTGTCTCCGAGAATATCAAGGATACCCAGAACGGCATTGAAAGGCGTTCTAATTTCGTGACTCATAGCGGAGATAAATTGTGTCTTTGCACGATTGGCTAGCTCGGCAGCCTCCTTGGCATCCACAAGGGCCTTCTCCGCAGCCTTCGCTTCTGAAATATCTCGAATATAAGCGATAAAAATATCACCCGAAGAGCTCCGACTTCTAGAAATTGCAAGCTCGGACATGAACTCCTCTCCGTTCGCACGAACGGCCTCGATTTCAATACGCTGACCTAGGATATTGGCTTTGCCGGTTTCCCGCATTCTCTCCATGCCAGCATTATGAGCCTCTCGATATCGCTCCGGCACAATGAACGCGGCCATGTTTTCGCCTAAAATGTCTTCTTTCTTATATCCAAAAATACGCTCTGCGGATTCACTGAATTCCACGATTCGTCCATCCGAATTAATAATGATAATTCCATCAAGAGACGCTGAAACGGTCGCGGCCATTTGTTCTGCTTGGATATCGGCTTCAAGCTTTGCAGTATTAGCTTTTGTTTGCCATTTTAGAGTAAAACGACGCCAAGCATAACCCAGAAAAAATGACGAAAATACCGCTAGCGCAATTAATAAAAAATTGTTCATGAGTGTACTTTCCTTTGACGAAATTATGACACGCTTTGATTAAAGTTCGGTTAGGGCTCCTGCAGGCTGTAATTGTTTCAGGAAAAAGTGTACTGCACTCAAACGCCTAGCCGCAAATTTTCACGACCTAATCCATCATCTTTGAATGGCACCCCTTGGGTTAGAATTTTGTCTTTGAAACGCAAATTTCGGAAGGGGTTTTCGCGCGTTTTCTTCGCCCTGATAGCTCCAATATTCACTATGGCGTTTGCGGAGATTTCCAAAATTTCTATTAGCTTATCGGTCCAATAAGTTTTGAATTATGTGGGGCTTACAGCCATTAATCACCAAGTTGCATTTAGAGCCTCGCAGTATACAGTTTGGAGCTATTGTGCGACTATCTCTAAAGCTAAATTTTCAGCCCTGAGGATTATTCCGAAAAACAACTCTGTTTTATACAATGACAAATGATCGTTCTGACATCGCAATCGGCTTTCTCTTAATCGGGGGCATTCATCATATTTTGCACTTGATTCCGCCTGCGACTGAACTGGCGAAGGCGCCGGATGTGAAAGTTGTCATATATGTCTGCAACCAAAATGAAAAAGCGATGTGTGAGGCTTTGTTGCAAGATTTAGGGTGGAACAATCCTGATGTGAGGGTTTTGACCGCAAATCCGTTACTCAGAGTCATTTCTCCGAAGCTGTCAGTACTTTTCAACAATATAAGTCAGTTCAAAAAGTTAGAAGCTTTGCTGGTAGCAGAGCGGACGTCAACTATTCTGCGACATTGGCCGGGACGGTTTCCAATTTTTTTCCATACACCTCATGGGGCAGGAGATCGGGCCAAAAGCTATGATCCGCGTATACGGCATTTCGACCATGTTTTGGTCGCAGGTCAGAAAGATAAATCTCGCATGATTGAAAAGGGAGTCGTACGAGCCGAAAACTGTTATGTTACGGGTTACATAAAGCCATATGTTGTAAGACATTTAGACGCTGAACTTCCAAATCTATTTCCAACAAATCATCCTATTGTTTTATACAATCCACATTTTGATAAGACACTTTCATCTTGGAGTGAATACGGTTTTAAACTGCTGGAGTCTTTTGCACAGACTCCGGAATTTAATTTTATTCTAGCGCCTCATATACGGCTTTTTAAAATCGCCTCAGAAGCAGAGCGGGCGCGTGTCTTGGCCTTTGAAAAATATCCCAACATACATATTGATCTGGGCAGTCCACGTTCAACAGATATGACTTATACACGTTTAGCGGATATTTATTTAGGCGATGTTAGCAGTCAAGTTTACGAGTTTTTATCAAAACCTAAACCTTGCATATTTATCGGTCCAGAGACGACGCCTTGGCAAGATAACCCTGATTACGCCCATTGGCGCTATGGGCAGGTCTGCCATACAACTAATGGCGTCATGGAAGCGTTGAATGGGGCGTTTATTGATCTTGAAATTTATCAGTCCGCACAGATTGAAGGGTGCCGCGCGGCAATGGGAGACCCAGATTGGAACCCTGTAGCGCGGGCAGCGGATATAATTTTGTCAATCCTGAGAGGCTGAGGACATTCGATTTAGTTTTAATTGTCTTCGAGTGAAAATAATAACCGCAGAAATTTCAATTGCCGCCCCAAAAATTGCCGCCCACCCAATCGCGAAAAGTCCAAATTGGTCCGATAAGATAAAGAATAAACCAATAAAACTTGTCAGCCCAATAATGCGCGCCCAGATGGCGCTGCCGGGCCGCAACAAGACATAAAGCGCCGTGTAAAATGGCGTGGCAATCCCAATCAAAGAAGAGGCGACAAGCAACATGACAGCCAGCAACGGGGCATCTTCAAAACTCGCATCGAAAGCACCTTTGACGAGATCAACGCCAAAGATCAATACAACAATCGATAATCCAAACCCAACAAAACCAATGCCTAGTGCTGCTCGCGCTGTAACCCGCGCTAAAGCTTTCATATCCAAATCAGCCGCCATACGGCTTAATTCAGGGAACAAGACCTGATTGAACAGTGTGATGGCACGGGAGAGAAGGCGTGAAATTTCCTCGGCAATCTTATAGACTGCAAGTAAGGCGGGGCCAAAAACCAACATGATAGCTAAGCTTGGAAAATTAGCTTTTGCCGCTGAAAGCGTGGAGTCGATATTCGTTTTGACAATGAAGGCATAAAGACCGGGGAATGATTTTGTACGGCAAAACTCGGCGTGACGAATAACGCCCCATAATCGACGTTTGCCAAGCTCCAGCGCAGCAAATCCTTGTAGCACCAAATAACTCGCTAGAGAGGCTAAGAACCAGATGATCAGAAGCTCTTTTAGACCCCAGCCTTGCAATCCGGCTATTAATACACCAGCCAATCGAATAGTTGGCATAACCAACGCACGAAGAGCCAGAACGAAAAACTTATCGAAAAGTCTGAAAACGCCAATGGCAACATTGATCTGCCGGAAGAGAATGACCGTGCAATAAGCGAAAACATAGTTGTTTAATTGTACGGAATTGAGTGTTTCACCTCCAGAGAGTTGCGGCATTTCACCTATTAATGACTGCGCCCAGATAAAAAGGTTGAATAAACTCACCGCCAAAAAAAATGCCAAAATCGCGGCTATAAAATCGATTACAAGACCCGTTTTTATCAAGCTGCCTAGCCGATTAGCATTTCGAGACTTCAATTCATCCGCACCAAATCGGATCAAGGTCTGCCAGATTTGAAACGAAGCGATCTCTGAAAAAAACAACATGTAAGCATGCACGAATAAAAGCGTCCCAAAAGCGACATTATCAGAGAGAATGCGCGCTGCGAGAATGAGAGTGGCAACGCCCATCAGCGCAGAGAGCAGCCGCGCACCCGCGAGCATTCCAGTGTTGGAAACCATACGTCCTCGCAACCCCCAACGTGAGCGCACTTCTAGATCAGACTTTATTTTTGATGGCTGGTGGTCAGACATTAGCGGACGGGAATGTGAGAATATTGGACCCAGATGCCAGGGCAGCCCAATTGGAAAACGTATAAACTTCTAGAGACAATAATAGAGGAGATAAGTCACCAAAAGAAATTGTTAGATCATCAAATAAGCAGACCATATAAGCATCACTAACGCGCCAATCGGGGAATAGAGTTATATACTCGCTCGTTTCACACAGGCTCTCAACAATTACTTCTGGCATGGCAGAATACCCAAGCCCCATTTCAACCGCCATTCGCGCACCTGAAATATCATGCACAGGGAAAACTTGATCAGGCTCAACTTCATATCTTTCTGTATCACCCCGTGTCAGATAAGTAAGCTTTTCATCAGATGGAAAGGTCGTCACAAATATGTTGTCGCGGAGCTCTGCTAGGGTTTTTTTGTGCCAACTATCATGAGCACTTTTCTGCGCGACCAAGCGCCGTCTCACGGGAAAATAGACGCCATTTCGCCCCTGAAAACTCGCCAGCGCTCCGGTGTAGTATATGGCAACATCAGGCCTGAATGAGTCAATGATACCTTGATGGCTTTCAAACAACCAATTCCATTTTGGAAAAACGTCCAACGCAGAAAAGGTTGGGCTCAAAGCCGTCGGTGCCGAAACACGAATTTTTGTCAGATTGGTGATCATCGATAAAACGGGAGGCGAAAATAAAAATTTCAATCATGACTAGATAGCTATTTTTTGATCGATTCCGCAAGCATCATTATTTTTTGCGATTATCTTATTTTTGGAAAAAGATTAAGTGTTAGTTTAATGCAATGGAACGCAAAAAGTTTGAAATACACTAAGGGCTGTCCTCCATAACTAGCCCATATTCTTTTTAACTCATTGTCTTAACTACCGTTGCTAGCTGAGCGGATCCAGTTTATTAAAACGTCACTCACATTCCTTCAAATATAAGCCGAAATGTGCCTTCGGAATACCATTAAATCTGCGCATGTTCTGCTTCGCTAGGCTTCGGAAATTCTCAATCCCATTGATGTGATTATGCTTGTCGGCAAAGAGCTTTGAATGATTAATCCGAAAGTGTTTAAACTCAGACACATCAAGCATATTATATCAAGACGCTTACAATGAGCTGAGCCTCTTCATTCAATCCATCTAACGCCCCGGGAGACAAAATCTTGGTTTCACCCATTCATCTGATAAGGGTGGATTTAGGTCACTGTCAGTGTCTGAAAAGCGCAATTCAATGCCAACGCTCTCTGCATCTTTTTAGATAGTGGGTCGATTTCCTAGTCACGGCTCATTTTAGCCCAATTTGTAGCACAAAAAGTGGTACAAAAATCGAAGAAATTTCAAGAGATCAAAGGTTTACAAAGGCAATACGCAGTCTTTTCAACGACTGATGTGATTGGGTTTTGAAGATAATGGCGCACCGGGGAAGGGTCAATACAATTTATTTTCTTTAACAATTACAATAACTTGACTGACAAATTTTAAATAGTTGTTGCACAATCGGTTTCACATCGCGTTGCACGAAACTTAGAATCAACTAAAAATCAATACACACAACTTGCAACGGAAGATCCGCGAGCTAAATATTCCCGAATGCTTGGGGTACAGACATAGCAAAATTTCAACCAACGAAACTCATAACACCTATCGCAAAATGCCAAAAAACTCATCCCGATTTAGGACGGTTTAATTAGAAACACTATGGAAAGGCTTTGATTTTGTGAGGATAATGAAGCACAATAGGTTGCCACTTTAGGATACTTTAATTAGTGAAAACAAAATTAGTAATTATTGTTCTGCTATTACTTTCACTACTTTTCTTAGGGAGCAACACGTATTCTCAAGACAATCGTGTTTCGACCTCGGCGTCCACCGGCCATAAACTTGATCACAAACTCACCGTCTACAGACCACTTGAGAAACAATGGATCAACACTAGTCATGAAGACATTAAACCGCTGGATTTCCTAATATTTAATGGTCAGGCTTTGCATGTCAATGCCGCTCAAGGCGAAATCGCCACCGTCCCGTTAGGGCAGGCTAAATTGGACACGCTTAAACGTCATTCGGAGCCATATGATCCTAATGATGCATCATACCCTGAGTCCGATACTCAGCTTATTTACGCCAAATGGCGTGATACAGATAATTGGACCTATCAGCCCCTAGGTGTTATGCAAGATAAACAACGTTTCCTTTGGCATGGACGGGAATTTATTACCAAGCTCGATCGACAAGGGGCGCGGTCTGTTAAACCCACTGGCAATGTCATCAGTAGAGTCAATGGCGTTTGGAGTGAACATCACGACAACCAGATTCATTTAACGCTTGATTTCCCTGACATTGGCGAAACGAATAAAATCGTTACGACCCATGAACATCCTTTTTATACCCCAGAAACGGATGAATGGATACCAG
>CAZBDT010000001.1:63347-66956 GCA_964490745.1 uncultured Algimonas sp.
TCGGTATGGCCCTTGAAACTTGTGACGGTACAGCTGTTCTGATCGCCGAATGGAAAGTCGTGGATGAACCTTTCACGGCCTATAATTTGGAAGTAGCGAACTCCCACACTTATTTTGTCGCGGATAATAGCAACACGAATGCTCCAGCAGTGTTGGTGCATAATGATTGTTGGCGTGGCGAACCTCCTCCAGGTTCTTTACCTACTGGCACAAATGATTTTGGTCAGAATACCTTTAGGGGACGAAATGGTGAAGAAATCTATCAGGGTCATGATGGAAATTTCTATAATGCGGCTGTTCATGCGCCAACGTCACGGCAAGATTGGCTCAATAACTTAGATTCGCGACCTTTAAATGACATTTCCCCTGATGCCAGCAACGGACATTTAAACGGACTACCTTTTCATCCTCAGAGAGATCGAGCTATTATACGCGCTGATAAACTTGTCGACCGGAATAATGTAAGGGGCCGCCATCCAATCAATGAAGATCAGATTACAGGTAATCCGGACCTAGGTATTGAAGGTGTGGAGAATCTGACAAATGAAGAGCTATTGCGTTTCGGAGGGCCGAATGGATCAGATCCTATTTCAATAGGGCACAAACATCTACCAGGTGACACCACGCGCTTGCCTGGTTCACGCATTGAGGTTCAAACAGGTCACCACCGATTAGAAGAGATAGCGCGGCGCGTTGAAGATGGAAGGTTGCCTCCTGACACAATCATCGAAGTCTCCGCCTATTATGGAGATTAACTTATGGGCATACCAGCCAGAAGATGGATCAATAGATGTTCCTTCATAGACACTTTGGATAATAATAAGGCGTTGCTGGCCAGTTTTCACGACGGTAATAAGACATGGTTGTTATTAAGTGTTCGCTATGAAGGAGGCTCAGTTTTAAGTTTTTGGGAAGAGATGATTTACGAACATTCGTCTAAGGGGGTTAGTCTGGATTTTATCTTTAAAGTGATCGAATATATTACGACGCTTTGCCAAGGAAAACGGGGAATCGACATCGTTGATAGTGTTAAATACAGTCCGCACGGTTGGCGTTATTGGGGTTCTGGAGTTCCTAAACCCGTAAGTGACTATTACGACTACGAATTTGACGAAGATCTTGAAAAATTCATCGAAGAACACAACATACAAAATCAAGGCGCTTGATGTAAATTCTTGTAGTCCATCTCGATAATCATAACCCAATAAATGCGAAGATCAGTCTGCATCTTTTTAGATAATGGGTCGATTTCCTAGTACGGTTCATTTTAGCCCAATTAGTAGCACAAAAAGTGGTACAAAAATCGAAGAAATTTCAAGAGATCAAAGGTTTACAAAGGCAATACGCAGTCTTTTCAACGACTTATGTGATTGGACTTTGAAGATAATGGCGCACCGGGGACGACAAGACCCGGAAACAATTAGACTATATATTTCAATAGCTTAAATGGGGTGAAATTGTCAATAGACTGTTTATTGTTACCACAATTCGCACCATATTGGCAGTTTTAGGGAAATTACAAAATTTGGCTTTCTCCCGCCAAGCTCTAGGCTATTCGTAGCGTAAGCGAGAAGCGAATAGCCTGCCCGTCCGGCGAGGACGCTTGCTCGATGGTAGCGTCTAGATGCGGAGTCGATGGCCTTTAAGATTCAGTTTGAGGCAAATACTCTCAAGCGTAAATCTTTGCATGTATTAGCGCATAGAGTTCTTCACATTAAACATTTTTGATTTGCTCAACTATAAAATCAATAGCTGCCTGATTGTATATACTTGCAGTTCCCGATGGAATTTTCCCAGTCTTCAGGTGGCGTTCTTCGTGCTCTTTCGTCCGAAAATTGTATCCCGAATATGGCTCTTTGTTTTTCAAATCGTGAGCTTTTATTACATTATTCACGGTGTTCGTCGTAGAAACAGGACACTCTTTTTTCACTGCTTGGGTGACCTGACGCCATGAAAAAGGATACTTGTCTGTTTTGCTTTGAAGCTCTCTTTTTACAACAGTAGCCGTGCTTTTCATATCGCCAATGAGTCGGAGGGTTGCCTTACCTGACTTCTCAACAAACTCACCTTCTCTAACAAATGAAAGCTTGGGTAAAAGTTCCTCGTCAATCAGGAATTTTCCAGCTTTCCCATCCACTTCTCCTGATTCAATATTCAATACAGCCGAATTCTCAATTCCATTTTGTAAGATGTTAGATAAGTGTTTAGATAGAACCGTCTCGGATAAAGTTCGTATTCTTTCCTCTATAATTTGTTGCAATTCTGTAGGGCCAATTAGCCGATTTTCGGCCTGATACCGAAAGTATATATGGCCTGTTCCAACCCCATTTGCGGCACCTTTTATGGCTATCACGGGCTTTATTTTTGCGGGATGGACATACATAATTCCGATTGTTTTCGTTCCGACAATGTGGGTTGTCATTTCAAAATCAACGGCACAACTCAAACATGACAAGAGAGATTGGTTGAAGTTTTTCCTATCTAGTTTTCGAAAGTTCTCTCCGTCAATCCCAATAACGCTCCATGTTTTATCAACAACGCCAAAGACAAGATACCCGCCCTTGTTGTTTGAAAAAGCTGCAATTGCTTTCAGACAATTACTTATGAGGTACTGGGTGCCAAATGCCTTTTTACACTCAATATAGTCCGTTTCAGTAATTGCTACTTGGTCGGTTTCAGCGTTGTATGGAAACAGTTCATTTAACCTCTTACGATCAAGTGGATGGGTGCTAATTGACGAAAACCCGGTAGGTGTTTCTGCCTTGTGTATAAAATCATCCGTAACTTCATTAGATGCCGCTGAGATGCCTTTGTAACGTGGCTTATCAGTTTTCACCTCCGATATGCGGCCTCCGTTAGTCTCCTCTTTCCCCTCCAGACGCCTCAATGTGTTTATCAATCCAAGTATCACTTGGTTCCTGTAACCACGTCCGAGCAAATTTCTTATTACACCGACCTCAAGGTCGGTTAGAGAGCCAGACCTGAGTTTACGAGACACCATATTTTCTTTCCAAACAAGAGTTCAATCAAGCGACGATATTCATCAATTCATCAAAATTTGAGACGACATCATATTTAACATCTGGCGTCTGTACGCGTTCAAAAAACTTCTTAGCGCAATCTATTTTGGCTTGCTCGCTTTCCCGCAAATTCATCTTACTCAAGCTACCTTTAGTCTCCGCTACGAAGTAAATATGCTTCAGATGCCCGTCTTTGAAGGCGATAGCCCAGTCCGGATTATAGTTACCTACAGGCGTTGGGATTTTGAAACCGCTAGGGAGCTTTGCATAGACCACAACGGCATCACTTGCCTCTAGTTCACTCACGAATTTGCGCTCAGGTTTTGAGTCCGTTCTCACATATTGATATACATGGCGCTTCGCCTCTACTGCGCTTGTGAGGCCATCAGGCAGACTATCTGGCATGAAAATATCCGCATCTTCATGACGGCTCTCTAGCAAATCATAGGTTATCTTGGCGACGACGCGCGCGCCTTTTTCATCCTCGATTATACGGCCTGTTTCGGCAATAAACATTTCCGGGTTCATACCGAACATTGCGAATGTCTTAGGGCTTATTTTAGATAAGATTGCGCCCACGGTGTTACGC
>CAZBDT010000002.1:0-55086 GCA_964490745.1 uncultured Algimonas sp.
AAACAGGACGTGCCCGCAGAGTTGATCTTCTGATGGTGTACCAGAAGGTATAATTTAGTTTTGTTTTACAGAAGACCTCTTGATTAGGTTGTAAATCTAATCCCCCGCATTTGGCTTACGCCATTTGCTCGGCTCTGCGGCAACAGTTTTTGATGCAACGGTTGGGGGTCCCACAGTTAATCCGTTCCGGTCATGCAAATCATGAGGCCGCATCATCTGGTTAGGATGACCAAACCTGTCAGCACGCGACGTTTCCTACCGCCGCATACCGACCCCACCTCTTTTAAAGGTGGTCACAACAGCCCCGGTTAACGCCCAGTGGTCAACGCTCGCCGCAAAAGGCCCGGCACAGTCTTGGTCTCACCCAAGATGCTCAGCCCTGCCGTCTTCCAAACCAGATAGAGAGCGCTACCCTGTCCAATGTTTGAAAGAACCCATGTAATATGACCCCCAAATCCCAATTTAAGGATTATTCTCTCAAATAAATTGTAAGGTTTTGAAATGCCTCACTAAATGAAAAACGAATTTCGAGATATAAATGTTAAACCTCCACCACGACTTTACCCGTGGCCGCCCCACTCGTCAGACGGGCATAGGTTTTACCGACGTCGGCCAATTTAAACTGCGTATCATCCAGCAGTGGCGTAAGGGCCTCTGCATCTACGATTGCGGCGATATCGCGTAAGATCGCGCCGTGTGTTTCGCGCTTATAATTATGCAGCATCTGGATCAGCATAAAGACGACATGGACTGACAGGCCTTTGAAATGGGCGAGCGATAAATCGAGCTCCAGCAGTGAAACGGTCGTGACGATATGGGCGTTCAGGGCGGCGGCCTCGAAAGATGTCGCCATATTTTCTCCGCCGACAGAATCATAGATCACGTCAAATCCTGCACCGCCGGTATGTTTGGCAACATAATCCTCGACGCTGTTCGATTTATAATTAATCGGTGTGGCGCCGTAGCTTTTCACAATCTCGGCCTGTGCGTCTTTGCTGATGGTGGAAAAGACATTTGCCCCGTGATGTTTGGCGAGTTGTACAGCCACGTGACCAACGCCGCCCGTGCCGCCATGGACCAGGACATTTTTGTCTTTCAGCGTCCCGACTCTCTCTAAGCCTTCATAAGCGGTAATCGCGACGAGCGGTAAAGCCGCCGCCTGACGCATGGACAGCGTTGTGGGTTTATGCGCAATCAGTTTGGCATCCGCGACCATATATTCGGCCAATGCGCCTTTCAGATCGGCCAGACCTCCGGCGCAGCCATAGACTTCATCACCGACGGAAAACTCTGTGACGCCTTCACCCACAGCCTCCACAGTTCCGGTAAAATCCATGCCTAAAATGGCAGGCAGGTCAGGCGCGAAGGGCAGTTGCTCTTGCCCCATGACGCGGATCATTGTGTCGACCGTATTTACACTTGTCGCCGCAATGCGGACCACAACATGGCCGGGTTTCGCCTCAGTCTTTGGCATATCGGCCAGCTCAAATTCAGCTGTCTCGCCATAGCTATTCAGGATCATGGCTTTCATTTTGATTTTACTTTTCGTTTAAAAGCGATGGCAGCAAAGCCTCCATCCACTCTATAATCTGTTTATTCTTTTGCGGGTTCATTGCGTCAGGGTGCGGAGAGGCGAATTGGCCGCTATCATTATCAAAATAGTGCCCATTGGACTCCGAATATTGAGGACCGGTCGCCAAGCGGGTCAGGATATCTGATCCAATGGCGATATCTTTCCCGTCAGAGCCATAAGCCTCTTTGACCATTTTCGTTCTAAGGAAGGAGCCGGGATTGACGCTAATAATCGTCGGGCCATTTTCGAGCGTGTCCGCCATATGGCGCGACCACATGGTCAGCGCCAATTTGCTCTGCGCATAGGCGGCTCCGTCTGAGAGTTGCGTCTCCCCGAAAAAGGCACTGCGACTGACCGGGGCTTGGGCGGCGGAGGATAAATTCAAAATGCGACCCGTATTGCTCATCAGCGGCAAGAGCCGCTGCATTAGAAAATAAGGCGCGATGGTGTTCACCACAAAGCGAATATCAAACCCGTCTTTTGTAATGGGTTTGGCTGTTTTGAAAACACCCGCATTATTAATCAGGACGTCGAGATGATTATGTTTCGCCGCAATGTCTGTTGCGAGAGTTTGAACGCTTTTTAAATCTGACAAATCCGCGACGTAACTTTCCGCATTTTTCACCGCGGCGTGTTTATTTTTAACGGCGGATAATTTTTCCGGATTTCGTCCATGTAACAACACGGTGTGACCCTGCGCGGCCAAGCTTTTTGCCGCTTCCAAGCCGATTCCGTCCGTTGATCCCGTGATAAGGATGGTTTTGCGCATCTGTCTCTCTCTCGTCATAAATTTGACGATTTGAACTTATGGCTTTACAGTCATACATGCAACTACGCACGATTTGTGTATATAGGTACAAAATGGATACCGTAAAACAGAACCGACGTTTTGTGCGCTATGATTGTAGCGCTGGATGTCCGGTCGAGGCTGCATTGGAGCAGATTTCCGGAAAGTGGAAAGGGCTTATCATCTATCATTTATTGGACGAAACTTTACGCTTTAACGAACTCGCCCGCAAAGTCGGGACTGTGACGCAGCGCAGCATGACCAAACAATTGCGGGAATTAGAGGCCGCGAATATCGTGAATAGAAAAGTCTATCCCGTTGTTCCGCCAAAAGTGGAATATAGCCTGACCGGAAAGGGACGGGATTTATACGCGGTGATTACGGCTCTTGGAGATTGGGGACAAAAATATCCCCTTGAGACAGAATAGAGAGAGACAGAATAGTGAGATCGATCAGGGAGAGACTGATTCAGACCGTCGTCACCGCGCGGCGGTCTGACAGAGTCTTAAGACCCTAACTCCCGCCCTGCACAGATCGCGGGGCTGGATCGATGACGACAAAGCGGCCATTTCTGATCTGATAGACGGCTAATCCGCGCTCTGGTTTTCCGTCCGCATCAAAGCTGATCAATCCGTCTACGCCGTAAAAGCCCTCGGGGTTTTCTGCGCGGTCATAGCGTTTTCTTGGGTCTCCATCGGCGACATAGGCCCCCATAAAGACGGCATCATAAGCGAGGCTGGCAAGTGTTGTCGCCGTTTCACCATAGGTCCGATCATAGGCGTCCAAAAAAGGTTGCTGCGTGTCCTTATCCGGTCCGGCAAAAATTCCGCCATTCAGGGCCGGTTCGCGAACTGTATCCGGGTCTGCCCATTTCGACGTCCCCAAAAATTGCACGCGTGCCGGGTCGACTTCGTAATAGGGCAGGAGCGGAGCGAGTGATCGCAAGGCCGTCCCGCCTTCGGGAAGGAGAATGGTTTCAAAGCTCATCGGCGTCATGCCCCCATTGGCTTTGGCCAGCGCTTCACCTTCCGCATAAAAGGCGGCAATCCTTTGCGCCGGGAGTTGCATGACGCTGATATCATTGCCTTGATAAGATTCAGACGCGGTCATTTCGCCCGCATTGGCTTTGACTTTGTCGGCATAGGCGGCTTTGACGCGGCGGCCATAAGCACTGTCGGGGCCGAGGTAAGCAAAGCGTGTGGCACCTGTGCCGGACACATAATCGACAATGCGGGCGACTTCGGCTTCCGGTGGGAAGGACAGAAGATAGGTTCCGTCTCCAGCGACTGTTTGATCTGTTGAAAACGCGATCAGCGGCGTTCCGCTTCTGCGCGCCTCTCGGGAAGACGCTCTCACATTACCCGCCAAAATCGGACCGAGGATCACATCTGCGCCCGCTTTGATCGCCGCTCTGGTCGCTGATCTCGCGCCGGCTTCTGTGCCTTTCGTGTCCAGCGCGATCAGCAAGACATCCGATCCCGTTCGATCAAAGACGGCCATTTCAGCGGCGCGGTACATGGATTGGGCTTCCTGTGCGAGGCGGGAAGAGCTTGTCGAAAAGGGTAAGAGCAGCGCCAAACGTTTTGTATCGCGACCCGCCATATGGGGCGGGGTCAATCCATCACGATTGTTGAAATATATGCCGTCATCCGCAACTTGATCTGTGTTTGGCGGTTCAACCGCTTCCTCAACATCAGTTACCTCGACCTCTTTAGTTTGATCTTCTTGAGGTGCAGGTGTCTCAGTTTCTGTCGGTGTTGGCGTAATAGGTTCAACGGGGCGCTGCACAACGGGGGCCGGACTTTGCGGCGGCATTGGCCCCGTTGTCGTGCAGGCGGCCATAATCGCCGCACAGCCGCACAGAAGGGAGAGTTTAAAAGCGTGGCCAAATGGATTGTATTTGGGCATATGTGTCTAACCTTCTGTGCCTGAACGTATCAGGCGCGTTTCGCGGAAAAAATATAACGTGTCGAAAACAAATACTATGACGCCGCAGCCCGGCCCGCAATACCTAAGCGGGGAATCGCGCAGCTCTCTTACACCCGGACTATATGTCGTCGCGACGCCGATTGGCAATTTGCGGGATATTACTTTGCGCGCCTTGGATGTGTTGGGCGGCGCAGACCGTATTTTAGCCGAAGATACACGGCAGACAGGCAAATTATGTGAAGCATATGACATATCAGCCAAACTAACCGCCTATCATGACCACAATGCGGCAGCCCGTATTCCGCAGGTGCTGGGCTGGTTGGAAGACGGGCAGTCTGTCGCGCTCGTCTCTGATGCGGGGACGCCGCTGGTCTCTGATCCGGGGTTTAAACTGGTTCGCGCAGCCGTGGCGGCCGGACATGATGTGTTTCCATTGCCGGGGGCGTCGGCCGTCTTAGCGGGCCTTGTGAAATCGGGATTGCCCAGTGATAAATTCCTCTTTGCCGGATTCCTGCCGGCCAAATCTGCCGCACGCAAACGCGAATTGGAAAGCTTAAAATCTGTCCCCGCAACGCTCATCTTTTTTGAGACAGGTCCAAGGATTAAGGCCGCCGTGACAGATATGGCCGCGGTTTTAGGCGCGCGTGATGTTGTCCTGACTCGGGAGCTGACTAAACGTTATGAAGAGGCGCGTCAGGGAAGTTTTGACGAACTCATCCAATCTATCGACGCAGACCCGCCGCGGGGTGAACTCGTCCTTCTGGTCGGCCCACCAACAGAGGATAACAGTTGGGATGAAGCCCGCGTCAAATCGGCCTTGGAACAGATCATCCCGGATGAAGGCGTGAAACGCGCCAGCGCGCAAGTGGCAGAGCTCTCAGGCTGGGCCAAGCGTGACATCTATGCTTTGGCCTTATCCCTAAAATGAGAGATCGCCGCGCGAGAGAAATTGAAGGCCGCAAAGCTGAGGATCATGTTGGGCGCTGGTTGAAATTGCGTGGCTGGAAGATTCTGGCCGAGCGCTTCAAAGTCTCTGAAGGCGAGATTGACCTGATAGCCCGCAAGAAAAATATGATCGCTTTCGTCGAAGTGAAACAGCGCGAAACCTTGCCGACGCAGGAAGACCTTGTCACGCAAACCAATATTAGCCGTCTGATGGAGGCCGCTGAAATCTGGGTTGAGCGAAATTTCGAAGCGCTTGGACCTGATTTCGAAATCCGCTTCGACCTCGCGCTTATTGAGGGCAGGGTCCACCCGCTCGCCAAGGTCAAATATATCGAAAATGCTTTTAGTGGTTTTTAGGGCCTACCAGATCAGAGGTCGGAAAAGGTAAGGGCTGTCGATCCGGGGCGACCCAGTCGCGTCTGGCCTCGACAGAAAATAGTACAGGCTTGGTCCAATACGATAAAATCCAATCCGATTGCCCATACTCGGAATCGAGCAGCCTGTTTGCGATGTCGTAAAGGGCCATATGTTGAGGGGCTCCGGCTAAGATATGTTTTGCCGCCAAGAGCGATGCCATCGTGATACTATGGTGATATCCGCTTGCGTCCGTATTTTCGACGCCTGTAGCTTCGTTATATCTACGAATAATCTCAGGGAGAGCGGTAAACGGATCTTCATTTGGGTCAGCCAGCATTGAGAGGGCCACCGCAAAATGCGCGGCATGCGTCCAGTCGGATTTTAGAAGTGTCCGCGCCACTAAAACTTCATAAATTTCAGTCAATTGAGTGTTGGATGTAAAGGGCTGTCCCATGGCTTGAAGATGAATTTTGAACCGCTGACTGTCAATATCATTCAAGTGGTATTCGGTAACCTTCCGTTCACCCTGTTCGTTTAGATTTACCTTTATGAAACATCTACTCCAACCTGTCTTGATCTTATGTCTCGCGGCCAGCGTGTCGGGCTGTGCTGTGGCGACGGCGGGGATAAAGAAAGGCGATGAGCGGAATTTTGTTCGCTCTGTGAAAGATGTGAACGCCGAACGTGTGATTAAGGCTCGGATGACACGCGCCTATGATTTCAAGCTAAAAGGTGTCGATGTCGAAGTCGCAGAAGGCATCGTTCTGCTGGCTGGGAATGTCCCGTCACAAAATGATAAGATCGAAGCTGCCCGGATTGCTTGGTCCGCTCGCGGGATTGAACAAGTCGGCAATGAAATTATGGTGAAAGGCAAACAGTCTTTTATACGGAATACGAAAGACGGCATTTTAGAAAAATCTGTGCGCACACGACTCATCGCAGATAAGTTAGTCAAAGCACGCAATTTTAACATCGAAACTCATGATGGCATTGTCTATGTTATGGGTGTCGCACGCACCCAGGCCGAGTTGAAACGCGCTGCGAAGATCGCAGCCACGACACGCGGTGCAAAACAGGTGATCTCCTATGCCCGCATCGCTGATCTTCCCGATCAAAACACGATGGAAAATTTAGGTCCCGTACAGGGCCAAGCCGGTCAGCAAAGAGCGCTGCCGAGCATCTTACAATCCGCACCCAGCGTCGCGGTTCCGCAGGCTCCGTCATATGAAGCGCAAAGCCCGGCCCCGATCACAAATGCACCGCTAAATCAGCCCATTCCATTCGTCGCACCAACGGCGCCGGAAGAAATAGATATGGGCGAGCGTTTGGGCAAAGAATTACCCTCTGACGATGAACTGGGCGCATATCGGACGGGACAAGCGGGAGAAGCTGTCTCTGTTATTGAGAGCGCACCTTACTATGTCGATCCGGATACGGGCGAAGAAATCCCAATTCGGTTCGATAAAGACGGGAACATTGTGCCTTTAGTCATTCGATGAAACTGGTATATTAGTCAAAAATTAGCTGGCCTTAACGCGCTTCTTTATCCATTCAGCCTGGCGTCAGATTTGTTTTGTAATGTTATTTTTAAATCATCTATTCATTACAATAGGACCGTCATGACCTTGTCTAAACATCTCTTTTTGGGGATCGCTGTTATCTCTATGTCTGCCTGCCAGACGGTGCCATCTGCCAATTTGGCGAGTCCAAATGACATATTGCTGTCTGATATTACGACATCCAGTGTTGGAAGTTCCGCTGTTCCAACAAAACTGAGCGCGGCAAATCCAACTTGCCTTAAATTTTATGACAATACGGCGAATTATATGGCGGCTGTGCAGGCGGCTCAATCGGCTCCGCAGGGCCCATCATCCGGCGGTTTGTTGATGCGAACGCTCATCTTGGGCACATTATCCGGTGTAGCGAGTGGCGGAGTTGCAGCTATTGGTATTGAAAATGCTTTTGCCGAAGCCGCCTTGGCCGGGACAGCCAATCAAGTCACCTATCAGATGGGTGGGAAAGCCTATGACAGCGTCATGAAAAAAGACCCGGCAGCTCCGGCTATCCCGGTGAACCAACAATTGGCAAATATTGAAAATGCAGCCAAGCTCATCGGATGCCCAGCGCCGGATGCGAATGCCTTGGCCCCGGTTCGAGCGGCAGTTCAGCCTTAGTCATAAAATTTTGATGATCCGATATTGTTCGGGATCATGATTTTCAGAACGCGCGCCTTTATCTAAGGCGTGCGTTTTTTTGACTTCTTCGGTCTTAAATAAAGTCTACTTAACGCCGTAAGTCTCTTGGACGGTTTTAGTCCAGCCGATGGTCATATTGCCATCTTGCTCAATCACAGGGCGCTTCATTAAAGTTGGGTTTCGTTCCAAAAGGTCCAAAGCCGTTTCGCGGTTTAATCCGTTTTTTTGAGCGTCTGATAAGCCGCGCCATGTTGTCGAGCGCTTATTGACGAGGGCTTCATATCCGAGCGCGTTTTCTAAAGCTGACAACGTGGCTGCATCCAATCCGTCTGCGCGGACGTCATGCAAATCAGGGGCGTGTCCAGCGGCTTGCAAGGCTTTGATAGCTTTTTTGCAGGTGTCGCAATTTTTTAGATGATAAATTTTCATTGGGCTTGCTTTAAAATAAAATCGGACATGAGCTTGTAAACCTTCGTCCGCGAGGAGTCATTATGCATTTCATGTTGAACTTGCTCAAAGGGGTGAAACGCAACTTGTTTTGCGTGTTTTGCAAACTCAGCTGATCCGTTAAAGCCGGTGAGCTGATCGGCTTTTGAATGGAGTAAGAGCAAAGGCCTGTCCCAATCCTTGGCGCTGTCTTGCAAATTTTCACCCGTCACGACCATGGCTTCTGCCAATCGAAATCCCATTTTACCGTGATTGAGGGGATCATTTAAGTAGAGTGCTTGTTCGTCGGGCAGGTTTGAAATTTTCGTTCCGTCTATAGGTTGGGCCAATGCGCCCTTAGGAAACACTTTCCCCATAAATCTTGCAAAGGTCCTTAAGCCCTTCGGAATCGGATCGGTCAGGGTTATAAGCGGTGCAGAGGCAATAATGGGCAGGTCATTTGTCAGTCTTGAACCATAATCCAACACAATCCCGCCGCCCATAGAGTGACCGTAAAGCGTGAGCGGTGTATTGGGATAGAGCCTGCGCGTCTCGGTTAGTAAGGCGTCTAAATCTTCACGAAAATCATCATAGGCTGACACGACACCACGCTTTCCTTCGCTTTTACCATGACCACGCATATCTGCTGCGACGACGGCGATGCCTTGAGTGTTTAAATATGACGCCATATGTTCATAACGTCCGCAATGTTCCCCAAATCCGTGGACGAGTACCATCGCGGCTTTCGGGTTTTCAATGGCCCAATGGCGCCCAAACAGCTCTTTTTTATCTTTAGATGTCAGTGAAAATTCGATCATGATATAGCGGTCCCATAAGCGAGTAATTCTGCTCCGCCGCCAACCCTCGCCCCTTGTTCAGAACTTCCGACGCGGGAAAATTCAAAGCGTATGTTATGCACTTCGCGCGCACCTTTGGCGGCAGCGTCTTCCAGCAATCGCACTAAGGCTTCGCGTCGGGCGCGGTCTAACATATCTTCATACATTGTAATGCGCCCGCCCACTAACATCACAAAGGTTGCGATAAAGCGTCGGAAGTAATCAAAGGCGATGACGACAGAGCCTGTGACTAATTGGGGTGGGTTTTCGCTAATGGGTAGGACTTTCAGATTGGTCACAAGGATATGCGACAGCGCAGCCTCTCTCGCGTCTAAAATTGCAATATGTTTCTTTTGAGCGCGTATCCCGAACACGGCCCCGATCACCAGAAGTAAGACTGTTATCCCAAGTCCTATCATGCGCTTATCACCACACCCGTGCCGTAAACATAAAGCTCGGACGCGCCTGCGGTAATGGCGCTGGTCGAAAAGCGCACATTCACGATGGCATTGGCGCCTTTGGATTGGGCGTCTGCGATCATTCTGTCCGTGGCCTCTTTCCGCGCATCTTCGAGAAGTTCAGTATAACCCTTCAGCTCTCCGCCAACGATATTTTTCAATCCCGCCATCAAGTCCCGTCCGACATGTTTGGCCCGTACAGTATTGCCCTGCACCAATCCAACATGATGTGTAATGGTCTGGCCCGGTATGGTTTCGGTGTTAGTGAGTATCATTTGGCTCTCTCTTGATTTTATTTGCGACCTGTCTGTCATGAATAGAGGCTTAGGCGCAAGTCTGCACAGCTTTGTGATTAGATTAGAGGATTGATTTCACGCGCGCATGCCTTCACTTGGGTGAGAAATAGCTGGAGCCCCCAAACATGAGAAAACATGTCGCTTTTCAGATGGACCCGATGGAGTCCGTGGATATCAACGGAGACACGACCTTCGCCTTGGCCGAAGAAGCGCAAGCGCGCGGCTGGACGATGTGGGAATATGGCCCGGAACATCTGACCTATGACCGCGACCGCATTCTCGCCCGCGCGCGGCCCATGACTGTGCAGCGCGTCGCAGATCA
This sequence comes from uncultured Algimonas sp., assembly GCA_964490745.1. Lineage (GTDB taxonomy): Bacteria > Pseudomonadota > Alphaproteobacteria > Caulobacterales > Maricaulaceae > Litorimonas. Next base: position 10,125 of record CAZBDT010000002.1, read on the forward strand.
GCCCGCAATTTTCGGAGAGCGCGAAGTAATTGATCTGTCTGAGGATGTGGATGTGGTGTGGATGCGCCAAGACCCACCTTTTGACATGTCCTATATTACGGCGACCCATTTGCTCGAACGGCTGGAGGGCAAAACCCTCGTCGTGAATGATCCAAAATGGGTGCGCGATTGTCCGGAAAAAATCCTGCCGCTGGATTATCCTGATCTCATGCCTGCGACGCTGATTTCGCGTGACCGTCAAGCCATTGATGAATTTCGTGCCGAATATAAGGATATTATTCTCAAACCGCTTTACGGCAATGGCGGGGCGGGCATTTTTCGCGTGAAAGAAGATGATCCGAATTACAGCTCCATCTATGAGATGTTCATGGAAAGCACGCGCGAACCCGTGATCGCCCAAGCCTTCCTGCCAGATGTCTCGAAAGGCGATAAACGCATTCTGATTATTGACGGGGAACCCATCGGCGCGATCAACCGCGTGCCGCAACCCGGAGAGACGAGGAGCAATATGCATGTCGGTGGGAAAGCCGTAAAAACGGAGCTGACGGAAGATGATTTACGCATTTGCCGCGCCATTGGTCCCATGCTGAAAGCCCGCGGGCAGATATTGGTCGGTATTGATGTGATTGGCGATAAGATGACTGAGATCAATATTACCTCCCCGACAGGCGTGCAGGAGTTAAAACGCTTTAGCGGGATTGATGCAGTCAAGGCCTGTTGGGACGCGATTGGGACAAGATTAAACGCGGGAGACTAAGTCTGCGAGTGCAGAGCTATAAAAAGCCTTTGCTGTCAGATGCAGTAATTTTTGTCGCAGTCTACGCCCGCATTAACCTCTTATTTCCTTTATCTGGCGAAACCAGCTGATAAGGGGAAAATATTCTATGTCCGATGGTTGGATAATTATTGCTGCATTTCTGGTTTTCCTGATGCAGGCTGGATTTTTATTGATTGAAGCGGGATCAGTCCGCGCAAAAAATTCCATCAATGTCGCGCAGAAAAATATTTCTGACATGATCATTTGCATTGCCTGCTACTCTCTGGTCGGATTTGGCCTGATGTACGGCATCTCCATGGGCGGATTTGTTGGTTTAGGCGGTGTCCGCACAGCGCTGGAAGCCACAGGGGATTGGCCGCAGCTTTTAATTTTCAACCTCGCTTTTTGCTCAGTCGTGGCAACGATCGTATCGGGCGCGGTGGCCGAGCGTATGCGGATTGGCGCGTATTTTTTCAGCACCGCCGCCATTGCCTTAGTCGTCTATCCTGTTTTTGGGCATTGGGTGTGGGGCAATACAATCATTACCTCGAATTTAGCCTTTCTGAACAATCTTGAATTTGTCGATCATGCGGGCGGCGTCACGATACACGCCTTAGGCGCGTTTTATGCTTTGGCGGCGATCTTGCTCTTAGGGCCGCGTGCAGGCCGCTTTGATCGTGAAGGCCATGTCATGCCGATTACGGGATATAGTCCCGTTTTGGCCTTGTCCGGAGTCTTGATCCTATTCGTAACTTGGGTGCCGTTTAATACAGGGGCCTTAATACCGGGCACGCGCTTATTCTCTGACGTGGCTTTGGCCACAATTTTGGCAGGCGCAGGTGGCGGGATTGCGGGTAAAGCGATTGGGTTTTATTTACAAAGCCGCACCTTTGACCCAGCGTCCAGTTTTAACGGAATATTGGGCGGCCTTGTGGCTGTCACAACGGGTGTCACATTTTTAGGCCCATTAGGCGCATTTGTGATCGGCGTCGTGGGCGGTCTAGCCGCTATTTTAGGCAATTACCTGATCTTACATAAAGCTAAATTAGACGATCCAGTCGGCGTGGTGGGCGTACACGGCATTGCTGGCGTAGCGGGTGCTGTTCTCTTTCCTTTCTTGGCCATTCGAGAGCTGCCAGCCGGAAATGCAGCCAATCAGTTCGTTGTCCAAGGCTTCGGCGTACTCGCGGCTTTTGCTTGGGCGATAGGGACGGGTTTAATTGTGATCTGGTCCCTCAAAAAACTGAATTTTTTGCGCGTTACCGAAGCCCAAGAAACATTGGGTCTAAACATTGGTGAGCATAATCCAAATGTCACGCATGACGTCTTGGATAAAGCCTTTGCATTTTCGAAAAAGGCCATCAAAAAAGCCGAGACATCTATCACACCGGGCCAAGCACAATACGCAAATATGACGGGCGGCAGCTCTGAGATTGGCTTGGCCTTGTCTGCGATAACAGATGAAAATCATCGCTTGGGTGAACAGCAAGCTTATATTTCAAAACTCTATGCCGAAGCGGCCGAAAGCTTGAGTGACGGATTGCTCATTTATGATCTGGATGAAGTCATCGCGACAGTTAATAGCGCGTTTCAGGATATTATGGCCTCGGTTAATGTACCTTGCGAAGTAGGCATGACGCGTCGGGAGTTTGTGAGTGGTTTGATTGCGCAAGGCCTCATAGAGTTAGAAGACCAGAAAACACTTGAAGATTACCTCCTAGATGCGTCGAATTTAGATGTCTCTGAAGAGATGATCACAATCAGGGGGTCACATTTCATCAGGCGGACAAGATCAATTCCTGCGGGTGGACAGGTTATATCTATGACAAATGTTACCCATATGCAGGAGGCGTTAAATCAGGCAAAAATGGCAGAAAAAGCCAAGGCAGAATTTCTCGCCAATATGAGCCATGAAATTCGGACACCGATGAACGGTATCATTGGCATGACTGAATTATTGAACATGACGAAATTAGATAATCGCCAACAAGAATTTGTCGGCACAATTGCGCGCTCCGGCAACTCGCTCATGACGATTATCAATGATATTCTGGATTTCTCAAAAATCGAAGCGGGACATATTAAGCTGGACCCGATTCCGTTCATCCTACGCGACAGTATTGAAGACGTCACAGCGATGTTGTCTAGCTCCGCAGCCGATAAAAATATAGATCTGCTATTGCGCGTTCAACCTGATCTGCCGTCGACCTTTATCGGAGATGTCGGTCGTCTCCGCCAAATTATGACGAACCTCGTTGGCAATGCACTCAAATTTACGCATTTTGGTCATGTCTTGATAGATGTTTCCGGCAAGAGGCGAGGCGACCAGTTTGATCTGGTTATTCGCGTGGAAGACACAGGTATCGGCATTCCGGAAAAGGCCTTAGAGAGTGTTTTCGAAAAATTCCAACAGGTTGATGGTACGACAACACGCGAATATGAGGGCACAGGCTTGGGCCTTTCAATCTCCTCAAATCTCGTAAAACTTATGGGTGGCCAGATCTCTGTCGAAAGTGAGCTCGGTCAGGGAAGTACATTTACGGTCAATCTCTCCCTTCCGGCCCATGCGGATATCGTCCCGCCAAAACGCATTCCGATGGAAATTATTGGAGCCAATATTCTGATCGTTGACGATAATCTCGTAAACCGAAATATTTTGCGCGAGCAAGTCAAACATTGGAAATGCCGAAGTGTAGCGGTGGAGAGCGGTCCGTATGCGCTTAAGGTTCTACAGAATGCCCGTCTGAAAAATATTAAAATTGATCTTATCATATCAGATTATCATATGCCGGGTATGAACGGCGAAGACCTCTTCCATGCGATAAAATCCGATCCGGATTTTGCCTCGATTCCGAGTATTTTATTGACATCTATCAATGCTGATAATGTGATCAAGCGGATGCAGAAACAGGGATTATCTGCTGTGCTGACAAAACCTGCGCGCGCTTCGCAGCTCCTCAATACGATTGCGCAATGTCTATTTGAGGGTCAGGGTTCGTCTGAAACCCATGTTAAAGCCGTCGCAGATTTCGGTCAAAATGCTGCTGCGGATCAGGGACAAGTTTTGGGACAAGACCGTCGCCAAACAGCCCGCGATATTGAACGTCGTGCTATCCCGCGTACAGGTATCAAAGCCCAGCCAACCCTTGATGTCCTGATTGCCGAAGACAATGAAACCAACCAAATCTATATTAAATATATAATGGAGCAGCTGGGTGTGAGTTTTAAAATCGTACCCAATGGCCGTGCGGCTTTGGATTATTGGCGGAGTGAGAAACCCCGTGTGATCCTGATGGATGTCTCAATGCCGGTTATGAATGGCTATGATGCGTCGAAAGCCATTCGTGCGGAAGAACGTAAAACAGCTCAAAGTCGGACACCCATTATTGCCGTGACGGCCCATACCCTACAGGGCGATGAAGAACGTTGTATCGAATCCGGTATGGATGATTACATCTCCAAACCTGTCTCCATTATGGGGTTAAGATCTAAACTCTCTAAGTGGATTGAGCCTGAGCTTCTGACGGACAATTTGAAAAATCAAGCATGATTCCATGCGGATTTAGATGACTGATTTTTGATGAGCGTGAAGGCCTTTAGAAATCTTTGCTCAATCATATTTGTGGTTGCGTTTTCTATTATGGCAACTTCGCGGTAACTTAATCCTTCATTATAGATGACATAAAGTAGGCTTTTTAGTTCTGCAGGAAGCGCCTTACATTTCTCATGAAGCGAAGCCTTTTTTGTTTCTTGCGCCGTTTGATCATTCCAAGAAAAATTCCTTCGTTCTACTTGTATAATCTCATCATTAGATATGGCATTTTGAACATCAATTTTTTGTCTTAACGCTCTGAACATGTATATTTTGAACGGGAGTTTGCGATCCCACCTGATTTTACCCTGCCAAAGATTCAGGAATATGTCGTTTAAAATTATCGACTGATATTGAAGATCATTTAAACGGTTGCGAATGTAGGAATTTAATGTCGTAGAGTATTTTTGGTATAACTCTGACATAGAAGACTGATCGCCTTGTTCAATGGCAGATACCAATTCCTCATCTCTGCATTGCGCATTTTCGCGAAGCTTAATAGATTCAAGATGCGTTGTTTGTGATGCATCGTGCAATAAGTTGAAATTCAGCATACAACCTCATTCACTTCAAATAGATGATCGATATCCTGTTCTCTACGAAGTGGGACTTCTATTTGAAATTTTGTTCCTCTAAACATGGTATTCGAAATAGATATTTGTCCATCTAATTCGCCTATAAATGCATATGATGATGTGAGACCCATACCCAATTTCTTTTTTGCAAAAGGCGTAGAGTTTCCGATATGTTCGTATAACTCTTCAATTATATCGTTCGGAATACCGGGACCATTATCAATAATTTCTATAACAATTTCATGCTGAGACACGTCGATCAAAATAATTAAACGTCCTCTATCTTGGTCGCTTTGTGCTTTGATCGAATTGCGTCCCAAGTTTACGATCACGCGCTGTAATTTTTTCGATATGTGCTTCGGTATGATCGCATCTGTGTGTATGATGTCATAATCAACAGTTTTACTCTGTGCGAGCGGCTGAAGAATAAGATTGATATCCTTGACTAACTGTCCAGTAGAGACATATTGGCGTTCCTTTACACGTCTATCGTGGACTGTGTCGGAACAGTATTCTGTTGCCTTGAGAATGATTTTTTCAACCGTTGAACACTGTTTCCGAACAGCTTTATCTTCATGTAGCATAAGCCGATCAATTGCGAGTTGGACAGTTGCCAACATACCGCGAATGTCATGCGCTAAAGCTTTGACATTTTGCTCTTGGTTAAATGTAGCTTGATTTAGATTCGTATTCATAAGCAAACTTTCTCTCCTCAACGCCTTGATCGACCTAAGTTACATGGATCAGTTACGGGATAGGGGAACGGCAACTGATCCATGTTTTGCTAGCTCCGTTGAGGGGAGTACGGAGCTATTTTAGCCGTAGCGCATTTAATTCTAACGAGCGCTCCAGGTGAGGCTTGTCATGGGGACATGTGCTACAACTTAAGAATTGGAGAAAACGATTTGAATATACAACTATAGAGTTCTATATATCCAAATCTTCAGATATATTCAGGTCTCAAAAGAGTGAGTTTTGCAATATAAATTAGTATAAATTACAACGGGTTAACTACAAATTCGCTCGCGAATATTGAAAGTTTAAAAACATGTTCTCAGCTCTCAGTTTTCTTATAAAATGCTTTGTGATGTGTCCAAGAAAGTCAATTTAGGCGAAAAAGTTTAACTTGAGAAGCTCAATTCTAATTATATGGGCTTATGGATTCGCGATATATAATTTGCAAAAATGGTGGTGGTCTTAAACAGTTAGAATTGTCATTTCTCCCTCAACTCAAAACAATCTTTTCTTAGCAACATCGATAGAATGAGGAAAGGACATCAAATTAGGCTAAATCCTCAGTCAAGCCTCAGTATAAATGCGCTAGCTGAGGCTTATTGAGGCGATTTCGAATTTTTCATTTCTTCTCAAACTCTAACATGAATGTATAATAATGACGGCTTATATAGCTTAATAGACATTGATATATCCGTATCGACTTCACAAACATGTCACTAAAAAACGCTCTGATAACAATGACGTGTTTACTTTTGAGGTTTTCATCTTGAAAACTTAGCGTAATGGTAGGCTCAACGAACCTTACGTCTCTACTCCAATGGATGAAGGCTAAGGCGCTATATGGGTGTTGACTGAGATGAGTGATTTACAAGTTCTGCCAAAAGAGAAATTTTCCGACCCTCGGATTACCATGAAGGGGGAAACCCGCGCTTGGGTGAGGTATGAGGGTACGAAAACGCTTTGGTTTAATACGGGTACATTATGTAATATTGAATGCGTAAATTGCTACATTGAGAGTTCGCCTACGAATGATCGGCTTGTCTATCTCACTGTGGCAGATGTCATTCCATATCTGGATGAGCTGACTGAAGCAGGCGAGCATAGTATTGAAATCGCCTTTACGGGAGGCGAACCCTTTCTGGCTCCGGAAATGGTGCCCATTATAGAAGCTGTCGTTTCGCGTGGTCATAGGGTTTTGGTGCTTACCAATGCGATGAAACCCTTAATGCGGCCGAGAGTTCAAAAGGGCCTGAAAGCCTTGCAAGAGAAATATAATGAACAGATGAAATTTCGTGTTAGCCTCGATCATTATTCTCAAGACTTACATGACGAAGAACGCGGCAAAGGATCATTTGACTCAGCCATGATCGGCCTGCGCTGGTTAGCCGAAGAAGGATTTGAGCTGGATTTGGCAGGTCGAACAGTTTGGGGCGAGGATGAAGAGCTGTCTCGCAAGGGATATGCAGCTATAATTGAAGAGTTTAACCTGGGCATAGATCCGGCGGATACATCACGCCTTGTTCTGTTTCCGGAAATGAAAGGCACAGATGATCCGCCCGAAATCACAACGGCCTGCTGGGATATATTGGACACTACGCCGTCTGCGCAGATGTGTTCGAATAGCCGTATGGTCGTCAAGCGAAAGGGCGCAGGAAAAACCTCCGTCGTCGCCTGCACGCTCATCCCCTATGATGAGCGTTTTGAAATGGGCCACACCTTGGCAGAGGCCCGAAAAGCAGTTCCACTCAATCATCCCTATTGCGCAACATTTTGCGTTTTAGGTGGCGGAAGCTGTTCAGCTTAAGCTCACGAAATTTACCAAAGGAAAAGACTATATATGTTGCATGATGTTGTAAAAAATTATTACGGGGACACGCTGGGGGGATCATGTGATCTTAAAACGGATGCCTGTTCGACTTTAGAAATTCCAAAGCTCCATATCAGAGATGCGTTGAGCGATATTCATGATGAGGTTTCATCTCACTATTATGGCTGCGGTCTCGTGATGCCGGAATGTTTAGAAGGCTTGAAAGTTCTAGATCTTGGCTGTGGCGCAGGGCGAGATGTCTATGCGCTTGCGAAACTTGTTGGGCCAAATGGGCACGTAACAGGTGTTGATATGACGCCTGAACAACTCGAAATCGCGCGGCGACATGAAGATTGGCACGCGGAAAAATTTGGATATGACAAACCCAATACGCGTTTTCTTGAGGGCTATCTAGAAAAGCTGGATGAGCTGGATCTGGAAAAAGGTAGTTTTGATCTCATCATTTCAAATTGTGTTTTCAATCTTTGCGTGGATAAACCTGCGGTTTTCCAATCGGCCTATGATTTATTGAAGGATGGCGGCGAAATCTATTTTGCAGACGTTTATTCTGATCGCCGTATTCCTCAGCATTTGGTCGAGGACGAAGTGCTTTATGGCGAGTGTTTGTCAGGCGCTTTATATTGGAATGATTATTTAGATATTGCGAAACGCGCCGGATTTGCTGACCCTCGCGTTTTTGATCACAGACCGCTTTCTATTGTCGATCAAAAAGTAAAAGATAAGATTGAGGGTATTAAATTTGCGTCTGTTACAGCGCGCTTGATGAAACTTAAAAATGCCGATGCGGGATGCGAAGATTACGGGCAGGCCGTCATCTATAAAGGTGGCATTCCGGGCATGGAGCGTGTCTTTAAATTAGATACGGATCATGAAATCGAGGCGGGGCGTGTATTCCCCGTTTGTGGGAATACATTGGCAATGCTGACAGATACGCGTTTTGCATCTTATTTTGAAGTGATTGGCAATGGCGAAAATCATTTAGGTCAGTTCCCTAACTGCAAGGCGCCTGATATTTTTGGCTCAGTTGTCGAAAGCCCTTCGGGCTCAACCGGCAGTAGCTGTTGCTAAGATAGCGGAACAACCTTCTTATGATTAAACACATGCTCCTGATAGGTGCGACCGTTATGATGACGGCCTGCACCGCGCCCGAGGCCGTCTATGTCTCAGGTTCATCAACTGTCTTGCCGCCGGTTTCAAAAGCCGCTGATATGTTTACGGCGGAGACAGGCATTTCTGTGATTGTAAATGCAGGCGGCTCAGGCGGTGGGTTTAATCAACTGGCAGAAGGCCAAACCGACATTGGTATGATGTCTCGAAACATAACCTCTGAAGAGCGTGCAGCTTTTAGCCATCTAAGCTTTACAGAAATCGCGATTGGACGTGATGCTGTTGTTCCGAGTATTTCCTCTGAGATTTATAATGCAGGTGTAAAATCCCTGACACTGTCTCAAATCGCAGATATTTATACAGGTGACATAAAAAATTGGCGTGACGTCGGTGGCCCTGATCGAGACATCTTTGTGATCGATAAAGAAGTGAGCCGGGGGACGCGACAAGTCTTCATGGATGTTATCTTAGGCGATCCGAAAGCTGAAGCGCCGGGTGCTGATTTGGTGACGGGATCAAATAATGAAGAACAGACCGCGCTGATCCAAAGCGATGCCGCCATTGGTATGCTCTCTGTGGCTTGGTTGAATGACGATGTGCGCGGACTTTCAATCATCCTAGATAATGGCAACCGGGTGGATCCATCTATCGAAAATATACGCGCCGGGACCTATCCCTTTGTAAGGGACTTAAATGTTGTCAGGCGTGCCGACCTAAAACCCGCTGCCGAACAATTCTTGACATATTTATTAGACACTGACGGGCAAAAAATTGTAGAGAATAGCGGCTATATCGGGGTCGCGAATTGAGCCAAAGCATCAGCCCGATATTGCCTTCTGTTAGAAACAAAAAGCCTCAAGCTTTAAAGCTCTATGCATTAGCCTGCGGGGGCTTATCTCTACTTATTGTTTTCACCATAGTTGGCACCTTATTTATACAAAGCTTGCCAGTTTTATTGGCGGAAAACACGAATTTAATTGGAACGCGTTGGAGTCCCGGACAAGGCGAATTCGGGATTTTACCCATGTTATTTGGTTCAATTTTCGTCATGATGATCGCTGTGATGGTCGCGTTTCCGCTCGGATTGTTAGCCGCCATATATATCGCAGAAACAAAGTCATCTAAATTTAGGCGCGCGCTGAAATCTTTGTTGGAACTCTTGGCCGGAATTCCGTCCATTGTTTATGGCTTAATTGGTGTCGCCTATTTGAATATTTGGATCGCCGATTTATTCGATCTGCAATCCGGGCGCATAATTTTAACGGCGGGTATTTTGCTGGGTATTATGATCCTACCGACATTTCTGACGCTGACAGAAGATGCAATTTCCGCTGTTCCTGTTAAGTTTCGGGAAAATGCCAAATCGCTCGGTTTATATCGACATGAGGTGTTTTTCAGCGTTATTTTCCCCCAGGCCAAAACAGGCATTGCTGGGGCAGGCCTCTTAGCACTGGGTCGCGCATTGGGTGAAACGATGGCTGTGATGTTGGTGATTGGGTCATTAGACCGATTGCCGAAACCGCTCTTCAATCCATTATCATCCGGTCAAACTATAACATCAAAACTGGGTCGGGAGGTCCCGGAAAGCGCATTCGGTACAGTCCATTTCAGCGCACTTGTTTTCATGAGCCTGATTATAGTCTGTGTGACGATTACCCTTACAATTGTCTCTCGATATTTATTCCGCCAGAAAGCTGGCGATGCTTAAGTCATATAATATGAGACATGTGCAAGAGCGATGTTTCGCATATATTGTGCGGCTGGCTTTGCTCATCTGCGCGGGTGTTTTGTTTTTTTTGCTCGCGTCGATTTTTGTCAAAGGCGTGGGCGCCATCAGTTTAGAATTCTTATTTAGTCCGGCAAAAGAGTTTGGGCGTTCGGGTGGTGTCTTCTATCAATTATTGGGTAGCCTCTTAATGGTGCTCACCGCAACATTTCTAGCCGTTCCTTTGGCTGTCGGAACCGCGCTGTTTTTATATTCTTATAATAAGAAAAAGCGCATTCGATATTTACTGGAACAAAGCCTGTTTGCTTTAAATGCAATTCCGTCGATTACATATGGTATTTTCGGTCTGATCTTTTTTGTAAATATCTTGAACACTGGCATTTCTTGGTTTGTTGGGTCCATCATCCTTGCGATTATGATGACGCCGACAGCGACATTGTCGATTTTCCAAGCGATGGAGACGACCCCAAAAATTTATCACGAAAATGCTGCGGCTTTGGGGCTCAATAAATCTCAAATCATTCGACGCGTAACCCTCCCTCAGAGCCTTCACGGCGTTGTTACAGGAACGTTAATTGGCTTGGCCCGCGCGATAGGGGAAACAGCTCCGATTATGTTTATTGCGACAGCATTTTCAGGCGTTTCCGTCCCGAGAAGCTTGGTCGAGCCCGTCTCAACCCTGCCGACTCATATTTTGGAATTGGCCCAACAATCGACTGATCCTCAAGCTTTGCAAAATGCTTGGGGCGCAAGTTTAATTTTGATTGTGCTTGTTGCCAGTTTTAGCCTTTTGGCGCTTTTCGCCAGAAGACGTCTAAAAAGTCAGGGCCGTAAATGAAAAGAACTCCAAATTTATCTTTAGTTTATAATGGGCCTTCAGCAGAGATCGAAGCAAAGGCTTGCGCTGTCTATCTTGATGGCTTCTCTGCCTATTATGGGAAGAATTGTATCCTCTCAGATGTAAATTTGAAACTTCCTAAAAAAGGCGTGACGAGCTTGGTGGGACCATCAGGTACAGGAAAGTCGACAATATTAAGGTGGCTTAACCGTATCAATGAAGACACAGAAAATGCGACCTATTCCGGCATAATGAAAGTCTTGGATCGGGATGTTTTGACAGGTTATCCGGATGTTACGGAATTGCGGCGGAAGGTCGGGATGGTTTTCCAGCAACCCTGTGTTTTTCCGTGTTCAATATATGATAATATGCTGATGGGTCTACGCCATCGCAAACTCTCTAAAACCGAAGCGCGTGACCTCGTCGAGGAAGGTTTGAAATCCGCATCAATCTGGAACGAGGTAAGCCATAGGCTCGAAGAACGCGCAGATTCACTCTCACTCGGTCAACAGCAACGCTTATGCTTAGCGCGGAGTTTAGTTTTAAAACCTGATATTCTGTTACTGGATGAGCCTACCGCATCAATAGACCCTGTTTCATGTCGGGCGATTGAAGACCTCGTCATATCACTTGGTAAAGATATTGCCGTTGTTATGGTCACCCATAATATAGGCCAAGCAAAACGTATTTCGGACCATGTGGTGTTTATCTGTGACGGCGAAGTGGTTGAACAAGGCTCACGTGCGCATATGTTCTCATATCGAAGCTCTCAGAAAACCAGGACATACTTCACGGAAGAATTTTGCGACTGTTAGAGCGCGCATTATTCCGCGATTAGTAGAATTATGACACTAATCTTTCGATGGAACGTTTCCATTTTCATCAATGAGTAACTCGCCGTCTTCTTTATAGAACGGACCTTTCAAGCTTTCCTTGAGTAAGGGGAGAACAGCTTCACTCGGTCGACAAAGTTTCACGCCTTTAGAAGAGCAAACGATGGGTCGATTGACCAGAACCGGATGCTTTAACATGGCAGTTAAAATGTCGTCGTGACTGACATTATCATCAAGTAGCCCCAATTCCTTTGCCGGAGATTTTGTCTCACGCAAAGCGGTGCGCGGTGTCAGGTCGGCCGCAGCAAACAGAGCCAATAGCTGAGCACGTGTCCAGCCTTCAGAGAGATAGTCGATAATAATTGCGTTTTCACCACTGGCCTCAATGATCGCCAGCACATTTCTGGATGTGCCACAGTTTGGATTATGATGAATAACGATCATTGGCTTCGCTCTAAATAATTCCCCTGAATTCATATCCAGGATAATATCTTTCTACAAAAAGCCTAGCGGATTTTTATATAATCTCAAGACGCTTGGCAAAGCGTAGATGGCAGATTATATCTCTTGACGTGAATCCTAACGTCCTGCCAATTTCTAATGCAGCCATTTGATTTTACGGCCTTACAATTGGACCCTTATCTCCAACTAAATACATACGCCGCCATTCAGAGCCTTCCGGTTTTTCGGCGATAATCATGCGTGCTTCAGGATGAGCGTTGCGAATGAAAGCGCTTGCAGCGGAGCCGGGGCTGTCTAGATTGCTGAGTGATTTGGGTCTTGTGCGGATTTCCTCGCCAGGCTCAACTTTATAGTCGCCAAATTCTAGCAAGAGCTCACCGGGCTTAAAGTCGAGACCGCCATTTTGGCTCTCCCACCACTGCACATGGGTCATATCCGTTTCAAGATTTACGCCGCTTAAGAGAAACCGAACTTTTTCCCCGTCAACGAGATAATCACCGCGACCAATCGGGAGGCCGTTTTCGATTTGGCCAACCCATTTTTCACCGTCCCATCTGTGATAGCTTGCATGTTTGGGACCACCTATCTGCCAGCCAATATCCTCACCAATATAGGCATTGATATGAGGTCGTCCGTCGGCGTCAACTTTAGTGATGCCATTAAAAGTCCACATATCCTCCGTATCAACGGCTAAGGCTTTTTCATCGGCGATTTCTTTTGTGATGGGTAGCGAGAGCGTCTCGCCCTTAACATTCATCCATCGGTTTTCTTTCGTATCAAATTTAGCAAAATAGAGATTCTTGCGTTCTGTGGAATGGCCACCGCGATTATTACGCGGTGCGCCGCGGTCCCAGCAAACATGATAGTCAAAGCCCATGACGATGTCATCGTTGAGGCCCTTAGACACACTGGCATACCAGCTATCAGAACCTATGCCATCATCCCGGCGTTTTGTTTTCAAATAAGAGACAGGTTCGGAAAAAGTCAGACCATTATCAGTTGATTTTTGATAGACCCAATTACTGCGATGTGCGCCGTGGCGATAGAATAGATAAATGTCCCCATTATCCATTTTAATGGCTTGGTTATAGGTTCCAAAAGGCGAGATATTGTTCAGGTCTCTCCAACTCGAAATATCATAGGGCTTTTGGGAGACGGCGTGACGATTTTCACCTGAATGGACACCGCCTATTGGGTTTTTACCGTGTAGTTTACTTACACCGCCATGGCCGCCATAGAAAATATGGATGTAGCCTTCGTCATCAATAATCATGGTGGGCTTACCATGGCTATCGATCTTCTTGGTCGGATCTTTTCCTAATATGCTCGTTCCGGCCTGAAACGGTCCTGACCATTTTTGATTTTTGTGGTCATAGGCGGCGACGTAAGGGTCTTCATTTGCACCTTGGTAAGACACATAAGTCACGCCATTCACATGTTCACCAGCGGGATGTTGTACGACGGCGACGCCTTCTCCAAATCCGTTTTCGGCGAAATAGGGCGTCGTCTCGGTCTGTTTTGCGCCATCAAAAGCGCAAGCATTTAAAAATAGAGCTAAGCTAAAGAGGAGGGGCGATTGTATATTTTTCATAACAAAATGTCCCTCTTCAATTTTCTAAACCACAAGCTAGTTTTGTGAGATAACGTTACTCACCTGCCTCAATCATTTCAGAGGCCATCAGGAGAAAGCCGCCAACGCCGTAGAGCTGAGAACTATCTTTGATGGTGAGTTGTGGGTCTTTACCAATTTGTTGGACCCAGCCGACCATACCGTTAGGTTGGACAGCGTCTTTCATGGCAACCCAAGCTTTGTCGCGGGCGTCTGTGTATTTGTCGCCTTTCAATATGCCTTGGTTGATGCCCCAAGCTAGACCAAACCCAAAAAAGGCCGTTCCACTAGTTTCAGGGTTTTTGAATAAAGCCGGATCATCAAGGGATGTCGGCCAGTAGCCATCCTCACGTTGCCTGCTAACTAAGGCATCACTCATTTTAATGAAAAGTTCCTCGTAACGGGCGCGGGATTCGTGATCTGCGGGTAGTGTTTCCATAAAGCGAGCAAGACCCGCATAGACCCAACCATTCCCGCGACTCCAAAAGACGCCTCGGCCATTTTCAGTTTTCAGAGTGAAATAACGACTGTCCCGGAAGAACAGATTGGTGTCTTCATCAAATAAATACTCAATCGTCGCATCAGCTTCTTCGACCGCATATTGGCGGTATTTGTCATCGCCCGTAACATTACTCACGGCGGCCCAAGCTGGTGGCGCCATAAAGATAGCATCGGCCCAGCACCAACGTGTCTGGCAGGTGCCTTCTGCGCCTTCCTCACCCGGCTTTGGCACTCTGAACTCAAGGCTCACGGTGGAGCGATCTTCAATAATCAGATCCATTTTTTCAAGGGTTGGACGCAATATTTCTAGATCGGCATCCCCGCGCTCAATGACGCCAGAGTAGATAGATCCCATGATTTGGTCATCACCATGCCAATAACGTTCGCCTAATTCGAAACCGTTTTCGAAGGACTCATTAACTAGACGCTGAAGATAGTCTTTGTTATTTGTTTTTAGGGCAAAGCGCTCCAATCCGATATAAAATGTGCCTTTAACCCAGCCCCTATTATATGTGCTTTGAGGGATTCTGGAGGGTATGTAGGCTGCCAGATTATTGATTTTGCTTAGTTGCCATTCAGCCGCCGCTTTACCATAGCTAGCCGCATCCGTCATTTTAGGAAGGGTCTCTTCTGTAGACGCAACTGTTCCAGCGCCATTACTGGTTGGACTACAAGCTGTGAGGGCAAGGCTCAGGCCGAGGCATGAGGCGAGGAGGGTTGATTTCAGGTACTTCTGCATAGTGCTCTCCAATTAATTCGGTATGCGGTGGACGCGTAAGGTTGAGGCCGGAGGAATATCAGCTCTGGCTTGATCTCGATTGGGCTGCATGGCTTCCCAACTTAGATAATATTCCGTGGATTTACGGGATTGGTCTTCCATCATGGGAATGACACGTTGAGGGATGTCATTATCCAGATCATATTGTGTGATCGCTTTGGGTAGGGCGAACTTGACGACACCACCTGAAATGACGGACAGATCATCATGGTCCAGTACCCATTCCCAGCGTTTATTTTCCAGCAGGGCCGACACGACGATATTTCCGTCTACATTCACATAAGCGGGCTCATTCGTCACCAAAGGTAAATCTAACGCCCCGCTTCTATCGAGGTCGGCATAGACATCATCCCAATCAGAGACTTGTTTGATAACCCAGCCATCGGCCTCTCGCCGATTGATGAAGACTTGAGACAGTGTGTCTTCATCATATTTTTGATAGGTGACGAGGACGCGATTTTGTTTGTCAAACCCAATTGGGTGGCGTCCATTTAATAAGCCGCCATGTTCGGGAATGGGGTCGATAATCTCGCCCGTGGCGAAAACGATAGGGAGCTTAATCGGAGAGCCGTCGGAGCTTTCCCAATTTATAAGGTCCTTGCTGCGCGCATAGGATAAATCGTGGTTGGAAGAGGCTATAGGTGTTTCCCGCCATGTGATCGTCATATGGGCATATCCGTCCGGTCCGATGACGGGGCCGTAGGGATAAATACCCCGGACATTTTCACCTGAAAGCAAAACAGTCTCATGGAGGTGGGCCCAACTACCCGTCTCTGCATTCCATTTGCTGTAAAACCACCGTCCATTACCGGATGATCCATCCCGATATTTCAAGATGAGTTCACCATCCGGATCTTTGAAGAATTCCGGGTAAGTCATTTTTTGCTCGACCGCTTTGTCAACCATTACGTCCACTTTTTCGAGCGTGCGGGGATCGTAAGGGGAACTAGACTTGAAATAGACTAATTTATTACCGTGTAGGTTACCCATTAAATGAATGATGCCGTTTTTATCAAAAGCGACTTCAACTTTATTATGCGCGTCCCATCCGAGCCAGCTGGAGACTTTGTGATAGCTCCAAGGCGCGCCGTTCACGTCGCGCATTTTCCGCACGGCCACGCTCATCTGACGATTGCTGTCATAATAAGCGATCATCTGGTGATTACTCTGTTCTACAAAATCGAACCAAACACGTTGCCCTGCCCAGACGTGGTCAATTGCTTCGGTCAAAGGCTGTTTTACATTGGTGCCTTGGGACGAAACTTGGGCCGTCTTAGTGTCTGTTTTGGTGGTTTCTGATGGCGAGCTCTCTGCCACCTCTGAACAAGCAGAAAGTGTGAGGCCTAAGCCAGCAAAAGCGATATGTTTCATCACTTTGTTCATTGGATTAATCCTGCAAACGCGCATTAAACATCGTTTCAAATTCCTGTGCGATTTCCGGAAAGTCATTCGCAAGATTTTTGCTCTCAGATTTATCTTCGATGATATTGTAAAGCTCAATCGGAGCGTCTTCGCGAAGACGGATCACTTTCCAGTCCCCGCGCCGCGCCGCTTGCTTCACTGTTCCGACAACACCTGAATTAGGATCGCCTAATTGCTGCGCAAATTCCCAATAGAGGACGCGCTCCTGAATCTCCGCATCAGGGTTGATGATAACAGGCAAAACGGATGTCCCATTCGGGTTAAGCCCGTCCATCGCGGATTTTGAAGCTTCAGAAAGATCGGCCAATGTCGGTAAAATATCGGCAAAGGCCATGGGTGTATCATTGACGCGGCCTTCTTTTATTTTGGCAGGCCAATGCGCGATCATCGGGACGTGTATGCCTCCGTCATAAAGGTCACGTTTGCCGCCACGATAGGGGGCTGAGGCTTTTATCGCAATTGGGTCGGCGCCGCCTTCTTCATGCGGGCCATTATCGGAGGTAAAGAAGACGAGTGTATTTTCGGCCATGCCTTTATTGTCCAAAGCCGTCATGACCTCGCCAATATAGGCATCCAGAGCGGCGACCATGCCGGCTTGTACAGCATTGGGTTCTGCAACCGGTTTAGGGTAATACTCCCCAAATAAAGGTATATTTTCGGGGTCGGACATGCCCGTATAATAAATCTCATCAAACTTGCCCGAATAAGGCGCAACGAATTCCTCTGGCGCTGCCAGCTCCGCATGGGGCGAGGTATAAGAGAGGAGCATAAAGAACGGATTATCGTCTTCGTAAGCGTCGATATAATCCACCGCTGCGTCGGTGAAGAGTTCTTGGGCATAGGCCTCTTCTGCACCGCCTTTATTAGGCCCGATGAATTGCATATCATTGTCGCGGAACATCATAATCGGAAATTGGCGATGGGCTGTGACATTATGAAGTAACCCGTACCACGTATCAAAACCCATGGTCATGGGGTCTGTTTTGCCAAAGGTGGTGCCGATACCATATTTCCCAAAAAGGGCCGTTTTATAGCCGACATTACGCATCATATGGGCGAGCGTTTTGTCTTGAGGGCGAAGCTTTATCGTATTGGCATTAGAGTGTAAGGCGCCCGTATCTTTGCCCGTCATGAGCGAGATGCGAGACGGGGAACAGACCGTGCTACCTGAATAAGCTTGCGTGAATAAAATACCTTCATTCGCCAGCCTATCGATATTCGGTGTTTTGATGATGGGGTGGCCTGTTACGCCTAGCTGTCCGTAACCCATATCATCGACGAGGATAAAGATGATGTTTGGCGCGTCTGTGGGCGCCTTGGCGGTATTTGATATCGGCTTAGCGGGTATTTCGGTTTGCGTAGCCGCTGAGTTAGCTTTTGTATCCACATCCTCTGAACATGCGCCAAGTACTAAAAGTGGAAGGGCTAATGCAGTTACTGTTAAATATCGTATTGTCATTTTATATCCCAATCCTACAATGCTTACGCTGCGCCTTCGGCTTTATCTTTGTGAAGAAATACCAAAACTGTAGATGCAATGAAGTAGATGACTGTCGGCCAGATTATGGCCGATTTAAACCCAACGCTGTCGGTATTGCCTGACGCCTTAAAGCCCAGGTAAAAGCAAACGATCAAAGCAAGAGCCGCCACAATCAGAAGACTTGTCTCAAGAACCGATTTCTTATTCCCAGGCTGAGCTTGAAGAGACATGAGCGCCTTTGCTTCAGCTGCTTTACGCCCGGCTTCGACGCGTTCCATTTCATCTAAGACTGTTCCATCCACGGCCTTTGCGCCCATAAAGGAAGAGAGAAACGGATAGACGATTAAGGCCGCGACCCATGTCGGGATGAAAAGAAAGAAAATGTGAATACCAAAGACACTGCCCAAAACATAAGCGAAGAGCGCGGTGCTGGCCCATGTTATGGCAGCAGGCATATTTAATTTATCACCCCGGCTCACACGCCAATATCTCTTAATACCCATCCCTTTAAAAAGATAATGTTCGGCGAAAATAATGGCGCCGATAGGGGCCATGATAACAGCCATAATGCCCAAAAATCCAAGCAGCTGAGAGAAAACAAAGGGCGAGCACGCGATAATGGCTGTGATGATGCCAACAGTGAGGGTTACTTTCTCTCGAGACCATTTCGGATTCAGGGATTGGAAGGCCAGTCCTGCACGGTAAATTGTAGGGTTAGATGTTGTCCAACCTGCAATGACCACAGCCAAAATACCAACTGCGCCTAAGGCTTGGAATGCGACACCCCCGGCATCAAGCTGTGTGAGCGGTGTTTTTAAAATATAGGCCGCGCCTGCGCCCATTATGCCCGCCGCAACCCAAGCTGCAAAGTGGCCGATAAACATGCCTAGTGAGGAATACCATCCATAAGCTTTATTGCGCGCAAAACGCAGTATGGTCATGTCGCCCAAGCCGCCATGGAAAGCGAGGTTCGCCCCCCAAGTGAAAGCGATAACATGCCAGACCGTAATATCTGTGCCCTGATCTACAAAAACACTAGAGCCAAGCAGCGTCATAAAATCTGAGACAGAGCCAACACTATCTAATCCCGGAGTTGCGCTTAGGAGTGAGGGGAGCGTTGCCAAAGCACCAACAAAGAACATAGCAATCATCCAAGGTGCGGCAACTTCCGCGAATTTGGCAACGAATTTAAAACCTTTCACAGCTGCAAAGGCCACGACTGCGCCCACGCTTAGCGCAATTAGGATGAAGCGGAGGTCGGTCGGGAAGAGCCCTGTCTGTGGCTCCAATCCAAACAAAATCCTGATGGCACTGGCAGAGACCGTAATCATTGCACCCGCGAGGATGCAGAAAAGAACGCCATTCACGACACTATATATCTTGATGAAATGTGGACCCGCAATTTTCTCCAAATACGCATAAAGTGTCAGGCGCGTATCTGTTGCGATGGGCGCACAAATCAACGCCCATGTGAGGACAGCCAGTAGATTACCAATAACGAGCCCAATAATGACATCAAGCGCGCCCAAGCCAAATGATACGAAAAGAGCGCCAATAACGAATTCTGTACCGGCTACGTGCTCTCCAGCATATGACGCTGCAAAATAACGACCTGATTGTAACGATTCTGGCGCTACAGGCGTTCTGTCAAACTCACTCACGACTATTCCCCTTATGAATGCCTTTAGGCTTAATTATTAATACATATTATCACGCATGATTGAATATGCAATAAAATGATCTAAAATGATCAAATCATAGTTTCAAGCTCAATTATGCGTGGTGAAACATCTTTGGCAATAGATATGGAAAGTTCGTTTTTGGGTCTATGTCCACCACCATGATCGGAGCCATATATTCTGCCCAGCGTTTATTGACGTCGTTTTCAGCCAGGAATTTTTGCGTATAATCAAGGTCGTCGGTTTCGAAGTAGCCAAATAAGTCCAGACCATACTTAAATATATTGTAGTTGCGTATACCTGATTGTTGCAAGGCTTCGGTCATTTCAGGCCAAATTTCATCATGTCGTTTGAGATATTCATCCTCATAACCCGGTCGGATGCCCAATATCCACGCATAGGAAGCCATATCACTCTCTCTTTTATAAACGATTATAGGACTGTCTTGTAATAATCAATTTTGCGCAAGTCGATATTGGAGGTACTGGTATTCAATGACCGAATCTGAGCAATTTATATTAATTTTGGCGAGCGTTATAATCTGAAATCCAGTCATATCGTTTAAAACTGTAGCAATTATGCCACTTTTTTTTAATTTTTTTCAAAAAAAACTAAAATAGCTCTTTACGAGAGATGTGATGTGTTTGTAATAAACTGAACAGATATAATCAAAAATAGTCATTACTGGTCAAAATTAAGTATTAAACTTAAAAAGACCGGTTCATTAAGGGGAAGTAACCATGAATGACCAAATATCTCGTGCTATAAAATCTGCACTATTAGCTTCTGCAGCTGGAGCCGTCCTAAGTGTCTCTTTTATGACCTCGGCTGTGGCGCAAACACCAGAGCAGCCGCCTGAAGAAGACGAAATCGTTATTACGGGTATTAAGGCCACTGTTGAAAACGCACTGCAAACAAAACGGAAAGCTGACGTCATTCTCGATGGTATCTCAGCGGATGATTTGGGTAACTTTCCGGATTTGAACCTGGGTGAAGCTCTACAACGGATTACAGGTGTACAGATTGACCGCTCCGGTGATCGCCGTAGTGCCACAATTAGTGTTCGTGGTTTGCCGGGTGCGTTTACGCAAACGACTGTGATGGGTCAAAATATTGCGAGCCCAAGGGGATTTGTAAGTCCTAACAGATCGGGTAACCCATTTGGGGTGTTTGATAGCCAAATCTTCAACGGTGCGGATGTGGAGAAGTCCTTCACAGCTGAATCTTTATCGGGCGGGTTGGCTGCTAACGTGAATTTAAAGCTTAATTCAGCTTTGAGCCGTCGTGACGGTACAGGAGTTGTGCGCGGAAAGCTTGAATATGAAGAATCAACCGAGGCATTTAACCCAGGTATTTACGGCACTTATGCAAAACACTTCGCTGACGGTAAGGTCGGTGTTTACGGCACGGCGGCCTATAGCGTGCAAAACTTCCGCCGCGATAGTTTAAATATTACCCAATACCGCAACGATGCGCCAAATTTGTCAACTGAGTTCGACGGAGGGGCCACGCGAAGTGATTTATATGTCGGCGATTTCCGTCGTTTCACGAACCAAATCGAAGGCGACCGTTTGTCTGCTGCAGCTGGTATTGAATTTGAAGTTAATGATAATTTGAACTTCCGCGTCGATGGTATCTATGCGGAGCGCGATTTGAAAGACGCAACACAGGACATTGTGCAGGTCCAACCCCGCCAGTCCCGCCCTCAGGTCACGTCACCGGATGATGGTCGTCTCATCGGAAACTTTGACTTTGATGGGAACGGAACGAGTGAGGATGTGTATCTGCACCAAGCCATTACATCTAACGATCCGCAAGTCGCTTTTGGTAATCGTCGTTTCCCAAGCCTCGAAGAAACGTGGGCAATATATCCGCAAGCAACATGGGAAACCGAAAACCTTCGGTTAAATGTTATCGGTACGGTTTCAGAAGCGTCTAATTTTACGATTTTGGATCAATTTGATGCGCGTATCAACCAAACAGGTTCGGCAACTGAGTCTAGGCCCGATAGAGTAGATCGTACAAATGGTGTTGTCGCAAATATTGACTCTGGCGCTGATAATTTCGAAGATTTCTCAATTTCACTCGATATTCCTGAAACCTCATTGGATCTTTCGGGTGGAAATTATGCCTTCCAGAGCACGAATGGTATTCAAGTCCGCCGCCTTAATGATGCTGGTGTGGTCAACGTCTTCACGATTGCTGGCTTCGCTCAGGGCGTAGACAGGGAGTTGCAAGCGATTGAAAGCGATTTAGAGTATGACTTCTCTGCCGGGCCTTTCGTTGGTGTAAAAGTTGGTGGTCGCTTCGAAAATGAAACCGCGAACACTTTCAGATTCAATAATTCGCTTCTCGGAACAAATGTAAATAATCTCGATAACAGTATATTTGTGCCGGGTACCGCCGCGTCTCAAGGCGCGAGCTTTTTCGGTGGTCGTGTCGATGAAGCGGGTGGAGATGAGTTCTTATCACTTGACTTGGATCGCGTAAGAGAGCTGCTTTTACCTTTACAAGTGAGCGGCAATGGAGAAACCGCCCCTAGCGATATTATCGTACCGACTCAACTGCGCGGATCTACACTGACGCGTAACAGAGCTCTTCCACTCATCCCCAACCCCCTCACAGATTTCAACCAGGCCGTTCGAAATTTATTTAATGGAGATTTCCGTCCTGTGAATTCGGGTACGGCAAACCCAGTGAATAGGACTTTTACAGCCGAACGGGACAATCTCGAGTTATTTGGGATGGTCAAATTTGACTTCGAGGAAAATTACACAACTTTCCCAGTCCGTGGTAATTTCGGCTTACGATATATCGAAACAGATTTATCAGGGATCACAGAGTTTGGACCGGAAGAAGAGGGTACAGGTAGCTATAAAGAGTGGTTACCTTCCGCAAATATCATTGCGAACCTAAAAGAAAATCTGGTGATGAATTTCGCCTATTATAAGACTTTTGAATCCTTCAACTTGGCTGAGTTCCAGCCATTGCCGTCAACTGTAGATGTGATTGATCCAGATCCAGCTGAAGATGACGATGAAGAACTAAGAAGTGGTCGGGTGAATATTGTCGGTTCGGGATTAAGACTCGATCCGAGAAGCTCAGAGGCTTTTGATTTGGGTCTGGCATGGTATAACCGCCCTGGTAGTATTATTGGCATTAATTTCTTCACAAAAGAAGTCTTCGGGAACATCGAACGTCGGACAACGGGTGGCGTTAACAATGAGTTCTGTACACTGCCACTGGATGAACTTGCGGCCGATAACCCCGATGTTGCGGCTGCCATAGGTAACGGAACACCATTTAATGACTCACAAGGAAGATGTCGCTTAGATATTGGTCTTGTAGATAGAGCAAACCCGTCATTGAATGTGACGCGTTTTATCAATGCAGACCCAATTCGCGTCAATGGTATTGAATTTCAAGCGACTCAAAATACGGACTTCTTGGACGGTTTCTGGGGCAACTTCGGCGGGACCTTTAATTTCAGCTATGTTGACACTGGGACTGACGAAGCACGGCTTCCAGGTGTTTCGAAGGAGAGCTATAACTTGATCGGTTTCTATGAGGACGATAAGTTCTCTGTAAGGCTTGCTCAAAATTATAGATCTCGTGCAGATTTGGAATCGGGTGGTACATTCTTCGGCGCAGCGCGTCAGACGAAAGCCCGTACACAGTATGATCTGGCTCTGACCTATAACCCACGGAAGAGTACACAATTCAGACTCCAAGGTTTTAACTTAACCAATGTTATTCGTGAAGAGTTCCAACTTCTGGAGGCGTTACCAAGACGTCGTGATTTTGACGGCCGCACCATCACATTCAGTGTGCAGCAACGTTTCTAGAACATATATTAAAATCCCTTGACCCTTGCCCCGCTTTACGGCGGGGTTTTTTATGCGTGAAATAAATTGTCCAGGGGTTTGATCTTTCGCGTGCTCGGGAAGACGCTGTCTTCAACTTGAGCCTCTGTCAGTCCTAAGTGGTGAAGGAGGGTGGCCTTAAAGAGGCTTTCTAACTGGTTTGTGGGGGCTAGATCGCGTTCATCCAGCAATGCAGCCTGCGAAAGACCCGGCCACTTACCTCGAATAAAGCCACCATTCACAGAACCACCGGCCAGCATGGCCAAGCCACCCGTGCCATGGTCTGTCCCTTTGCTCCCATTCTCAGAAGCCGTACGGCCAAATTCAGAGACAACCATTACAGCGGTGTCTTTCCAGAGGGGGCCGAGTTCTGCCCGCATTAAAATGATGGAGCGGGCGAGTCCTCCAAATAATTTATTTAATCGTCGCTCTTGCGCATAATGCGTATCCCAACCGCCAGTCTCAAGGACAGCAATACGTGGACCATTTTTTTCTTTCAGTATCGTCAGGGCAGCATGAATGGAGCGCTCGAAGCCTCCTATACCTCGCGCCATATTTTCCATCATGCTAGATTGGTTCTTATCTTGCTGCGCTTGTGTAAAGGCCTTGTGAAAAATGGGATCATTTTCATAGAGCGCATTGATGCGACTTAAAAAGCCTTCATCGACGTCGGGAAGACGACTATCTGACCAAGTTCGAATATCCGCCGCGCCTCTCATGATGAGAGGAATAGAAGGTCCTAACGATAAGCCGATACGGTGTGATGATCCGCCCATTTGAACGATGGCTCGGTTCAACCACCCCGTATTGTGTTGATAGGGAGCCGTTCCGCCGCCTTCCAACATGTCTTGCGCCTCAAAATGGGACCGTTGACGATATTGCGTACTGATAGCAGGAACGAAGAGAAGCTCTTTATTGCGGTAAAAGGCCTCAAGCGGTTGGAGGGCCGGATGCAGTCCAAAACTTCCATCCAGGTCGATGACTTTGCGTTCTGTGCCTGTAGCGCCAAGACCTAGAGTGGGCCGTAATTTGTGATAATCCTTGTCCATATAAGGCGCGAGCGCGTGCAAGCCGTCCATGGCACCTCGGAGGTTCAACAGTATAAAGCGTTTCTCTGTCGGCGCGTTTGCAAAAACGGGTCGCGTCGTGCCCCCCGCTAAAAGCCCAGCCGCTGTCAGTTTTGTAAAATGTCTTCTATTGAGCATAATTATCTCCGTTGAAAAGCGGGGCTAGAAAAAATCAGGGCGATACCATCTGCACGGCTTGGCGCGCCTTTTATTAATCTTGCGGCATCATCTGTGGCAAAAGGAGCGATTGTTTGGTTGAAAATATCGACTGGATTTATGTCTCCTGCGCTTTGACGACTAAAGGCCCGAATCCATTCAAGCCTATGGGTGAGAGATTCAGGGGCAATCCAAGCTTCACCTTTGTCTGGCCAACCTGCCGGCGAAGGCGCGCGGAATACCTCTTGGCCCATCGATTTAAGTGCAGGGAATAATAGCTGGCGTCTTGGAAGTTTAAGCGCGGTTTTTGTCGTCATGGCTCGCAGAGTAGAAATTACTAACTCCTCCGGCGTTTTGATTTTACTGCCACTCATTTCCCAAGCTGATTTCAGATTGATTAAAGCTTCCGAGACCGCAGCGAGATCGCCTTTCGTCTCAGTAAATGTCTGCTCAATTTTTTGAATGTCACGCGCTGATGGTGCGTCATCGACAAAATGACGCACGAGTTTTGTCGCGATGAAGCGGGCCGTGGAGGGATGACGCGAAATATATTTGAGCGCTTCAAGACCTTGATTAACGCCACCTTGTTTGAATGATTTTCCCAGAAGCTCTTGAGGCCCGGGCTCATGGGTTCGGAGATTGAATAAAAATTGACCGGGCGGCACTTTTTGATTTTTTGGATTTTTACGTTGTCTCGCAACTGTCCAGCCCGTCAGAATTTTCGCAAAATTTGTGACGTCACTTTGCGTGTAATCTCCTTGAGCGCCCATTGTATGTAGTTCCAGAATTTCACGGGCCAGATTTTCATTTAAGTCTTTGCCGCGTCTCGACCCTTGCCTCGAATTTGGGCCGATGGAACTTATATTATCCAGGTAAATCAACATACAGGGATGTTGTGTGACGCTCAGTAACATCTCTTCAAAGCGACCGAAAATAAAGGGTCTGATAGCTTCGTTTTCATAAGCGGGGATGGCCGGACCGATGAGCCCCCGTGTTCGCGAGACTGTAAAGTGATTGGACCAAAATCTGACTAATCGTTCTGCAAAAGGTTGATCGGTTTGTACTTGATGTGACAGACGGGCTCGTAGGGATTGATTAAACCTTTGACGTTTTTTCTTGTTCGACGCTTTTCTCTTCGCTTCATCTTTTATGCGTCGATTTTTATAAGATAGATGCAAGACATCCGCACTACTCGGGTGGTCGGAAAACACGCTGGGCATAGTTGTTGAAGACTTGATTTGGGCCTTAAGCCACGCTTTGGGGTTATCTTTTGCTCGCTCTATATCCGCTGGTGAGGCGCCCAAGCCAAATCTATTTGTCGCAATGAGCGTTTGCTTGGATAGCATGCTTTAGTCTCCGAAACCTTTTATACTACTCACGTTCGGGTAGGGAATATCCTTCGATATAACTTAGCGTAGATAAGTTTTTTAATTGAACGATTTTATTGCGATTAAATTTGATAAAATGATCAAATATGCGCATAAATGAACATAATTATTGATTGAGAGAAGTTGACCTATGGCGTGTATCAGAGAAAATTGGTTAAACTCTCAAAGGCGGGATTTTCTAAGAGGAGCAAGCGCTCTGGGTGTGGCTTCGCTATTATCCGCTTGTGGGAACGCTACGTCTTCCCCAATAGAGTCTGCGCAATCTAAACCCAATTTTCTCTTTCTGCCCATTGATGATCTCAATGATTGGATTGGCGTTTTAGGCACAAATACAAATGTGAAAACGCCCCATATTGATGCTTTGGCGGGGCAGGGGATGCTCTTTACAAATGCCCATGCGCAAGCGCCTATTTGTGCGCCGTCGCGAGCCAGTCTTATGAGCGGGCTATTGCCACATCAGACAGGTATTTATGGGCAAGTGAGAGATGAGAGATTACGGGGCGCCATAAATGCTGTGAGCTCGACAAAATTCCTTTCAGAATATTTGAAGAATAATGGATATTACACAGTCGGGCGCGGAAAACTATTCCATAATGGCGCGCCAGAGGGGAGCTTTCACGAATATTTCCGTGAAGGCGATTTTGGCCCAAAACCTGAAAAACGCATGAAGTGGGAAAGTAACAGAACTCATACGGATTGGGGACCATATCCTGCCCGCGATGAAGATATGCTCGATCTACAAACCGCCAATTGGGGTGCGGAGTGGTTAAGTAAAACGCATGATCAACCTTTCTTCCTCGGTCTCGGCATGATCCGCCCTCATGTGCCTTGGCATGCGCCCAAAAAATGGTTTGATCTTTATCCATTGGAAGAAATAGAACTTCCGCCATGGCTGGAAACAGATATGGACGATATACCACCGGCAGGGATTGCGCTGACGGATGTGCCGCAAATGCCGACCGTTGAATGGGCGATTGAGAATAATGAATGGCGGCCTATCATACAGGCCTATCTCGCCAGTATTAGTTTTGTTGATCATTGTATCGGGATTGTTGTGAATGCTCTCAAAGCCTCTGCCTATGCGGATAATACTTATATTATTCTATTCTCTGACCACGGATATCATCTGGGTGAGAAGAGCCGTTTTGCGAAAATGTCCCTTTGGGATCGCTCCACACGCGTGCCCTTAATCATTGCGGGGCCTGACATAAAGCCGGGCGAGTCTGAAGCGCCTGTTGGGCTCATTGATCTCTATCCGACTATAGTTGATCTGGCCGGACTTCCTGCAAACCCGGAAAATGCAGGGCAAAGTTTGACGCCGTTTTTAAGCGGGAAGTCCGAAAGCCGTGAGCCTGTTACATCAGTTTATGGCAAAGATAATTTTGCCGTTATTGGTGAGCGCTATCGCTACATCCGATATGCGAATGGGGATGAAGAACTTTATGATCTGGTAAATGACCCAAATGAATGGACGAATATTGCGGGAGATCCGGAATATGCGGAAATTAAGCGACATCTTGCGGCGAATATTCCTAGAAATACACGCGCGGAAATTACTGTGAAGCGGCGGCCAAGACCTCCGGAAAAATCAGGCCCTGTTGCGACACCGGGTCCGTAATTACGACATATCTATCAGCTTATTCTCCCATAATGCCGCATAGTTCGGGAAGATGTCTTGCCTGTAAGGCGCAACGATCGGGTTGTTCTTCTCCGTCAAAGCTTCTTCCCAATGGGTTAATAAAAAGCATCCTTCAGTAACACCATTTCCGCTATTTTGTGTGCGGACTTTTCTCTCCGGGTTTAAAGCAGCTAACAGGCCGCACAGGACTGAGTTTTGCGCAAAGCTACCCTCAATTAATATGTCCTGTTTTGAATTCGGGCTCAGTCTTTTCAAAATATTATTGAGCATAAGCGCTGCGTAAATCGTCGCGGCCGCTTTCCCGTTTATTGGTAATACCTCTCCGTCGAAATCTATGCGACCCTGATGATCCGGATATGGCCCAGAACCTGATGCGAATGAGGGCAATATAAATGTGTTAGAGCGTATAATGGCTTCGATATCTTCATCAACAAATGTCGTCGCAATATCGGTATTGAGTTTTTCGCATATAAGCCCGAATTCGCGTCCACCCATGTAGCGCGCCGTCGCCAGTGGAGAGCCTTCTGCATCAATATTGACTAACATATCTCGGCTGGAATCAAGTGTTTCTAGATCAGTATTTCCATCCATGATGACGGACCATGTACCAGTGGAAACAACGGTTGGTCTATTTGTTTTGGGCTGCCTTAAGATTGGTAAGTAACCCGCATTACTATCGTGCACGCCCGGATAAATAGCGCAGTCTGGGTTGAGGCCCAATTCAGTGGCAAGGTTCTCTTTAATCAGACCGACAGGTTCCCACGCTTTTTTAAACGGGGGGAGGGCGTCGCGTAATCCTAATGTTTCGAGTAAAGATGAAGCGCTCTTTGTTTTCACGTTCCAAAGATCCGTGTGACATCCTAATGATGTTACTTCTGTCGTGACTTCACCTGACAGTTTCCATGCCCAATATTGTGGGTACATAAGCAATATAGCGTTTTCTTTCTCTTGGTCAGAAAGAAGATCACTTTGCCAGTATAGTTGTCGACCAAGATTCAGGCCAGCAGGAAAATGGGGGCTGCCTGTTTCTTCAAAGGGCGGCCGAATGCTCTCATAATTTTTATACTCATCTGGATAAGATTCAAACTCATAATCCATAACAGGCAATAAGAGCTCTTGCGTTCGTTGGTCTATCAGTGCGGCTGCTGCCCCATGTGTTGCAATGCTGATAGCCGCAATTTGATATTGCCTGGTTAGCTCTGATAACTGTCCTTTTAACCACAGCCAAATACCGTCTACATCATAGCTATGATAGGGTTGTGTTTGCATAACACGGTTAGATCGTCGGTTTCTGTAGAGTTCATCGCCATTTTTATTCAAGATGGAGACCTTCACATGGGTTTTCCCAATATCGAAAACTAAGGTCTGTGAGTCCTTGAAGGTCATTTTCTTGTCCGTTTGCCCATCAATTATTTGAGTGTTCGGGCTTATATAACCCTGTGCTAAATTACGATATCAAAAATGATTTCTTATGCAATAAAATGATTGAAATTGATCAATATGGGCGTTAAAACCCTGCAACTGGGAAAGTAATGAACAGGACGGAATATGTCTGCCAAACTCAAAAATCTATGGGACGATAAGCTTGCGGAAAAGATGAGCGGCCCCGAAAAACTACAATATCGGTCTAATTTATTGGGGTCTGACTTACGGGTCACAAATTTTGGTGGCGGGAACACATCTTCGAAGCTGCGCCAAAAAGACCCGCTCACGGGTGAGATGGTCGATGTCATGTGGGTCAAAGGCTCTGGCGGTGACTTAGGCTCTATTAAGTTGGATGGTTTTTCGACACTATATCTGGAAAAGCTACATGCGCTGGAGGGTCTGTATCGTGGCCTAGAGCATGAAGATGAGATGGTTGGATATCTTCCGCATTGTACATTTAATTTAAATCCGCGGGCCGCCTCAATTGATACGCCGCTGCATTCTTTCATTCCGCATAAACATGTCGATCATATGCATCCGGACTCTGTGATTGCAATTGCCTGTACGAAAAACTCTAAAGCGCTGACAGAAGAAGTTTTCGGTGGACGTTTGGGGTGGCTGCCTTGGCAGCGTCCCGGTTTTGATTTGGGCTTGAAGCTTGGCGAAATGGCGACTGCTAATCCCGAGATGGAGGGTATCGTCCTCGAAGGCCATGGCCTATTCAGTTGGGGCGACACCTCTAAAGACTGTTATTTGAAGACCTTAGAGATTATTCAATTGGCGGCTGATTGGCTGGCTGAGAATAATAAAAAGGCAGCATTTGGCGGTGTGAAATATAAAAAATCTTTGCCAGCCGAGACGCGTCGTGAGGTGGCGTCTGCCTTGATGCCAGTTATTCGCGGAAAAATTACGGGTGACCAAATGAAAATCGGTCACTTCAATGATTCCAAAGAAATTTTGCAATTCGTAAATTCAAAAAACCTGGAGCCTTTGGCGGCTCTCGGAACGTCCTGCCCGGATCATTTCCTGAGAACTAAAATTAGACCGCTTGTCGTTGATTTTGATCCAACGGCCGAAGATCGTGCGGCGGAAATAGAGCGTGTCATCTCCGGTTTAGATGCGCAGCTTGAGGCCTATCGTGAAGATTATCGCGGTTATTATGAGCGCTCAAAGCGTAGCAATAGCCCGGCTATCCGCGACCCGAATGCCATTGTTTATCTCATTCCCGGTGTTGGCATGATGACCTTTGCCAAGAATAAGGCGACTGCGAGGATTGCAGGCGAGTTCTATGTGAATGCGATTAACGTCATGCGCGAAGCCAATGGCGTCGATACATATATTGGTCTGCCAGAGCAGGAAGCTTTTGATATCGAATATTGGTTATTGGAAGAGGCGAAGCTGCAACGCCAACCTAAACCAAAATCACTAGCCGGGCGCATTGCATTTGTAACGGGCGGTGCCGGAGGTATTGGCTCGGAAACAGCGCGCCGCCTTCTTTCTGAAGGCGCTTGCGTGATGTTAGCGGATATTGATGAGGCTTCTCTAAAAGCAAAAGCTGAAGAGCTTTCAGCTGAGTATTCTGCAGATGTTGTTCGCACAACCGTTTGCAATGTCACAGATGAGAAAAGCGTTACGGCTGCGGTTGCGGATTGCTCGACAGAATTTGGCGGTATGGATATCCTCGTGTCAAATGCGGGCATCGCAAGCTCTGCGCCGTTGGAAGAGACCTCTTTGGAAATTTGGAACCGCACAATGGATATTTTGTCCACGGGCTATTTCCTCGTTTCGCGCGAAGGCTTCAAAGTCATGAAAGCCCAGAATATTGGCGGAAGCATTGTCTTTGTCGCGAGTAAAAACGGGCTTGTCGCCTCTACAGGCGCGTCTGCTTATTGCACGGCGAAAGGCGCTGAGGTTCAACTTTCACGGGCGGTTGCTCTCGAAGGTGCGGGCCTCGGAATTCGTTGTAATGTCGTCAACCCTGATGCTGTGCTGAAGGGGTCGAAGATTTGGAATAGTGGGTGGAAGAAAGAACGTGCGGATGCGTATAAAATGTCCGAGCTTGAGCTTGAGGATATGTATCGTCAGCGTAGTCTCCTGAAGCGCTCCGTCTTCCCTGAAGATATTGCTGAAGCTATTTATTTCTTTGCATCTGATGTATCTTCCAAATCGACGGGTAACATCATTAATGTTGATGCGGGCCATGCGCCGTCTTTCACGCGATAAGCGTGAAACTGTCGAAGAGGGAATAAGGAAATGATCGACAATAGCCGGTTGGCAGAAGCCAACAAACTCCATGAGGCAAACCTCCTCAGCGATTATAACAATTTGGGGGATCAGCTCTCACGACGTGGCATAGAGATCGCGGATATTCTTCAAAAGGCCATGGCCTTTGCCGTCGCCGTCCCAAGTTGGGGTGCCGGAACGGGCGGAACACGTTTTGCGCGTTTCCCGGGCATATCTGAGCCGCGTAATATTTTTGAGAAGCTCGAAGACTGCGCCGTTGTAAATGACCTCGTCCGGATCACCGGAGAAGTGTCCCCGCATTTCCCATGGGATGTCGTCGAGGATATGAGTCGTGTGAAAACGGCTGCCAACGAACATGGTCTGACGTTCGGGCCTGTCAATTCAAATACATTCCAAGATCAAAAGGGTCAGGCTCATTCTTATAAATATGGGAGCTTGTCGCATTCTGATAAATTGACCCGCGACCAAGCCGTTGCGCATAACATTGATTGCATTGAGTGGGGCAAGGCTATTGGATCTGATGTTCTGACCGTCTGGGTTGGGGATGGTAGCAACTTTGCAGGACAATCCAATTTCACTCGTCAATTTGAACGCTATTTGGCGTCCATGGAAGATATTTATAAAGCGCTTCCAAGTGACTGGCGGATGTTCATTGAACATAAAATGTTCGAGCCAAGTTTCTACTCCACAGTCATTCAAGATTGGGGCAGCAATATCTTAGCGGCTCAACATCTGGGCGAAAAATGTTTCTCGCTTGTTGACCTTGGGCACCATGCGCCAAATGTGAATATTGAGATGATTGTTGCGCGTCTGATCCAATTTGAAAAACTGGCGGGTTTCCATTTCAATGATAGTAAATATGGCGATGATGATTTGGACAGTGGATCTTTACACCCATTCCAGCAGTTCTTGATTTTCAATGAGCTGATTGATGCTGAACATCGCGGTGCGAAAAACTTCAGCCCGGAATATATGCTGGATCAATCCCATAATATGACGGACCCGATTGAGAGCTTGGCAACTTCCGCCATTGCGGTTCAGCGTTCCTATGTGCAGGCTTTGTTGATAGACCGCGCAGCGCTTGAAGGCTATCAAGATGAGAATGACGCCATGATGGCAAGTCAGTGTCTCAAGACGGCCTATCAAACAGATGTCACGCCTATTCTTTCTATGGCTAGATTTAAAGCAGGCGGCGCGATTGATCCAGTCGGATTTTACCGCTCTCTCGATTATCGTAAGAGCCTAGAAGCCAAACGTCCAGCGAGTGCCAACCCATCTTCAGGTATTGTCTAAGCTGCTATGTTTCCAGGCCGCCTTTCGAATTGCCTAAATGTTGAAGACTATCGCAAGGCCGCCAAACGGCGTGCCCATAAGATGGTGTTCGACTATATTGATGGTGGGTCGGATGATGAAATAGCGCGTTTTGAAGGGCATAGCGCCTTTCAAGATTACCGCATAGCCCATCGGGTTTTATCCGGTGTTGATAAACCTGATATGTCAACGATGGTCATGGGGCAGAAACTAGACGTTCCTTTTATTCTGTCCCCCGCTGCGGGTAACCGCTTATTTCATACAGATGGTGAGCTCGGCCCGGCAAAGGCGGCTGAGGCCGTGGGAACCGTTTATTGTCTGTCGACGTTGTCCTCTCGCTCGATTGAGGAAATCGGCGCAGCGACGACCGGTCCGAAATGGTTCCAGCTCTATGTTTGGAAAGACCGCGTTCTTGTCAAAGAGATGTTAGCGCGGGCAAAAGCGGCTGGGTACACAGCTTTAATCCTGACGGTGGATTTTCCCATTACGGGCAATCGCGAACGTGACCCTCGTAATGGATTTACCATCCCTCCAAAGCTTGGCCCGAAACAAGTCTGGCATGCTATGCAGGCGCCGCTTTGGTCTCTTGATTACGTCACGAAACCAAATGTGAAATATGCCAATCTGAGTGAAGATACGAGCGCGGTAAGCCTAAATGAATTTGTTGCGAAGCAACTAAGCGCCGATTTTTCTTGGGACGATGCTGAATGGCTATTAGGCGAGTGGGGTGGGCCTGCGATGATCAAAGGGGTTGCGCGTCCGGATGATGCTATCCGCGCTGTCAAAACCGGGTTTAGCGCAATTTCACTGTCTAATCATGGGGGGCGTCAATTAGATAGTTCTCCTGCCCCTGTTCATTGCGTGCAAGAGGTCCGCCATGCCATTGGTCATGATGCGAATGTGGTCGTGGATGGGGGCGTCCGCCGCGGTACGGATGTTTTAAAGGCCGTAGCTCTGGGTGCGGATGCGGTTAGTTTCGCAAGACCCTATCTCTACGGACTGGCAGCTTTCGGTGTAAAAGGCGCCGTGCAAGCCGTGTCTCAAATGAAAGAGGCCGTTGAAAGAGATATGATTTTATCCGGTGTTGGCCGTATCAATGAATTAGATGAAACTTATATACGACAGGTGAAATAAAGCGCTCGTCCACAATACCTATTTTTCTGGCATCAAATTAGAATCTTATGTAAACGAAAGGAGATGCATTCTTTCGGATGCAGATTTTCTTCGGCGAAGGCTAGCGAATGGACACGGCAGACCAATCTATCAATGACAATGATGGTGATAAGCTCTATATTCACGAGCGATGGGGCCTTATCATTAATATGCTCCATGCCACCAAGGTGACCTCTGTTGATAGTTTCGCATCTGCTTTGAAAGTTTCGCCCGCGACGATTCGAAGAGATTTAAATGAACTCCATTCTGAGGGGCGTTTGCGCCGTGTCAGAGGCGGCGCTATAGCTGCGGAGCCGAATGAAACCTATAGCGATCCATATTTTGGATTGTCAGGACAACTTAGCCAAGCCGATAATTTAGAACTAAATTTGGCAGAGAAGTTAGCGATTGGCCAAAAAGCCGCGTCAATGATTGAGGATAATGACTCAATCATCATCGATGGCGGTTCAACAACTGTGCATATGACGCAACATATAGACGCGGCGAATTTGATGGTTCTCACGACGTCTATTCCGATTATGACTTCATTATTAGGACGTCCAAAAATTCGTATACTCATTGCGGGGGGTGAAGTCTTTCAAGAGCAGGCTCTCGTCTTAGACCCCTATAGTCATGGGATTGTGAATAAGTTCTCTGCGACAAAGCTCTTTATCGGGGCTCAGGCCGTCACGGCAAGAGGTCTCATGCAAACAGATCCATTACTGGTTCAAAATGAACAGCAACTCATCAGCAGAGCCGATAAAGTCATCTTGCTCGCCGATAGTTCTAAATTCGAAGCCAAGGCGAGCCTTTCTGTTTGTGGGCTTGATGCAATTGATACGGTTGTGACGGATTCTGGTCTGTCAGAGAGCGCACGAAAAATGTTGAATGATCATGATATTGAGATCGTGTTTGCATAAAAAGGTATCTGGGTCAGTCTGCAGAGTTCATATTAAAAATTAAATCTTGCCCGTCCAAAAAATATTAGCTGCTCCTATGAAGATTATGAAGCCTCATCAGACGTCGTGGCCCTCCAAAGATATCATACGGTTTACTTTTATATCTATAATTTCCGTGTCCATCTCGGCATGCGATCTCAACAGCATTGAAGAAAGCTTGCCTGTCAACTGTGCAACAGACGTCACGCAAACGATAAAGATTTCAGGCGGGGAAATTAGATTAGGCACAGATCGCGCCTATCCGGAAGAATATTTCAGAGATACAAATATAGGTAACTATGACATAGATCGGTATGAAG
This sequence comes from uncultured Algimonas sp., assembly GCA_964490745.1. Taxonomy (GTDB): domain Bacteria; phylum Pseudomonadota; class Alphaproteobacteria; order Caulobacterales; family Maricaulaceae; genus Litorimonas. The sequence goes on from CAZBDT010000002.1 coordinate 45,550, forward strand.
TCACGAATAGCGAGTTCCGAACTTTCGTAGAAGAAACGGGTTATGTGACCACCGCCGAAAAGCCGCAACCCGGTTTTAAGACCGCAGGTGGGGCTGTTTTTAAAGCCCCGACAGATACAAATCCGAGTTGGTGGCATTTTACGGAAGGAGCGAATTGGCGGCATCCGGAGGGTCCTGGCTCTTCGATCAAAGGGAAAGAAAATGAGCCGGTCGTTCAGGTTTCATTGGTTGATGCAAAAACCTATGCTGATTGGGCGGGCCGGGCCGTCCCGAGTGAAGCGCAATGGGAACATGCTGCGCGCGGCGGCAGCGAAACTCTATTTGTTTGGGGAAATGAACGCGCGCCAGAGGGCGTCGAGCAAGCCAATACCTGGCAAGGCGCATTCCCTATAGAAAACACTGAAAAAGATGGTTTTTATCTGCGCTCACCCGTAGGCTGCTTCAACCCCAATGATTTCGGTCTATATGATATGATCGGAAATGTCTGGGAATGGACGATCACTGAATACGATCAAACGGAGATAGAGAACAGCTACACAATTAAAGGGGGGTCATTTTTATGCGCCCCAAATTATTGCGCCCGTTACCGTGCGCCCGCGCGACAATCTCAAGAAGGCGATTTTTCGACAAATCATATCGGATTTAGAACCGTAAATGCGCCGCAGTAAATAGAGACATTACACCCCTGTTACTGTTATGACTTTCCGGGTCTTGATGTTATTTTGACATTTAAGTCATTTTCCTGTCATGGGCTCTAAATGACATGACACCGATATGCGTTATCCGTCTGAAATCGTAGCTATCTATAGCTTATATACATCCATAGCACTTGTGAATGTTATTTCGTTACGCTAATGGACCGCGATGAAGTTCGGATGGGAACAGAAACAGGGGCTCAATTGGCGCGCTATTGTCGTTCGTCAATTCGTCATTTGTTGTGTTCTGCTGTTTTCTTTTAGCCAATTTGCGGCAGCATTCCATATTCATGAAAGCGCTCATCAACACGAATATGAGCATGAGCATGAACAGCCTTCACATCGTACTTGCGATGTTTGTATTTTGGCGATTAATGATGACGCCGACCCTGAACAGTTAATCGACAATGATCTTGATTTGGTGCGTGTTGATGTAACAGGGCTTGCGCTCGCTGAAAATATAGCCGTTACGTCTTTCCTATATTTATCCCGAACGTCGGGACCTTATATGCCGCCTGATTTGCGGCGGAATGCCACTCGGGCACCACCGGTCCAGATTTAATTTACAGCGCAGCTTTCTTTAAATTCTTATTTTTTCCGCCCTACAGTTTTGCGTGGGGTGAACCCTAATTCTATTTTTGTAAACGATGGAGGGACCCGTGCGTTCGCTTAAAACTTCTTCCCTGCTTATAGCAGGTCTTGGCCTCATGGCTGTATCTCATCCGGCATATGCGCAAAACTCTGATGACGAGGTCGTCGTCACAGCTCTGCGCCAAGCTTATCAGGGGGATTTTGCGCCTCTGGAAACGCCTCAAGCTAATCAACTTATCGATGAAGATTTGCTTCGTAATGTCGGCGCGATTAATCTCAATGATGCGCTTGATCTGTCAGCCTCTGTAGCACGTCAAAACAATTTTGGCGGTCTTTGGAACAGTTTCTCAATCCGCGGATTTTCGGGTGACATTAACTTGCCCAGTGGCTTCCTCGTCAATGGATTTAACGCTGGACGGGGCTTTGGTGGTCCTCGTGATCTCGTTGGTATTGAATCTGTAGAGATTTTGAAAGGGCCTCGCTCGGCGCTTTTCGGCCGTGGTGAACCAGGCGGGACGATTAATCTCGTCACCAAGCGCCCAAATTTCGAGAATGGTGGGTATCTACAAGGTACCATTGGCAGCTGGGATCAGTATCGGTTTGAGGGTGATGCGCAGATCTTTACCGAGGGTGAAGGTGGTGCAGCCGGTTTCCGACTCACAGGTTTTTATGAGGATGCCGAGAGTTTCCGAAATGATGTCGAAACTGAAAAGTTCGGGCTATATCCATCCGTGATGCTCGCCCTAGGCGACACGACTTTGAGTTATGAATTGGAATATACAGAACAAGAATTGCCGTTTGATCGGGGCGTTGTCTTTTCTGATGAATTCGGGTTCTCCCCGCGCGATTTATTCGTCGGAGAGCCCGTGCCGATTGAGACGCAGGTCTTGGGCCACCAGATTGAAGTGGGTCACGAGTTCAATGAAAATTGGAGTTTCCTCGGCGGATTTGGTTATCGTGAAACAACACTGGAAGGCGATGCATTCGAACCTCAATTTGGTTCGCGTCAAACTTATTTCCGGGACGGACAAACCATTTCCCGCTTCTTCCGGTCGCGTGATTTTGAGTCTGATTACTTTGTGCTTCGCGGTGAGGTTTCAGGTGAGTTTGAAACGGGCGCTTTGCGTCACCGTTTAATCTTCGGCGCGGATTATGACGAGTTCTCTAATACGCTCGTCATTGATCGGGGTCGTCCAAGTCCGCGTGGAGATTTTCTGGGCGATGGCCGCGCTCCGTCTGAAGCGACACCTGAAGAAGCGGGACGGTTCCTCCTGCTAGATGTAAACAATCCCGTTTACGGCTTAAACCTTGACCCCGCAGCGGGTGCGAACACGAACCGCAACGAAGTCCTGCAAGGATATGGTGTTTACTTCCAAGATCAGATCGACATTACGGATCAACTACAAATTCGTATTGGTGGCCGATATGATGATTTTGAGCAGGATTTAACTAACCGCCTTGCGCAACCTGCGACAACGATCAACGCCGAAGATAGTCGTTTCTCGCCTCAAGTCGGGGCCGTCTATCTCATCAATGATGATGTAAGTGTCTATGCAAGTTACGGGGAGGGTTTCCGCCTCCAGACAGGACAGGATTTCCAAGGCAATCAATTTGATCCGAACATCACAGAGTCGATTGAAGCTGGTTTTAAAGCCGACTTTGGTGGTCTGACGGATAGCGTAACCGGTGCCTTGACTGTTTCGGTTTTCCAAATTGATCAAAGCAATTTCCTTGTGAATGACGACCGCCCTGAAGCGACAGCTGTTGGTTTCTTTTCGATTGCTGCAGGGGAAGCTCGCTCCCGCGGTGCTGAAGTTGATGCCAATTTGGAGTTTGACGGCGATATCAGCCTTTGGGCCTCTTATGCCTTCACAGATGCAAAATTCCGAAACGAGTTTGCCGATGCAGATGGTTTTGGCTTCACAATCGAAGCGGGCGATCCGCTGATCAATACGCCTAAACATCAGTTAAGCTTGCAAGCCAGCAAAGGTTTCGATCTTGGTCGTTTTGAAGCTGAACTTGGCGGCGGCGTCCTCTATGTTGGCGATCGGAATGGCTTTGTCGGTTCAGACTTTGAATTGCCGGATTATACAACTGTTCGGGCTTTCGCCGAAGTAGGCTTGGCCGAAAACACCTCCATTCGACTTGATGTCGATAATATTTTTGATGAGACGTTTTACACCAATTCATTTGCAAATGTGTGGGTGCAGCCGGGTGATCCCCGTCGCGTCCGTCTGACTGCGCGTTACGGATTCTAGGAGGTCTATATGGCTGCGATTATTATTGAAGATCTGATCGTTAGTCGCGGAGGTGCCCGGATATTAAAGGGCATCTCACTAAATGTAGAACCGGGCAGCGTTTATGCGCTGCTCGGGGGTAATGGGGCGGGGAAATCAACCACCCTTTTGACAATACTCGGCTTCCTCTCACCGGATGCGGGTACGGCCTCTGTTCTGAACCAGGATGTAACGCAGAATATTAATACAGTCAGACAGAATATGGCGTATTTGCCAGAAGCGGCCACGCTATATCCGCATTTAAATGCTTATGAGAATTTAGGCTATTTTCTGGATTTAGCGGGTAAGACAGCCGCACAAGCAGAGCTGGATAAAGCACTGGATGAAGTTGGTCTTCAAAAAGAGGCTCGCACACGTCAAATGGATAATTATTCAAAGGGTATGCGGCAGAAAGTTTCGATTGCGCTTGCTATATTGCGCGAAACGCCAGTGCTTTTATTGGATGAACCGACCTCGGGTCTCGATCCTGTTGCCATTGATGAATTTAATGCCTTGGTTAGAAAGCTCGCAGGGCAAGGCAAAACAATCCTCATGGTGACCCATGATGTTTATGGGGCGTGTCAGGTTGCAGACCGTATAGGCCTTTTGCGGCATGGTGAATTAGTGGGTAGTTTTGACGCGCCGGATACAGGCCAAATAGATACAAAAATCGTTCATCAGGCTTTCGCTGAAAGGGCGTCCATATGAACATGACGGTCACGATTGCAAGAGAGGAATGGCGACAGTGGAGACGCTCGCGTCTTGCCAGGCTCAGCCTTATCGTCTTTTCAGTTCTGCTCATATTTACCACAATTCTAACGCTCATTGATGTGCAAGAGGCACGTCATGAAAGATTGCATCAGCAGGAACAGGCTGAGCAGACATTTTTGGATCAGCCGGATCGCCATCCACACCGCATGGTACATTATGGTCATTATGTTTTTCGCGCGCCACCTCCGCTGGCTATTTTCGACCCGGGTGTAGATGCCGTAACAGGGCAGTCGATATTTTTAGAAGGCCATCGGCAAAACTCGGCCATGTTTGCAGATGCCCGCGCAGACGCCCGCACGGGTGGTTTTGGTGCGCTCTCAACCGCCAAAATCTATCATTTGTTCTTGCCATTGCTTATTATTGCGCTGGGACATGGCGTCATATTGCGGGAAAGGGAGGCGCGAACTCTTGGGCCTCTACTGTCCCAAGGCGTCAGTGGCACGCGTCTCTATCGAGGCAAATTATTGGCGCTCACAGCTTTAATCGGTGTGTTATCTTTGCCTGCACTTATCTCGGTTCTTATCGCCAGCCTTCAAGGTGAAAGCCTTGCGACTGGATTAGCGCTTTATCTCGGCCATCTTCTTTATCTTTTTATCTGGGCCGGACTCGCCCTTTTCGTATCTGTTGCAACTCGCTCGCGTGGCTTCGCACTCGGTATATTGCTAGCGGTTTGGGTTGTTACGGTTTTGGTTATTCCGCGCATAGGCGTGACATCGGCGAGTGCTTCCATCCCGACGGAGGGAAAAATCCTCACAGATATGCGCATGAATGAAGACCTTCGGAAGTTAGGAGATGGACATAATGCGTCTGATCCAGCTTTTAATGAGTTGAAAGCCGATACGCTGGCGAAATATGGCGTCGATAAAATCGAAGACTTACCCGTGAATTATCGCGGCGTTGTTGCCTCTGCAAGTGAAGAGAAACTGACAAAGACGCTGAATGAATATGCTGAAAAACGGCTGAGCCGTGAAGCGGCCCAAGCGGCTCACCTGTCAAATTATAGTTGGCTGTCGCCCTATCTCGCAATTAGCGGCGCATCCCGTAATTTCGCAGGCACGGACCTCTCGACCCATCACCGTTTTCTGCGTGAGGCGGAAGTTTTGAGATATGAATTTGTCCAAGGTTTGAACAAAGCCCATGTCGAACAACTATCTTATGAAGATGATATGAACCGCAATAAGGGCGAAGAGGGCTGGCGCAAAGCCCGTATTGATGCCGCAAATTGGCAAGTCTTAAATAATTTCAGATTTGTGCCTGACCAAGCCAAACTGCGTATCCATCGGGCTTTACCACAAATCTTTGCGCTCCTACTTTGGCTTGCCGCATTGCTGAGCGCGGGCTTTTTCGTGTCACGGAGGTTAAAACCATGATGCGTGAATTCAAATTTATGCTTCGCGATAAGGCCGTCTGGGTCTGGCTGTTACTGGCTTTTTTATTCTCATCCACTGCCGTTATTCTGGGTATGAATGAGATCAGCCAGCAGCGTGCGGAAATAGTTGAATTACGTGAGTTAGATAAAAACGAGCGTGAAATTGTTCTCGGTGAACAATCTGATTGGGGCGCTGCGGCTTATTATACATTTCACCTCACTTATGATGCGCCATCTGATTTTGCTTTTGCAGCCTTAGGGCAAAGAGATGTCAGCCCGTGGAAACACCGCATTAGAATGTTGGCGCTTGAAGGTCAGATTTATGAGACTGATGCGAATAATCCTGATTTTGCGTTGATAGGGCGCTTTGATTTTGCGTTTGTCGCCACATTGATCGCGCCCTTACTTGTCATCCTTTTACTCTTTGATTTGCGGTCAGGCGAACAAACCGCAGGACGCCTTCGCTTGATAGAAGCTAGTAGTCAAAATATCCGACAAGTTTGGTGGAGCCGCGCAGCTTTACGTGTTGGCGCATTGGCTCTCGCGCTCTGTCTGCCTTTAATTGTGGCGGGACTTCTCTCCGGGCCCTCATTGAGTAAACTTTTTATTTGCTCGATAGCTGTCGGTTTATACTTAATTTTCTGGACCGCGCTTACACTCTGGTTCACGCCTGCTGCGAAAACAGGTGCCTATAATTTGATGATTATGTTGGGGGTTTGGCTTATTTTATGTGCCGTCATTCCGGCAACGTTGACACAAGCGATTAATCGTATTGTTCCTCTTCCTGATGGGGGCGAAATCGTTTTGACGCAGCGTGAAGCCGTTAATGATGCGTGGGACCTTCCCAGAGACGCCACCTATGACCCGTTTATGGAACGCCATCCTGAATGGGACGCCTATCGCAAATGGGACAGCGATGGCTTTGAATGGAAATGGTATTACGCATTTCAGCAAGTGGGGGATCAGAGAGCCGAAAAGCTAAGTCAGGCCTATCGGGAGGGACGTCAGAAGCGTGACAAGATAGCCGGCATTACAAGTCTTATATCGCCTGCCACGCTTTTGGCGCGCACCTTAGAAGGGCTTGCGGATACGGATATGAAATCTGCGATGGCATATGAATCGCGTGTGCGGGATTTTCATGCCAAACTGCGCGCTTGGTATTATCCAAGACTATTTCCAAATTTAGACTATGACGGAGAAGCCGCTAATTCAGAGCTTGCTGATCTGGATTATGGGCATTTTGAAAATACCGGGGACTAAGCCCGTTCGTTTAGCGCCTGGTTGAGCGCGATATTCATATAATGTTGTGGTCGACGAATTGTGAGGTAACGGAGCATAGCTAGAAAAATCCTTCCGTTTTCTCTTATCCCTGTATATCTGTGGCGACATATTAAAAACTATGGACACCAGTTTTGACATCTGCATCTGATCAGACCTGTATTATCATCGGCGCGAGCCATGCGGCGGCGCAATGTTGTGTGAGTTTGCGCCAAGGCGGCTGGACGGGAAATATTACGATGATCGGTGATGAGGTCGATTTACCTTATCATCACCCGCCTCTGTCTAAAGATTTCTTATCGGGCTCAAAGGCGCTGGATGATATTCTTATCCGACCTCGCGAGGTCTATGATACGGCGAATATCGAGCTGAAACTCGGCGTGCGAGTAACTGAGATTGACCGCGAACAGAAGCGCGTGACCACCGATGCAGGTGAAGCGCTCAGCTATAATAAACTCGTCATAGCGACGGGGGCCCGTGTTAGAGAGCTTCCCATTCCGGGCGCAGATGACCCGCGCGTCATGTATCTTCGCGACGCGCAAGATGTTCGCTCCATCAAGGCCTCCCTCCCAATAAGCTCCAAGGCCGTCATTATTGGCGGGGGCTATATTGGCCTTGAAACAGCCGCCTCTTTGCGAAAGCAAGGTTTAGAAGTCACGGTCCTCGAAGCCATGGAGCGTATCCTACAACGTGTCACCGCCCCAATCATGTCCGATTTTTATCGCCGCATTCATTCTGAGGAAGGCGTTCTCATCCTTGAAAATGAAATGGCCTCGGAAATCACTGAGCAAGACGGCGAGTTGATTGTGAAAACAAAAAGCGGTCAAGACTATCCTGCCGACATGGTCATTATCGGTATTGGCGTTATTCCGAATATTGAGCTTGCCGAAGCGGCGGGCCTAAAGACAGGTAACGGCATTGAGGTTAATGAATATTGCCAAACAAGCGATCCGGATATTTATGCTATTGGTGATGTCACATGGCACCATAATCCGATTTATGATACGCATGTGAGGCTTGAGAGTGTGCCCAATGCAACAGAGCAGGGTAAGACGGCGGCCCTCCATATGAACGGCACGGCAAAGCCTTATAACAGCCTGCCATGGTTTTGGTCAGACCAATTTGATTTGAAATTACAGATTGCCGGGCTTTCTAATGGGTATGACGATATCGTCGTCAGAGGTGATCTTGAGACCACACGAAGTTTCGCGGCCTTTTATTTTAAAGGGGATAAGCTATTGGCTGTTGACGCCGTCAATGCGCCACGCGAATTTATGATGAGCAAGATGGCGCTCACTAAAGGGCAGACCCTTGATAAGGCTAAATTAAGCGATCCGGATTCTGACCTGAAATCAGCACTCATTTAATTAATTACCAATTTTTCTTCAATCTAGACTGGAAAGTCTAGACGCGTGACTATCTCTTCGTTAGCAACGCATGAAGAGGGGAGTGTTTAGTATGACCAATACAGATCCAGGCGCGCCAGAATATGAATATGACTGGCAAAATCCGAATCTGAAAAAGTTTGATGTAGGGCGCGTGGTCTCGTCTACATTTAGGGCCTTGATCAATAATCCGGTACAGTTTCTAATTTTGACTTTGATAGGTTCAGGCCTCCCTATGATGCTCTTCTCACTTTGGCCTTTGCTCTTGGGAATGGGAGAAGGGATCAACATGTATGATCCGACATGGGCAGAGGATATTGAATGGGAAGGCATTCTCATTCCTGCTATTGCTGCTTATACAGTTTTTATTTTATTTGCTATTATTATGTACGGGGCGCTCGTTCAGATGTCCGTTAATGCATTGAGTGATCGGTCTGTGAAAGTTGGAGAGTCTATTCGAACTGGAGTAAGACTATTTTTTCCCTTGCTAGGCATAAGCATATTAGCCTTCACCGGCATGATGATCGGCTTTCTATTGCTGATTATACCAGGTATATTTCTTATGCTGGGTTGGATGCTATCCACGCAGGTGAGAGTTATTGAAGGTGGAACAGTCACCGGGGCATTGTCACGATCATGGACGTTGACTAAAGGTTATAAGCGCTGGTTGCTTTTAATGCTGATTATTTTCACAGTTTTAGGGGCTGTAATCGGGCTTGTTTTCCAAATTCCAATCCTGTTTTTTGGAAATCCGCAAACAGCAATCTTAGAAGGTGGTTCAACGTCTTTCTGGATTTTGAATGCCATTGCATCGGGTTTAGCGCAAATGGTGACTGCGGCTTTAACTTATGTCGGTATTACAGCGACCTATCTAGAAATCCGTCGCGTGAAAGAAGGCGTGGAAAATAGTAAAATCGCCGATATTTTCTCTTAAGCTGCAGCTTCTGCCTTAATTCGACCGATCATCGCCGCAAGGCCATTGGAGCGTTGGGCGGATAGATGTTCAGCGAGGCCTAGCTTTGATAGGATGTCATTGGCATCCAACTCTGCAATTTCTGCAGAGCTGCGACCGGAGAATATTTCCAAGACGATAGCGACCAGCCCTTTCACAATATGTGCGTCGCTATCGCCGGAAAATGTCCAGAGATCACCTGTTCGCTCGCTCACCAACC
>CAZBDT010000003.1:0-45299 GCA_964490745.1 uncultured Algimonas sp.
TCTAAGAACGCATTCACAGGCACAACGAGAAGCGCATATTGCTGATGCGCGCGCAGCCAATCTGTGATTTGGTCTTCGATGGTAAATTCCCGATGGCTTAGCGTTTCAAAAAAGCAGCTTCGATGTGGTACGGACTACGCGAATCCTTCTGACATGTCACTTTAAACCCTCATACCAAGAATTGAGACATGCCAAAGACGGGGCTCAAATGGGCATTATTAATTTTACGAAATTTAGAAAATTCAAGACATAAGGCGGCTCCTCTACGGTCATCCCGATTTTACGCCCTTTCCGCAATTCGAAACCTCAATTAATTTCAGGGATTTGATTAGGCACGAATATATCTGGTCATCTAATGAGATGAACAATATGGCTTTGATATGATAACGTCTAATTCAACGCTGATTGATGCCCCCACACCTGTGGTCTTTAAAATCCTCATGGACATAGAGCTGGCCACAGTCTGGGTTCCATATCTTGTTAAATATGAAGTGATCTCCAAAACCCGTAATATGGTCGGCTCTACCTATCGCAGCCACATTGATTATGACGGTTTAAAATATGAACTAATGAGTGAGATTATTCATTTTGTAGAGAATGAAACCGTTGAATGGCGTTCTAGCTGTAAATTCTGTGATGGCAGGACCAGTTATTACCTGACGACTGTATCAGATACACAAACGGAGTTTAAATTCGTCACCGCGTGTAAATATAAAGGGCTCACAAAGATTTGGTCTTGGTTGGCAAAATCGAAATTTAAAAAGGCATCGGAGATGTATATTGAGGAGACCTTCAAAAATTTCAAAATGTTAGTCGAAGTCGAATACACATCCCAATGCGCATCATGACAGCTCCCCGCACTCTCGTCGGCTGTTACACAGGCACGCCGGATGCGTCATTTTTGAAACGATAGAGTATATGGGTTAGTGGTTTGGTTTAGGCGCAATGGCGCAAAGTTTTTATTATGAACAGTGAGTCCCTAGCTAATCGCCCCGTTCGCCCCATGGATTGCAAGAATAAATCTTGCAATGACGGATAGGGGGATATCGGACATAAGACAAATATCAGTCTTTTGCCGCTTATAATTTAGTCAACCGTCATCCCAAGATTTATTCTTGGGATCCATGGTGCAATGTTTCACTCCACGATAAAGTATCGCTTTATTGCGCGACCTATGAAAAACTCAAAAAACGTTCCTCACAATTTCTACAAATTCTCCTTTGTTACGGAACAAAGTAGGTGTCGAAAAAATTGTTATATCCGAATGGCTTAGTTTGTGTATTTCCTGATTGTTAGGCCACTGAAATTAAGAAACTTTTTCTCATTTGGATGCACTTTTGGGAATATAGTTAATCAGGAAATACACTAATCGGCGCTCCATTAAAAAAGGTCTCCCAGATCTTTTTGAATATTTTACATCCTCACATCGCCTTTTACCCCGCATATTTAATCTGTTCCGATGGGATGGACAGGCAGGCGATCGTGGTTTGTTGCTCATCGGACGGTAGGGTTGAGCAGTTGCGCCGACGGGCGTGATTTGTGCCGGGCCTTTTGTAGCGAGAGACGACCGCTGGTTCTTAAACCGGGGCTGTTGTGACCATCGAAAGATGGGGTTGGTGCGAGGTGGTAGGAAACATCGGACGCTGACAGGTTTGATCATCCTCACCAGATGATGCGGCCTTATAACATGTCTGACCGGAAGGGCTAACTGCGGGACCCCCGACCGTTGCACCAAAAACTACCGCCGCAGAGTCTGTCTTTGCGTAAAACACTTAACTCATTTGGTCTCCATCGCGGAGACCGACTCTGCGGGCTGTCCTTTATTAGGGAACGCGCACTATGGCTGCATCCTATTTTGAAACCAAAGTTTCAACGGACGCAGTGAGCGATACCTCCTGCCATATTCATATCTAACCGAAAGGCTTTTCTCATGGGACGATCTTCATTTAACTCGAAACAAAACTTCCTCGCCGCCTCCGCTCTTACGCCGAAGAAATCAAACCGTGGCCTCAGCTTGCAAGAGAAAATTCTGGAAACCAAATTGCGCAGTGAACAGGCCAAGCTGGCGGCCTTAGAGGCGGAACTGCCTTCGCCCGACGAAATGCAATATATGCGCTATGAGGATATGCCGCCGCCGTCGCCGGAACAGGAAGCGGAGTTTGAACGGGAATTTCGGTCGCTCATAGACGGGCTGCTTGCCGAACCTTGCGGGCCGGAAAAAGGACAAAGCGTTCAGGATTGGCTTCGCGGTTTGGGCGCGACAATTCCCGATCTTCCCGAATGGAAAACACCGCTTTATTTGGAAAAATTTATCAGGATTTGAGAGCTGAACGCCTATTTGATCTGATTGATGTGGCCCATTTTCCGCCCCGTACGAGCCTCTGATTTTCCGTAGAGATGAATATGTGTCCCGGGTTGGGCGGCCAGTGTATTCCAATTCACGACATCATCGCCGATGAGATTTGTCATGACAACGCCGTGGCGCGGGCGGGCATCGCCAAGCGGCCACCCCGCAACGGCGCGCATATGTTGTTCGAACTGATCAACACAGCCTGCATTTTGTGTCCAATGACCGGAATTATGAACGCGTGGCGCGATTTCATTGACGATCAATTTGCCGTCTGCCATTTGGAAAAATTCGACGCCCATTACGCCGACATAATTCAATTGATCCAATATTTTTGCAGCCATTTTTGCGGCGCTGCCATCATCCTGACTGGCGGGGGCGGAGCTGGTATGCAGGATGTGATTGCGGTGGACATTTTCTGTGAGCGGATAGGCGGCGACTTTGCCGTCCACACTGCGCGCCGCCACGATGGACACTTCGCGAGCAAAAGGCACAAAGGCTTCCAAAATACAGGGGGCGGGAGAGAGTGTCTCCCAAGCCGCCTCTATCTCACCTTCTTCGCGGATGGTGACTTGGCCTTTGCCGTCATAACCAAAGCGACGCGTTTTCAACACGCAGGGCAATCCCAAACGGCGCACGGCACGGCGCAGATCATGAACGCTTGTTACGTCCTCAAATCCCGCAACCTCCAGACCGATTTGGGCTTTCAGAAAGGATTTTTCATTCAGGCGGTCCTGACTAATATCCAAAGCGCGTGCACCGGGCCGCAGCGGCGCAACAGAAGCGGCGGCTTTGGCCGTCATGGCCGGGACATTTTCAAATTCATAAGTGACGACATCACAGGCCTTTGCAAAGGCCAAAATTTCATCCAGACTCTCAAAATCACCGACCGTCACATGATGGGCGACATCGGCTGCGGGACAGTTTTTATCTTGCGCATAAATATGGGTTTTAAGACCCAGACGCGTTCCCGCCACGGCGAGCATCCGGCCCAGCTGTCCCCCACCCAAAATGCCAATTGTCGCGCCGGGGGCAAGAATTGCATTCGACCCGCGCCTATTTTCTGCGTTCATGGGATTAGCCTTGGGGGTCAAGAGCGACAGATTCGGTCTGAGCCGCGCGCCAACTGCGCAAGCGCTCAGCCAGATCCGGATCAGAGAGCGCCAGAATGGAGGCAGCCATGAGGCCTGCATTTTTCGCACCCGCCTTGCCAATCGCCAATGTGCCAACGGGAATACCGCCCGGCATTTGCGCAATCGAGAGCAGGCTATCCATACCGGAGAGGGCTGCGCTTTGCACGGGGACACCGAGGACCGGAAGTTGGGTCATAGAGGCGCACATGCCCGGTAAATGGGCCGCGCCGCCTGCACCTGCGATGATGACGTTAAAGCCGCGGTCCTCAGCCGTTTTTGAAAACTCAACCAAGCGGTCCGGCGTGCGGTGGGCGGAAATCACTTTGGCATCAAAGGGCACATCAAGCGCATCCAAGACATCTGCGGCATGTTTCATGGTCGGCCAGTCACTGGTCGAACCCATAATAATTGCGATTTTTGGTGAGGCCATTTTGCCCGCTCCCGAAAGTAAGACACATGGTCAGGAAGCGATCCATACTAACTGTCAGAGTTCAGGCGTCAAATATCTATTCAGCGCATATTGGGGAAATCTTAAGACCGCTTGGGTTATATGGGAGATCTAGTCTAATTCTATATGGTTTGCAGGTCTGAACAAGATGAACTCATCCCGCCTTACACGTATCTTGCAAGATGCGGCGTTGCCCCTTGGTCAGCGTAGCGCGATTGCCGATGCCCGCTTGATCAAGGCGAATGAGGAAATGACGCAAGAGATCGCTAAATTGCGCCTACGTATATTGGAATTAGAACATGTGGCGGATACAGACCCGCTCGTGCCGATTTATAATAGGCGGGCTTTCTTGCGGGAAATCTCGCGCGCGCAAACCGTCATGCAACGCTATGATATGCTGTCGACAATTGTATTTTTTGATTTGAATGCGTTCAAGTCTGTGAATGACCAATATGGCCACGGCGTTGGCGATGAATTGCTAAAACGGATCGGACAGGTGTTGCAAGAAGGTGTGCGCGATTGTGATATGGTGGCCCGGCTCGGCGGCGATGAATTTGGAGTTCTGCTGTTCAAATCCGACCTCGATGTAGCGCGCGCAAAAGCCCATACCTTGTGTTGTCGTATTGCGGATCAAAGCGTGGATACGCCTATGGGAAAAGTGAGCATAAGCGCAGCTTGGGGCGTGGCACCTTGCGAAGCGGGCCATAGCGTCGAACAAATCATCGCGCGCGCTGACACCGCCATGTATATGTCAAAACGGGAGGCCACCAAAGTTTAAGGTTTCACGGAGGGATCACTTTTCTTGGACGTCAAATGTGGCAAGTCTGTCACGTCAATGCCTTAATCATGTCTTAATTTAGTGGGAACTTCACCTCTATCGGCACGTTATACGTGCATGAGAGGAGAATTCATTATGAAGACCTACACGAAAAAACTCGCGCCCTTTATGGGATTTACAGCGGCGCTCTGCTTATCCTCTACGGCATTTGCCACAGATACAAAACTACATAGAGTTGTTGTGCAAACTGAGTTTCAAACCAATGATACAGCGCTGATGACGGATATTGCCTATGAAGCGGTGCTGGCAAATGCAGCGGCTAGAACATTGGATCAAAACCAAGAGTGGTTCACTGTTCGATACAGAGATGCACAGACACAAAAAGTCACGAGAAATGTAAATAACAGTGCTGAATCACGTTATATAGATATGGAAGACGGCACCCGTATTGAACGCGAAATTGTGACCGCAGACAGTTTTGTTCATGTTCAAAAAATTGATTTTGAAATGGGTTCAGGTCCGAAACCGGATAGCGAATATAGTTTTATGGCGGAAAAACTTGTTCTGCCCCAAATCTAATTCAACGCTTTTAAATTTCGTCCGCTCAGTTTCTGAGCGGACTTTGCATATAGATGACCGTGCAAGACAGAGAAGAACCTTCACGGAGTTATGTTCGTATTAAACTATGTCGATCAACTTCTACCATATAGATGGCTCTACAATGAAATCTCTTTTGGCGGCTTCATCTATTCTTTTATTGGTAGGTTGCACGGCCTCGGCGAAACCCGACCTAGAATCTGAAAGTTCCTTGGTATCTGCAAAAATGGCATCTGCGAAAACTGACTGTATGATGAATTTATCCATGAGCGATGAGGGTGAAATCTCTCAATGGAGAACCGTGCTGGACGGCGTGATGGGCGGTCGATCTACCGGGAACCGTTTCGCTCAAGACGGCCATATGACGTTTAAGGGCCGTATCAACACGAATGGTGGTGGGTTTTCGTCTATCCGCAGATCCATGTCACACAGCGGTATGAAAGGTGCCGAAGCTTTGAAGCTGAGGGTTAAACAAGACGGACGAAGTTACCGCCTAACATTCAGAACTTCCACTCAATATCGCGGACGCTCTATTAGCTATCAACTTCCTATACCGCAAACACCCGTGAATAAATGGGCTGAGGTGACAGTCCCACTTTCAAACTTCCGAACATCTGTCTTTGGTTATGAAGTCCCAGCCCCACCTTTCGCGGCTGATGATGTCCGCGAAATGGGGTTTATCTTAGCTGACGGAATTGACGGTCTATTTCAAATAGACATCGCCGAAATTAGCTGCGTCAATCCTAAAGCGACTTAATGATTTCCTCGACCATCTTCTTCGCATCAGACAAGAGCATCATCGTATTATCATTGTAGAAAAGATCATTATCGATCCCAGCATAACCCGGAGACAGCGAACGTTTCACGAAAAGAACCGTCGCAGCTTTTTCAACGTCTAGGATTGGCATACCGGCAATCGGGCTTTGTGGATCCGTTTTGGCAGCTGGATTGGTCACATCATTCGCACCAATCACAAACGCCACATCAGCATTTGCAAATTCGGAGTTAATGTCTTCAAGCTCGAACACTTCGTCATAAGGCACATTCGCTTCTGCCAGCAAGACGTTCATATGACCCGGCATACGTCCTGCAACAGGATGGATCGCATAGACGACATCAACGCCTTCCTCTTTAAGGGCATCCACCATTTCGCGCGTGGCGTGCTGCGCTTGCGCAACAGCCAAACCATAACCCGGAACGATAATGACTTTAGAAGCATTTTTCATAATAAAGGCTGCATCTTCAGCAGAGCCGCGCTTCACAGGGCGTTGTTCTTTATCACCAGAGGCAACTTCCGCCGCCGCGCCAAAGCCACCAAGAATGACCGAGATAAAGCTGCGGTTCATGGCCTTACACATAATGTAAGAGAGGATCGCGCCAGAGGACCCGACAAGAGCCCCCACAATAATCAAGGCCAGATTACCGAGCGTAAAGCCCAAAGCTGCTCCCGCCCAGCCTGAATAAGAGTTCAGCATAGAGACAACGACAGGCATATCCGCGCCGCCAATCGGAATGATCAAAAGGAAGCCAATCAGGAACGTGGCTACCAATAGGGCCCAAATCATCCAATGCTCTGTCCCGCCAGACTTCATGAGCATCCCGATCAAGACCGCAATACCAAGACCCAACACAATGTTGATCAAATGGCGGGCAGGCAACATGATGGGCGCACCGCTCATATTTCCGTTTAATTTCGCGAAGGCAATCACAGAACCGGAGAAAGTAATCGCACCGATGGCTGCACCCAGTCCAAGTTCTAGCAAAGAGCCCGGCTTAATGCGGCCGTCAGCCAAAATACCAAAATCACCCGGGCTGAAAAAGGCTGCTACAGCCACTAAAACAGCCGCCAAACCAACGAGCGAGTGAAAGGCCGCGACGAGTTGCGGCATATCCGTCATTGGGATTTTCTTGGCAATAATTGCGCCGATGATGCCGCCAATGGCCAAGCCACCTGCGGAGAGGACAAGCCCCATACCGTTCATTCCAGCAACAAGGAGTGTCGTGACTATTGCAATCGCGATACCGATCATCCCAAATATATTACCGCGACGAGACGTTTCAGGAGAGGATAATCCGCGCAAAGCGAGAATAAAGAGAACAGCAGATACCGTATATAGTATGGCTGCGAGATCAGCGGAAAGTGTCGGCATGATTACTTCGCCTTCTTCTTATACATGGCCAGCATGCGCTGGGTGACGAGGAAGCCACCAAAAATATTGACAGCACAGAGGGCCACCGCTGCAAATCCGGTCCAGGTTGAAATATCCGACCCGCCCTTGACGCCTGCAGCAACCGCCACAAGAGCCCCAACGATAATAACTGACGAAATCGCATTGGTCACAGCCATAAGCGGCGTGTGAAGCGCTGGCGTCACGGACCAAACAACGTAATACCCAACGAAAATCGCCATGACGAAAATTGCGAGTTGGAAAACCAGTGGAGAAACGGCGGTTCCGCCTGCCATAATTAATAAAGCTGACATTATTTTAGCCTCTCATGAACAACATCGCCGTCGCGAGTCAGAGCGCAGCCCTGAATGATTTCATCTTCCCAATCCGGAGCATAAGTGCCGTCTTCAGCCGTCACGAGCGGGAGGAAGTTTTTGATGTTGCGCGCAAACATATTGGACGCATCAGCCGCCATACGAGACGGCCAGTTTAGATGCCCAACAATATGAACACCGTTTTTCGTCGTGACAATTTCACCGGGCTTAGCCCCTTCTACATTACCGCCGCGTTCAACCGCAAGATCAACCAAAACAGAGCCGGGCCGCATTGTATCGAGCATTGCTTTTGTAACCAGAACCGGCGCTTTCCGTCCGGGGATCAAAGCCGTCGTGATAACAATATCTTGCTTCGCAATATGGGAGGCCGTTAGTTCCGCTTGAAGGGCTTGATATTCCGCACTCATCTGCTTGGCATATCCACCCGCGGTTTCAGCCGCTTTAAACTCTTCATTTTCAACAGCGATAAATTTTGCACCGAGTGAGGCAACTTGTTCTTTTGTAGCTGGGCGAACATCTGTTGCCGTTGTTACAGCACCTAGTCGACGAGCCGTTGCAATGGCTTGAAGCCCCGCAACACCTACACCCATGATAAAGATTTTAGCTGGCGCGATAGTCCCCGCGGCCGTCATCATCATGGGGAAAGCACGACCGTAAATACCGCCCGCTTCGACAACAGAGCGATAACCTGCGAGATTTGACTGGCTGGACAGAACGTCCATGGCTTGCGCGCGCGAAATGCGCGGAATGTAATCTAACGCATAGGCTGTCACACCAGCCTTCGCACAGGCTTTCGCATATTCCGGATTGTCCGTTGGCGATAAGACGCCCGTAATGCCCGCGCCTTTTTTCATCGCTGCAACCAGTTTATCTGTTCCGCCCGTGATAGATAATACGAGGTCAGCTGATTTTACGGCTGTTGCATTTGTACCTGAAATTGAAGCCCCAGCGTCTTTATAAAGCGCATCAGCGTAATCCGCTTTTGCCCCTGCGCCTTTAACGACAGTGACATCATGGCCCGCTTTTACATAACCTGCGACTGTATCGGGAGTGGCGGCGACTCGCGCCTCCGCGCCGTCTTTCTGTTGTAGAGCAACATCATTGAGGACTGTGAGTTTCACGCGAGCCTACCTTTTTTGAAATATATTTACGCAGCGAGCGACACGATTAACGCGCCAAGCCCTACTAAAAGCGTGGTCAGAACGGCGGCAGCAATGATACCAACATACCAGCCACCCTTAAGCTTAAGACCCAAGCCTAACAAAACGCCAAGCACGAGTGTTGCGATAAGGGCCGGGAAATAGGCCATATTTACGGCAAAGATGAGTGTCGGTAACAGCACGACAAGTGCAACAGCAGAGCCACCATATTTTGTGCCGCCCATAAATCCGGAATACGCGCCGGATTGTGCTTCAACCTCCATCGACCCACGTACGTAATTTGAGTTACCGCCTGCCATGTTTTCACCTTGCGTTAAAAAAGGTCAATTTTATTGGACGCCCAGCTATCATGCGCGTTCACCCGAGACAAGCGGTCACATCTCCCCTAAAGCGATTTATTTTAATCGTCTGACGCAAAATTTTGCCTTTCACGACGTATCTCGCCCAAATTGGGGTTATTCAAGAATTCATACTTTCTTCAGCATAATTTCAAACCTGAAATTCACCTCCATGCGTCATGTATCGGGAAGGTAACGATTCGGATAAACCGAACCTCCTATCTCGACCGGGTGACTTTATGGCCAAGACTGTTCTCATTGTGGATGACGACCCAACGCAACGTCGCCTTTTACAGGCCGTTGTCGAAAAATCCGGTTTTTCAACTTTACAAGCTGGAGACGGTGATGCGGCCTTAGCCATGGCCTTGGGTGCAGAGCAGGATAAAATTCACGTCATGCTCTTAGACTTGGTCATGCCGGGCCGAGGCGGCATGGAGACTCTTGAAGAGTTGGCAGCCAAGCGTCCTGACCTGCCTGTTATTGTTTTGACAGGTAAGGGCTCAATTGACGCCGTAGTCAAAGCGATGAAAGCGGGCGCGCGAGACTTTGTGGTCAAACCTGCCGCACCGGAGCGGATTATCGTCTCCATTCGAAATGCTTTGGATATGAAAACGCTTGTGGGCGAAGTGAAACGCCTGAAAAAGACCGCTGAGGGCGGTCTCAGCTTTGATGATTTGATTGGCAATGCATCCTCTATGCGCTCTGTCGTGGCCATGGGTGAACGCGGTGCCAGAGCCAATATTCCAATCCTTATCACGGGCGAGTCGGGTGTAGGTAAAGAAGTCATTGCAAGGGCTATTCAAAGTGCCTCTGAACGGTCGGACAAACCCTTTATCACTGTCAATTGCGGCGCAATTTCTGAAAGCCTTGTCGAGTCTATCTTATTTGGCCATGAAAAGGGGTCATTCACGGGTGCCAATTCAAAACATTTAGGGAAGTTCCAAGAAGCACATACAGGCACGCTTTTCCTAGATGAAGTTGGTGAATTACCTTTGGAAATGCAGGTCAAACTCCTACGTGTTCTCCAAGAAGGAGAGGTTGATCCGATCGGCTCTAAACGTACGGTGCCCGTTGATGTGCGCATTATCAGTGCAACCAACCGTGATCTTGCAGAAGCGGTCAAAGCGGGTACGTTTCGTGAGGACTTATATTATCGCCTAAACGTCTTTCCAATTGCAGTGCCGCCACTACGCGAGCGCCGTGAAGATATTCCGGCCTTGGTCGATCATTTCATGCGCCGGATTAATGCGCAGGAGCGCATGAACGTCACTGGTGTCACCGCAGATACGCTGGATATGCTGAAAACCCATGACTGGAAAGGTAATGTGCGTCAGTTGGAAAATACTGTTTTCCGTGCGATGATTTTGTCAGACGGCAACAAACTCCGACAGCAAGACTTCCCTCAGATTTCAGGGCTTGTCCCTGGTCTTCCAGTCGCTCCGGAAACAGATGAGGACCCAATTAAGAGCCTGATCCCGGCAGAGTTGCGTGAGACGAAACAAGAAACATCTTCAGCTGTCTCTGTTCTGGACCGTGAAGGTCACCTTCGGACGTTAGAAGATATCGAACGTGATTTGATCGAATTTGCCATCAACAACTATTCCGGACATATGTCGGAAGTGGCGCGGCGTTTAGGGATCGGGCGTTCAACCCTATACCGCAAAGTCCGTGAACATGAGCTTGATGTTGAAGAGGTCCGTTCAGCTTAAATTCTATTGGGGGCTACAAATTCACCCAAACAATTTGTCTGGTTGGTGGCACAGTAACCTCTTACTCCCGCGCGCAGCTCTTTGCTTTGCGCAGGCTAAAGACCACACATTCGGGGGAATGTGTGGTCTTTTCTTTGGGCGCATTGACAGAAATATCCGCAATCCCTAGATTAATGACAACGTTGTCATAAGAGCAGCCTCTATCATAAGGGAAACAGTCATGCGTATGTTCACAGCTCGAGATCGTTTAAAGTTACTCGCAGGTGGTAGTGCAGCCGCCTTACTCGTAGGATGTGGTGGAGGCGGTGGCGGTAATTCAACTTCTACACCGCCGGTTAGTGTGACACCCCCACCAGCTCCACCAGCACCCACACCTCCGGCATCAACAACTTTCGTCCCGGAAGTCGGACAGTTTAAAAATACCTTCGCCAATAATTTCCAAATCGGCGCAGCTATTCAAGATAATCAAACCACGGATGACGCAGCTGACGCTCAAATCTTGAAAGATCAATTCAATTCTATCTCCGCCGAATTCCAAATGAAGCCGGAAATAATCGCGCCGAGAGAAGGTGAATATGATTGGACGGTGCCGGATGCACTTGTGCAATTTGCTGAAGATAATGGCATGGTCGTCAGAGGGCATGCCTTACTTTGGCATCTCGCCACACCTGATTACTTCTTTGAAGGTTCACCCGCCGAAGTACGAGCGCGTCTTGAGGCTTACGTAACAGAGGTCGTCACACGCTATCGCGGGCGGGTTTTTGCTTGGGATGTCGTCAATGAGGTCATTACGGATGCCGACGGTGTCTCTGATCCCTACCGTCGCTCAAACTGGTGGGACGCCTCTGGCGGAAATGCGGATTATATAGATTGGGCGTTTAACGCGGCCCGGGCTGCCGATCCGGACTGCCTGCTCTTTATTAATGAATATAATACCCGGTTCTCAGGCAAGCGAGGTCGATATATTGAAGTCATTCGCGACCTTGTTGATCGCGGCATTCCTGTCGATGGTGTTGGCCATCAAATGCACTTAAATGCCGATACGCGTGCCAGCGATGCACTCGCAGCAATTGATGCCATCGATAATGAGTTTATGGGGCTGATCCAACATGTGACTGAGTTAGATATTTCTTTATATAACGATCCAGGAAGTTGTTTTGAAAACCAAACGGGATGCCGAGCGGATTATGGAAACAATATTCCGGAGAGCGTCACACGTCGACAAGCGGAGCTCTACCGCGATCTTTTTAACGGCTTCAAAGAACGCAGCTCTGTCACGTCCGTCACGACATGGGGTGTATCTGATGCACAGTCTTGGCTGAATTCGGTACCCGTTACACGAACCAATGCACCTTTACTTTGGGATCGTGATCGCGACGCAAAGTCTGCCCTGCAAGCTATTTTAGACCCCGACTTTACACCTTAACGTTCGATTATCTGAAACTTGGCGCCGCATGATTTTTTAGGCGGTGCTTTTTTTGCAAATTTTTAGCAACGTTTCCGAATAAGAGCCGTTAAGTGAGAGACCTCGGATCGGTCACCTTACGGTGAAATCATTCCCTTTTTCGTCCCGAAAAGATTAAGCAAATATAATCATTCAGCTTCTGATCCGGGGTCACCTCTTAGATTAGATTTTGGGTACAATCCGCAAAAAGGGACGCTTCAAATTTGCGGTCTTTTCAGGTTCGGGACTATGAGGCCTTACAAATTCCGCGTCAGAGGCTTGTCCAACAATTGATAATTTCGGTTGCACAGATGATGATGTGACAGGCGGCGCGACGTCATCCATCATCTCGTCTTCAATATGGCGAATGCGAGGCGAGAACTTTGATTTGCGTTTCGATTTGAAACCGCTCTTTTTTACAGCATCCTTTTTCCATTGATCAGCAGTGCGGACGTAATCTGCATCCGGATTTTCCGCTTCAGAAACTCCGGCTCTTTGTTTTGCCTTCAGCTCTTTGAGCTTTTTATTCATGCGAGACACAACTTGCCTTTGCGCAGTTGAGAGCGCGTCTCCGGCGCGACCTTTTTCAGGATCGTGAAACGCCGAGCCATATTTTTCGAGCCGTTCTAAAACACTCTCACCAAATTCATCTTCAAATTCTGAGATATGGCCAAGCTCTGTCAGCTTGGCATGAAGACGCGCAATTTTACGCTTAGCATTATTGGCGGAACGCTCTCGCGCCTTTGCTATTTTATCGCGGTAAGCCGATTGGGCCTCTTCTTGCGCAATCTGCTCCGCCTGCCATAATTTGCGATCATAATCTGACATTCGCTTTACTTATTACAATTTGGAACAAAATGCGAACGATATTTTGGATGATAGCTTAAACGCCGTCAGAGGCCTCCAAATATAATTCCAGTAGCGCCTCTTGTTCAGCGCGCTCATTGGCATCCTGTTTCCGCAAGGCTATGACTTTACGCATGACCTTTGTGTCTAAGCCAAAAGTTTTCATTTCCGCGTAAACGTCACGTATATCTGAGGCGAGTTCAGCCTTCTCGCTTTCTAATCTTTCAACCCGGGCTATAAATTGACGTAATTTTTCGCGGGTCGCTTGGCCCATTTGATCGGCGCGGTCGGAATCACTCATCATGGTCAAAACTCTTTTGTGTAGAAATCTGGAACTCGTGACATAGCGCCGACTAACGGAGGCCAACAGGCCTAGCCGCAGGTAAAATTGTGGATGGCCTGAAATCTCTTGCGTCCTATTTCCCTCGAACTCTGTGCTGAGGCGTATATAAGAAGTTAAAACTTTAATATTTTGGACCCCTGACCATGCTCATCCTACTTTATATTCTGACAGCCATCGCATTTGGTTTTGTTGTTGTGACACTGATCATGGGTACTGTCGCGATGAGTAAGAAGAGCGAAGAGAATCGTAAAAAGTCCAATGACTGGATGTGGCGCCGCATTTACGCCCAAGTAACCGCGATCGGCTTGTTGGCCCTCACCATTTATGTGCGGTCTAAGGGCGCGTAAGGTCCGACCAAATGGTTAAGCTCAACAAGATTTATACACGCACAGGTGATGACGGATCGACAGGCCTTGTTGACGGATCTCGGCTGAGTAAGAATGCTTTGCGCGTGCGCGCCTATGGCGACGTCGATGAGACCAACAGCGTCATTGGGTTGGTGCGTCTATATGTGGAAAGTCGCAAAATCGACAACATGCTCTCCCGCGTTCAAAATGATCTGTTCGATTTAGGCGCGGACCTCGCAACGCCTCTTCCAGAAAAGGGCGCGGCTGACAGTGAATATGCGCTGCGCATGGTGGCGGAGCAAACAGAGCGCTTGGAGAATGAGCTGGATCAACTCAACGCAGATTTAGAGCCTCTGAACTCATTCATATTGCCCGGCGGCCACCCGCCTGCGGCCTACCTTCATCAAGCCCGAACGGTTTGCCGACGCGCCGAACGGGTCTGCGTCGCACTGGCGTCTGAACAAGATATAAATCCGCACGCCCTCAGCTATTTAAACCGACTATCCGATTTTTTATTCGTCGCCGCACGGTGGTGTAATGATCAAGGCCATGCTGACGTCAAATGGGTGCCCGGACAAAACGGATAGACTAATAGGACCGATAGATTAGAGCAATTTGCGTTTCATTGAGATCATAAAAAGCCTCAAAAAATGGGCGAATAAGGCCCAATTTTTGAGTCCGAATTAACGCAAAATACTCTAGCCGTCTTTTTTCATGAGTTCTTGGCGAACTCTGACCGCGATATCTTGCGGGGTGGAGCGCGCCGAAAAGAAATCCGCGAATTTCCCGTCAGAACCCATGAGATAGATAATGTCAGAATGATTCACAGTGTAATCCGTTGATCCCTCTTTGACAGGACTGCCATCCAGTTCGCTTTTTGTGGCCGCAACTTTGTAAGACGCTTTGGCTTTTTCGATTTGTTCAACACTGCCCGTAAATCCGCGCAAGCCTGTTGGGAAAGGTTCAAAGCTGACATATTGCGATATTTTCTCGACGGTATCACGTTCCGGATCAACCGTGATCAAGACATATCCGACATCATCTCCGGCTTTCCCCAAAAGCTGTTGTGCGCTCCCGAGCTTTTGTAAGGATGTCGGGCAAATATCAGGGCAATAGGCAAAGCCAAAATAAATGAGATGTGGCTTTCCAAGAAGATCCGCCTCGGTCACGGTCGCGCTCTTATCATCCACCAAGGTGAAAGGGCCGCCAATAGACGCCGTGCCTGTGCTAACAACTGTCTTTCCCGATATGCCTGCAGCGGTCGAATTCTCGGCCTTACATCCCAGCAAGGCGAAACCGGCCAAAAAGGTCATCGTCAAATTTGTCGCAAATCTCATACTGCAAAGCTCAGCTAAATCGTATTAACTGACACTAGCATATAAATGAAAGAGATGGATGTGAAAGCGCATAACGCCGCAGCACAGAATATTAGTCAGATTGTCGATAGGCGCTTGCAGGGATTTGGCGGTACTGCCGCCTCGCAAGGTCATGACCAAGTCGAGAGCTTAGGCTCACTTCGGCGTCAAACGCTTGTCGCCTTGCGGTGGGGCGCTGTGACAGGTCAAGTCTTGGCCCTTATCATTGTGAGTCAGGTTTTAGGATTTGCCTATCCGCTCATGGCCTGCGGCTTAGCTGTACTGGCCTCTGTCATCGTAAATATTGTCGTCACGCTCAAACTCCCGCTTGATCGGCGGGTCTCTGACTTTGAAGCTTATATGCAACTTGGGTTCGATATCTGGCAGTTGGCCGGGCTGCTCTGGTTAACAGGCGGCATCACCAATCCATTTTCGATTCTTTTCTTGGCCCCCGTCGTGACCGCTGCAACTACGCTCTCACGCTGGGTCGTATTAGCATTAGGCGGGATGGCGCTGACGCTTTCTTTTGGGCTTGTTTTTTATCACTTGCCATTGCCTTGGGCACCCGCCGGCAGTTTTGATCTACCGCTTGTTCTGAAACTCGGCATTTGGATGGCCATCTTGGTCGGCGCAAGTTTCACATCTCTATATGCGTGGAGAGCGACGCATGAAAGCCGGAGAATGGCCTTTGCGTTGGCCGCTACAGAATCCATGCTCGCCCATGAGCAGAAGCTGAGCGCGCTCGGAGGACTAGCGGCGGCGGCGGCCCATGAATTGGGGACACCCTTGGCGACGATACAAGTCGTCGCGAAAGAGATGAGCCGTGAAGTGGAAGCCGATACACCACTCGGGGAAGACGCCGCTTTAATTTTATCACAGGCCCAAAGATGCCGCGATATTTTAGAGCAGCTATCGCGCCGCGGGGATGAAGGTGATATTATTCATGACGTTCTGTCTATTGAAGATCTCTTAGAAGAAGCCGCAGAGCCTTTCATTGATAGGGATAAAGACATCGTCATTAAATGCGACAGTCCGGATCAGGGGCCAGTATTAAAGCGCCGAGCAGAACTTCTATATGCCCTCAAAAACTACATCGACAATGCCGTGGATTTTGCGGAGAGCCGCGTCGAACTATCTGCCTATTGGGATGAGGAGACAATTACGATCATTATAGATGATGACGGAGAAGGGTTCGATCCCGTACTCAAAGACCGGTTAGGAGAACCCTATGTCAGCACGCGCCACAGAGCACAAACCGCAGGGGGACTCGGGCTCGGCGTTTTCATTTCGGCGCGATTGATGAAGCGTATGGGCGGAAAAATAAAATATCTCAGCTCGCCTATGGGTGGGGCTCGTATTGTTACGGAATTACCCCGCGACAGAGTGACGGCTTCAGCTCCGCTTTAATAGCAGAACTATTTAGACCCTAAAAACGTATTCACATCAAAGAAGGAGTTTTATCATGAGTGAATATGCCCTCCCAAGTGATGCATCCTTGATGATATTGGATGATGACGGACCATTTCGCACCCGATTAGGACGTGCATTGGAACAACGAGGATTTACTGTAAACGCGGTTGAAACCGTGTCAGAAGCTCGGTCCAGCGTCCGTGCCAACCCGCCTGCCTTTGCAGTCCTCGACATGCGTTTAGAAGATGGGAACGGCTTAGATATCATCGATCTTTTGAAGGAGCGTCGCCCGGATTCAAAAATGGTGATGTTAACAGGCTATGGCAACTTAGCGACGGCTGTTTCCGCTGTAAAACGCGGGGCAGTTGACTATCTCGCTAAGCCCGCAGATGCAGACGACGTGTGCAAAGCTTTGCTCGCGAAGAGAGACGAAGCCCCTGAGCCGCCTGAAAACCCAATGAGCGCAGACCGCGTCAGATGGGAACACATTCAGCGCGTCTATGAATTATGCGGGAAAAACGTCTCTGAAACCGCAAGACGTCTGAATATGCACCGTCGAACTTTACAACGTATATTGGCGAAACGCGCACCGAGATAAACCCGATCAATAAAATACGTTACCTTTCGGCATCGTCGGAGGAGAGAGAGGGCGTCGCTTTTTTAACTTAAGCTTAGAAGCGGCGCTTAAACATTTTTGGTTTAGCTTTTCGCCTCAACCTTTATTCGGCAGCCATCGCATCCATAAACATGCCGTGAAGTTTGGCACCGAAACTCTCACCAGCACCTAAGGGCTCAGTGGTGTCAAGTTCCAGAGAATACACAGCCATATTTTCAGCGAGCTCATTCAGCAGCCCTTTTGGTAGCGCTTCATAAGCCATACGCCATTCATCAAATGATCGGCCAGTCACCTCACCCTTGTGCAATAACTCAAGGGAGTGATGTCGAGTATCTTGGCCAATGACCTGATATAGCTTTTCCACATCATCCGCATCGCCCTCCAATATCTGAATGTATCTTTGGCTGTCAAATAAGAGCAACCCCGTAATAGATGCAGCTTTATTATTACGCTCAGACGCGTTGAGAATGTCTTTTACATCTTTTGTCTGGTTTATGGGTTCAGCAATGGACGTATATATCAGTTCAAGCAAAGCCATTCTGCTCTTTCCTATTTGAAAAAAAACAAGTCAATCCGTTTAATGGTCTTACGCTGCAAGAGGCACAAAGGTTTTTGACAGATATGCGGCGTTGGGTCACAAGGTGAAAAAAGGGGAATTTCATGAAACAGTATTGGAAAATTAGCACGGCTATATTTTTGGCTCTCGCCGCATGTGGTGAGGCCCCAAATCAATCAGTTCACTCAGACTCAGCTGTAAAACCAAGCCAAATTGAAACAACACAAAAAACAGCGGGCTATAATCCCAATAAAAATGTCTATTTCGGCGATTTACACATTCATACAAAGAACAGTTTTGATGCCTATATTTTCAATGTCCGCACAACCCCTGCGGATGTTTACCGTTTCGCGCTTGGTGAGATCCTGACACATCCCGGTGGGTTTGAAATGGCACTGTCGGGCCCGCCTCTCGATTTTGTCGCGGCCACTGATCACGGGGCCTATATGGGTATATTGCCGGCCATGAATGATCTGGATAGCCCACTTTCCGAACTGGAACTTTCAAAAAAGATTTTTGAGGGAAATAACATTTCGACCATTCTATTCAATTTCCAAACAATTGGAAGCTCGGTCCGATCCGGCAAACCTATTCAGAATATTTATGACCGCGACCTCATTGATCGGACTTGGCAAGACGCCGTCGCGACAGCCGACCAATATTACCAACCCGGAAAACTGACCACATTTGCAGCCTATGAATATACAGCTGTCACGACACGAGGGGACAGCGAAGGGTCTTTTGCGGGTGGGAATTTACACCGCAATGTCGTGTTTAAAAATGCCGCACCGGATCGTTTATTCAGCACACTAGATTCGACCAATCCGGAGGAGCTCTGGGATTGGATGGATCGCGAGAGAAAGGCGGGCCGAGACGTGATCGCCATTCCGCATAATTCCAATGTCTCTGACGGCAAAATGTTCGACATGATTCAATATGGCGGTGAAGATATTGACGGGGATTACACCCGCCAACGGATTCGGAATGAACCGATTGTGGAGATGTCCCAAGTTAAGGGCACGTCTGAAACCCATCCGGCATTATCGCCCAATGATGAGTTTGCAGCCTTTGAAATCTATGACAAATTACTGGCCTCAAACATCGAGAGTAAGATCAACGGATCCTATATTCGTGAAGCCTTAGCGCGCGGACTTGCCCTGGAAGAGGCAACTGGCACGAATCCTTACGCCTTTGGACTGATCGGCAGTTCAGACAGCCACGTCGCTGGGGGAGCCTATGACGAAGACGACTATTGGTCGAAAGTCGGGGTTGTCGATGCAACAGCGGAGGCGCGGGGCTCTGTCCCGCCTGGCGGTGTCAAAAGCTGGGAAAAAGTTGAACGCGACCCAAATGCGGAAAACTGGTTCACAAAATGGAGCGCGGCCGGATATGCCGCCGTTTGGGCCGAAGAAAATACGCGCGAGTCGATTTTCAACGCCATGCGGCAAAAAGAAACTTACGCCACATCCGGTCCGCGCATTCGCTTGCGCTTTTTTGGCGGTGATATGACGTCAGAAATGTTGAGCGCACCGGATATGGTCGAACAGGGCTATAGCGCCGGGGTCCCAATGGGCGGCAATTTAAGCACCGATATAGCCCCAACCTTTTTGGCATGGGCCGCGCGCGACCCGCGTAGCGCGCCACTCGACCGATTACAGATCATCAAATCTTGGAACACAGATGAAGGTCCGCAAGAGGCCGTTTATGATATGGCCTGTTCAGATGACGCAACACCTGATGCCACGACTCATCGCTGCCCCGATAATGGCGCGAGTGTTGATCTTTCAAATTGTACCCCCTCAACGGGCCAAGGGGATGCTGAATTAAAAGCGGTCTGGACCGATCCGGATTATAAGGCGGGGGTAAGTGCCGTCTATTATGTACGCGTATTGGAAAATCCGACCTGCCGTTGGTCCACCTGGGATGCCTTAAAAGCTGGAACGGAGTTTCACCCCGACCTGCCGACAACGATTAAAGAACGGGCTTGGTCTTCGCCTATTTGGACATCATCAAAATAATGAAAGCGTTTTCCCGCGAGCCTTTCGTGCATTTCGTGATCTTGGGTGGTCTGCTTTTCTCGGGTCATTCGCTTTGGCAGAAACATGTCACAAAAACTGACCGCACGATCGTCGTGAGCCCTGCCGAGATGGAACGCCAAGCCCAAATCTTCGCTCGTGAAAATCAACGTGCACCGTCGGACGCAGATTTAGAAGGACTGCTCTTCGCCCATATTGAAGAAGAAGCCTTGATGCGAGAGGCCATAAAGCTAGGCTTGGATGAGGATGACACCATCATTCGGCGGAGGCTTGCACAGAAAATGCGCTTTATGATTGATGATGTGGCCGTACCTGACCTTCCGTCTGCGACTGAGTTAAAGACGTGGTTCGACGCCAATCCGGATCGCTTCATCAGGCCCGAAACACGCAGCTTTGTACACATATATCTGTCACCCCGAGACCGCGCAGAAACTGTAGTTTCTGATGCGAACTCACTCTTAAAGGCGGGCATTCCGGTAGATTGGCAAAGCCAAGGCGATGCCTTTATGGCGGGTCGACAATTCACCCGATTGGCAAAGCCTGCGGTACAGCGTGACTTTGGCATTGATTTTGCCAATGCGCTTTTCGCTTTACCGGAAAATAATGAATGGCAAGGTCCAATTAACTCCGCCTTTGGCGTACACCTTGTGCGCCTGACAGATGTGACAGAACAATATCTGCCTGAATTTGATGATATAAAAACGGAAGTCGAAGCGGTTTGGTTGAAAGAAGCCAAACGGGTGGAAAACCGAGAGGCCTTAAAAAACCTCATCAACAAATATAAGGTTGAGGTAACGGAGTGAGACGCCTCCTGCTGGCTATTTGCCTTTGGTGCGTCGCTTTAACCGCCGCGGCCCATGAGGTCCGTCCGGCTTTCTTGCGCGTGATGGAAAAAGCCCCCGGTGAATTTAACGTCGTCTGGAAACAACCCGTTCTTTCGGGACAACGTTTGCGCATCCGACCCACATTCCCAGAGAGCTGCACGCAAACCCAATCGCGTTTGGATCGCACGGGAAATACGGTCGCCGAGCGTTTCAATGTCAGCTGCGATTTGCGCGAAGGGGTTCTAAGTTTGCCGGGCCTGGAAAACACGCTGACGGATGCCTTTGTCGAGATTACTTATCTAAACGGAGACGTCCGCGCAGCCTTGCTAAAACCTGCTGATCTAAGCCTGCCACTTTCCGGACCGCAAGCCAGTCCGGCAAAGGATTACTTATGGATTGGCGTCGAACATATCATTTATGGCTGGGATCATTTGCTTTTTGTGATTGGCCTGACGCTCTTGGTGGGGGGTAGGCGTGTTTGGGGCGTGGCGACGGCTTTCACCCTCGCCCATTCCATAACGCTCGCCGCAACCGCGCTAGGCGGCGTAAGTTTGCCCTCTCGTCCGGTAGAGATCTTGATCGCAGGCTCTATCGTCCTGCTGGGCATAGAAGTTTTGCGCAAAGGGGCCGGACAAAAAACCTTAGGTGCAAAACGCCCTTATCTAATCGCCTTTGTCATAGGCCTTATTCACGGCTTCGGCTTCGCAGGGGCTTTGGCAGATATTGGCCTGCCCACAGGCACGGAACTTCTCGCGCTTTTATTGTTTAACTTAGGCGTTGAGTTGGGTCAGTTTGCGGTGATCGCTTTGTCATTAATTGGTCTTCTGGCTGTCACAAAACTGGGACATAATTGGCGTAAACGTACCGAGACATGGATCGTTTATGCTTTTGCAAGCATTGCCATGTTTTGGGTCTTTCAACGCGTGACACCTTATATCGGCAGCGCTTGAGTGGCCAATTGGAGAGGAATTCTGAGGGAGGGCACATGCCCAAACAATCCAATGCCAAACCCGGCACAAAACATTATCGCGCACTTTTTATCAGTGATGTCCATCTTGGCTCCAAAGGCTGCCAAGCCGAAGCGCTCTGCGAGTTTTTAGACACCCACACGGCGGATACGCTTTATCTCGTGGGCGATATCATCGATGGCTGGCGATTGAAGAAGAAATGGTTTTGGCCCCAATCCCACACCAATGTGATTGAAGAAATCCTCTCCATGGCAAAGAAAGGGACAGATGTTTATTATATTGCCGGAAATCACGACGAATTTTTACGCGGATTCCTGCGATTCAAACTGAATTTTGGGGAAGTGAAACTCTCCAACCGGGAAACGCATATTGGCGTTGATGGTCGGCACTATCTGGTTGTTCATGGAGATATGTTTGACGGTCTGATGCGCGCGGATCGTAAATGGATCATGCATCTGGGTGATAATGCCTATAACCTGCTGCTCTGGATTAATATAAAACTCAATTTTGTGCGACGGAAACTCGGCCTGAAATATTGGTCATTATCAAAAAGCCTGAAAACGCGCACAAAACGCGCTATCAATTTCATTCACTCTTTCGAAGAGCAGGTCGCCGATTATTGCCGACGCAAAGATTTTGACGGAGCGATTTGCGGGCATATCCACGTCGCCGAGATGCGAGAGATCGACGGCATCGTCTATATGAATGATGGCGATTGGGTTGAAAGCTGCACAGCTTTGGCCGAACATCATGACGGCAAGTGGGAGCTCCTACATCATAAACCGCGACATATCCGAAAGAAAAAACCGTCCAAGAAGCAACAACTCACAGAAATTCCGCTAGGTCCGTTATTGCCCAAGAAATCACGACGATGGTAGTGAGAGAGAGACTTGAACTCTCGACCTCAGGATTATGAGTCCTGCGCTCTAACCAGCTGAGCTACCTCACCATCTATCGAATGAGCGGGCGATGTAAGCGATACTGTCCAGCCGTGCAAGAGTGCACGGCAGGATTTTTTAGTCTTCTGTGTAATTCCTATTGGACCTCCGGAAGGTTATTCCGCTTTCTAATCCAATTATAGTCTTTCTTAGCGCAATTTTCGATCATCTGATCTTGTCCGGCTTTATCCGTCTCGGTGAAACTATATTTCGCTTTAATTAGCGTGTGGATACGAACGCATTCCGCACGGTCTTTTGCAACAGAGCCATTTTGCATCTTTTGGACATATTCATCCATCAAGGCGAAATTCATTTTCCAGCCCATATTACTTTGTCGACGCTCTAATCTTATATCCTCTGATGACAACCAAGCGTAAGCTAAGTCTTTCGCACTCGTGCGGTTTTGGGTCGCTATTGAGCCTGGTGTGCATTCAATTTCAAAATTACCTTTGCCCATATCCGCATCACCGTCCAATATTGGCGTTTTGAAATAGACGGGGCCGGAGCTTTTGGCGCATCTGTCGATGATGCTCTGCATAGCCTGTTGCATTTTCATCGAGAGCGGGCGCTGATGCCAGTCTGTATTGTTCTTGGGGTAGCCCGGCCATCCCCCGCCGCCTTTGGAAATACGCATTATGGCGCGACCCTTATCATCCACCACGACTTCGAAACGGTTGAAATAGCTTATATTGATATATTCCCCATTAAATGCGCCGGACGCGCTGGGATCCGTTTCCACCAAACGTTTTCTTTCTTCGGTGAACGCATTGAGCTGAGCCGTCGTAAAGTAAGGCGACATCCGCAATCGCATAGGTTTTAGCCCTGAGCCCCTTGGTTCAACGGCGGCCATTTTAACGGTCACGGGGACAGCTTCATTGAGGGCTTGTTCAGGACCCGTATTCAGTGACTTGTCTACAGGACTGAGAGATTTTTCTACACTGGTTGGAAAAAGGGCTTTTTCAAGCTTGGATTTTGATTGGGCCTCTATTGTTGTAAGGATGGGCACTGCCGCTTGCTTTATAATCTCATCGGTCTTGGCACTGACCGATGAAATAGAAGAGCCGAGAAGCAATAAAGCACCAATCGCTGTTGGCAGAACTTTCTTGTCACGATCCACATGACGTAATTGTTTTAATCGGGTTTCTATTGGATGGCCCATTTCAAGCGTGAGCGGTGCGCGCACGCCAAAATCTAGTAAATGTTTCATATCGCCTCCTTATGATGACACATGTAGTCATATATAAACTACGTCTGTAGTCAACAGCTATTCGGATTAAATCACAAACATGCTCGTCGGGTCTTCTATTCTTGCTTTCAAATCTTGCATCATTTTTGCGGCGTCATATCCGTCAATGACGCGGTGATCACAGGACAAAGAAAAATTCATGACTTTTCCTACGGCCACTTCGCCCTGTTCCATCACCAATGTTTCGCGGATTTTATTCGGGCCGAAAATCGCGACTTCAGGTCGGTTTATCACGGGTGTTGTCACAACACCGCCCAGAGGTCCCAGAGAGGTCAGGGTTGTGGTCGCATCTGACAAATCGTCGGTTGAGAGCTGGTTTGTCCGGGCCGCCTCTGCCAAACGCCCAATCTCTGTAGCCAGATCCCAGACGGATTTTTTCTGTGCGGCTTTCACAACGGGCACGATCAGCCCGCCATCCGTTTGCGTGGCGATCCCGAGATTGAGGTCTTCAAAGCGGGCCACATAGCCTTTTTCATCTTCATAGCGCGCATTAAATTGCGGCCAGTCCACCAGCGTGACAGCCAAGGCCCGGATGAGGAGCGGCAGGACTGTAAGCTTTGGTTTGTCTGCGCCGCGCCGTTCATTCATGCGGGCGCGCATCTGCTCAAGCGCCGTGACATCCATTTCTTCGACATAGGTGAAATGGGGGATGTGACGCTTGGACTCCGCCATACGAGTCGCAATGACGCGGCGGAGGCCGATGACTTTCTGACGAGTTTCGCCCGGCCTGAGCTCGTCTATTTTTGCAGAGGATGTTTTCTGTCGTGTTGGGGATGCGGGAGACAGCTCCATTTTGGGCGAAGATGAAGTCTGGGGGGCTGGTGCAGAATTTGCCCCCGCAAGAAGATAAGCATCCAGATCCGCGTGGGTGACCCGTACACTTTCTGTCGGGACGACGGAGAGATCAATATTCAGACGCGCGGCCCGTCCGCGAACCGCAGGCGAAGCGAGCGCTTTGCCGGATGAGACCGAACGGGATATTGGAGCCGTTGGAACACTGGGCGTATCTCGTTTTGGGGCGGCAGCTGTCTGAGCCGCCACTTTCGACGTCTCTTCTATCTCTGCGTCAGGCTCGGAAACGCTCCCCTCACCTTCGACCTCTAAAGTGACGAGCACGGCGCCGACGGCGAGCAAATCACCCTCTTCGCAGGCCATGGATTTAATAACCCCGTCAACAGGCGCTGTCAGTTCAATCGTGGCCTTATCGGTCATCGCATCAGCGATTGGGTCTTCTTCAGATACCGTATCACCAATCGCGACATGCCACGCCGTGATTTCCGCCTCGACGACACCTTCGCCAATATCAGGTAATTTATAGAGATAGGTTCCCATAACTTAGCCTTCCATCACTTTGCGTAAGGCCTGACCGACACGTTTCGGACCGGGGAAATAAGCCCATTCCTGCGCATGCGGGTAAGGTGTATCCCACCCCGTGACCCGCTGAATGGGGGCTTCTAAGGCATAGAAACAGCGCTCTTGAACTTGGGCGGCAAGCTCTGCGCCAAAGCCCGATGTGCGGGTCGCTTCATGGAGTATGACACATCGTCCGGTCTTGCTGACGGATTTTTTGATCATATCAATGTCGAGCGGAAGCAGTGACCGCAAATCTATAATATCCGCATTGAGGCCCATTTCTGCTGCGATCTTTTCTGCGACCCAAACCATCGTGCCATAGGCCAAAATTGTAACGTCATCACCATCGGAAATGCGGCGTGCCTGACCAATTGGAACCGTATAATGTCCGCGCGGAACGTCGCCCAAAGCGTGATCGCGCCATGTTTTGGCCGGGGCATGAGGATCACCATAAAACGGTCCGTTATAAAGCCGCTTAGGTTCTAAGAAGAGGACGGGGTCATTATCTTCAATCGCGGCAATCAACATGCCTTTTGCGTCATAAGGATTAGACGGAATGACCGTTTTTAATCCAGCAATATGGGTGAAAAGCGCTTCCGGAGATTGGCTATGTGTCGTGCCGCCATAGATACCCCCGCCCACAGGTGTGCGAATAGTCAAAGGCGCGCTGAAATCTCCGTTGGAGCGATAGCGTAAGCGCGCGGCCTCCGAGGCGATCTGGTCATAGGCCGGATAGATATAATCTGCGAACTGGATTTCTGCGACGGGGCGTAAGCCATTGGCCGCCATCCCAATTGCAATGCCGACAATGCCCCCTTCGGAAATTGGCGTATCGAAACAGCGGTGCAAACCGTGTTTTTCTTGTAGGCCAGCCGTCGCACGAAACACACCGCCAAAATAGCCAACATCCTCACCGAAAACGAGGACGTCAGAATCTTGGCTCATTTTCACATCCAGCGCATCGCGGATGGCTTCGATCATATTCATTTGCGGCATGGGCTAATCCTGCCCATTTTCTATTTCGGTCGCAAACATGCGCTTTTGCTCATCCAGATGCGGCAAGGCTTTCTCATAGACTTGTTCAAACATGGTAAAATCATTCACCTGGGTTTCACCGGATAAATTCCCCATAGATTCGGCGGATTTATAGGTCTCACGGACTTGTTTTTTACAATCATCCAATAACGCCTCATGGCGGATTTCATCCCATTCTCCGATCAAAATAAGATGGGCTTTCAAGCGTTCCATCGGATCTCCAAAAGGCCAGACATCCGGTTCATTTTCCGGTCTATATTTAGACGGATCATCCGATGTGGAATGCCCGGCTTTGCGGTAGGTGAAATGTTCAATCAATGTTGCGCCGCCGCCACGACGGGCGCGCTCTGCCGCCCATTTTGTTGCCGCATAAACGGCGAGCAAATCATTCCCGTCAACACGCAAGGTGGCGAGACCATAACCTGTCCCGCGCGCGGCAAAAGTTTCACCTTCACCCGCGGCAATCCCTTGAAAAGAACTGATCGCCCATTGATTATTGACAACATTAATGATGCAAGGCGCGCGGTAGGTTGAGGCAAAATTTAGGGCGTAATGAAAGTCGCCTTCTGCCGTCGCACCTTCACCTGTGAAGACGGAGGAAATTTCATCGCTATTTTTATAAGCGCTGGCCATAGCCCAGCCGACACCTTGGATAAGTTGCGTTCCGAGATTGCCTGAGATCGAAAAGAAACCATGTTTTTTAAACGAATAGAGAACAGGAATGGATTTTCCGTCCAGCGGATCACCGGAATTGGACAGGCATTGGCACATCATGTCTTTCATACTGGCACCGCGATTAATGAGGATGCCTTGCTGACGATACGTCGGGAAAATCATATCCGTATCATTTAAGGCCAGAGCATGACCGACAGAGACAGCTTCTTCGCCCGTCGATTTCATGTAAAAGCTCATTTTGCCTTGACGCTGCATGGTGAACATCCGCTCGTCCATCGCTCGGGTCAGTGCAATATCGCGCAAGGCTTGGCGTAAGGTTTCGGCCGATATTTTCGGCACCCAATCCCCATGCGTCTCCCCGTTAAAACGCAAAACACGGATCAGAGCGGTCGCGTGATCCCGGGTTGCGTTCGCTTCACAGAGCGGGTCAGGACGCGGTGGTGTATGAGCAGCGGGGACTGAAATATAAGAATAATCCGGCGTATCACCCGGGCGGAAGGGCGGTTCAGGCACATAAAGCCGGGATATATTCGCGCCTGTCTTTTTCACTATATTATGCTCGTTTTCTGCTAAGATATCTGTTTTAAGCTAGGGTCAACTTTGCTTCGCAAGCTCGATGATATTTTCTGCCCTAATATATCGAGTTCATCAAATTATCATTGACCATTATTCAAGTAATGATAGGAAGAAATTCTAACATTATATAATTTTGTGGTAAAAACCACTATAGTATGGGGATAAGGCTATGGCTGGCCAAGCAAATGAAAAGCTCGATAATATCGACGCTAAAATTCTTCACCTCATCCAATCTGATGCAGGTCTGTCCGTTTCAGATATATCAGAAGAAGTTGGTTTGTCATCCTCTCCCTGCTGGCGACGCATCAAACGTATGGAAGAGATGGGGATAATTAAAGGACGAGTCACGCTTTTAGACCGCAAAACGCTGGGTTTAGATTTTGAAGTTTTCGTCGCCGTCAAGCTCGCTCTTCCCAATCGTACAAATATGGAAAAATTCGAACAAGCTGTCTCCCGGATGCCGGAAGTCGTGCAATGCGCCGTCGTAACGGGCGCGGTGGATTTCATGTTACGCATCGTCACCACAGATATGCATGCCTATGAAGCGTTTTTACGCGAAGTCTTGCTGTCTATCGATCTCGTCAGCGATGTTCAGAGCCGGATTGTAATGCGCCAAAGCAAAGATACGACAGCAGTTCCGCTCAACCTCATCAGCAATGCGGTCCCGCGCTATTGAGGCAGAACGACTTTCAAGCGCTCACGCTCTTCCGGCGTGAGATTCAAATCTAAACCGAACTGAGATTTTAAAATCTCTAATGTGGCCTCAAAGCCGGATATTTTTTGGTCAGATTGATCTGTTCCACGCTGCCTGAAAATACCATCATAAAAACTGGTGCGGCCTGCTTCGGTAAACAGGCCCACACCAATGCCTTGCTTAAAATGAGAGGTCGGATGATTTTCTGTCCAGTGATTTCCGGAGAGGATATCAGCTTTGTATGCGGGAGTTGTTTCGACGGTATATTGATCGGACCAGTCTCCCTCTTGGAACCGGCTGATACGGTAGCCAAAAGTCTCATCTTTTAGAATTCGAATGCGACCATACCCATCGTCGATCTCGTACCCCTCCTCAATTTTGAGAGGCACCCGCGCCGCGCGTCCGCCAAAGCCGACATCGGAAATCCAATCCACGCCGTCGATATTGACACGGTAAACTAAATGCGTGCGCGGCGGAGTTTCAGGCGGATCGCGCAGCCAAACACGCGCCAACATGGGAACTGGCGCGAAGCCAATCTCCTCCAGAAGCGCCGCATAGAGTGTGTTTAACTCAAAACAATATCCACCCCGTCTATGCGTAACGATTTTCTGAAACAGCGCCTCACACGACAAATTTAAAGATCGTCCTGAAACGACATCTAAATTCTCAAATGGGATATGCCGCATATGATGATCTTGCAGCTGGCTAAGCCCCAAAAGGTCAGCATCGGGCACCTTCTGAAGGCCGATGCGCGAAAAATAATCTGCGATGTCCATGAAACAGCCCTATGAATAGACGTCTTGATGGGCAAGCGTCTCTCTCTTTTTAAAAATCTTTTTTATACTTCAGGGTCAAGCTTTGCTCATTATCAGACTGGACTTTGGACCGTAGGGACAGATTTCGCCTGATCTCCCAATCGATGATCGCACCCGTTGAGTCCGGACCGGCCCCCGTAAAAAGCTGGAGGTAGACATCTTTGGCCAAATAACGCCCCCCGGAAAATGTGGCTTGGCCGTCTTGGCCGACACCGATAGAAAGTTGACCCACGCCCAGTGCGTCGCGCAACCCGCCCAACAGATCAAACCCGCCCCCTGCGCCGGAGAATTGCGCCAAGGCTCCCGCCAATTGCGCAGCTTCTAACGTTGAGAGTTCCGTCACGGAGCGACCAAATAAAAGCGCCGATAAGATTTCATCTTGCGGACGTTCCGGTGTCGAACTCAGCTCAATTTTTGGCTCTTCTACTGTGCCCGTTATATTGACGGTCGCACTTATATTTTGCGTGTCTGTTTCGGCAATTAAGTTGACCTG
Organism: uncultured Algimonas sp.; assembly: GCA_964490745.1. Classification (GTDB taxonomy): domain Bacteria; phylum Pseudomonadota; class Alphaproteobacteria; order Caulobacterales; family Maricaulaceae; genus Litorimonas. The sequence continues at coordinate 29,584 of CAZBDT010000003.1, forward strand.
TGCGTCACTTAAAGGTCCGTCAAATTCAATGCCGCCTTCGGTAAACTCTAACTCTTTGCCGGCAATGCGGTAGCCACCCCGTCTGACGCGGGCTTCACCATATAAAAGCAGATCTGATATTGTCCCTTTAAGTGTGGCATCTAATTCCAACTCGACATCCAAGCCTCGCGTTCTGACAAATATGTTCCGAGGTGCGCGAATACGGAGGTCCAAATTAATCGGCACAGGGGCAGGACGGTCACTGACCTCGATCTCATCCATTTCGCCATTTATTTCTTCGACTTCAATTTCGACCACGGCGGCACGGCCCTGAACAAATTGTTTAACCTCAGCACGGTCGAATTTTACATCACCGCCCAGCGTTGCCGTCTCCGAGTCACTCTCAAAGAAAAGCGTACCAGAGACCTGACCTTCATAATCTTTACGGTCAACGGCCCGAAAATCTTTCGCCGTGATATCCAAACGTCCAAGAGGTCGTCCAAATTCTCCGAGTTTGAACTGCCCGCCCCCTTCTAGCGTGCCTTTTTTCGTATCGCGAAAATAGACATCGCTGACATCAATCGTATCATTCGTAAAGCGGGCGGAGAAGCGACCGTCGCGCAAACGCGTCCCGAGTTGCGGTAATTCAAGGCGTATGGCCTGACCACTGGCCTGTCCTTCAATCTGCGGACTTCCCAATGTACCGCCAATATCGAGATTTGCATCTAATTTTCCCGACGGTTCCACATCTTCCACGGTGATGAGCGTCAGAAGAGGTTTGGCAGAGCCCTTAATATTTAACCGCCCGCTCATGGGCGCAGCCATATTCGGGCGTATAGATGTAAGCGTTATATCAGATGAGAGCGGCAGGTTACCTTCACCCTTAATCTGTAAATCTTCCAACTCTTGAGACTCTAATCTCCATCCAACGGATTGAGATTGCAAATCCAAGGTGGTAGACAAGGTTAAACCTTCACCTTCTTTAAAATCAAAGCTGCGCCAATCCGAAATTTGAATGATGCCTTCACCGGACAGCAGGTTCGTTCCAACTTTCTGCGCCTCTAATTCAATTGAAATTTGTCCCTGTGAATCGGCCAATCGTCCAGGCAGCGGGAGCAAATTGATCGGTAATTCCTGCCCGCTAATACGGAAAGCTTCTCGACCGTCTTCGCGATTATAGGTCAGAGACATAACCTCTCCGTTTAGGGTCAAAGGCGCCTCCAACCCGATTTCCCCGGCTCCATATGCGAGCGTAACAGGCGCGCTATGGCCGATTTGATAGCGACCATAATCTGCCTCTGGATTGAGGCTGAGTTGATAAATATTTTCTGGTGAGCGGTTTAAAGTGAACGGTGTCTTCAACCCAAATTCTCGCGTGAGCAAACTTTGAATTTCTCGCCCTTCGACAGACATCTCACCCGTGAGAGCAGCAAATGTTCCCGCAGCTTCGAGAGAAAAAGTTTCAACCGCATAATTTCCGTAAGCGACATTCTTGGCTTCAGCCTGAAGCGCGACCCTTTGTTCTCCCGCACGTTGGTCTAGATCAATCGTCGCGCGAGCATAGCGCTCACCCTCTTGCGGTAAATTTAAAGAGATCTGACCCGTTGCGATATTGTTTTGATCCAGCGCCAGATCACCCCCCACACTCAGTTTGCCGATTGTCAGATCAAGATCGTTTACGCCATACCCAAGCTCTGTTGAGGCCAAACGCGCTTCCAAATCCAGCGGTCCATACGCCGTCTCAGCCGTTACCCTAACAGGCCCTTTAGGGGCAGACAGCAGGTCTGAAACTTCGGTTCTCAATCTCACAGTCTCAAAAGACTGCCCGGCTAATGTCACGGTTGCTACCGTGCCGTCCAGACGCAAATTTGGGTCAGTTCGCGCCCCGGTCAGCGTCGCAGAGAATGTGCTGGGTTCTGTTATGTCGAGCGATGCGAAACTGACCGGACGGAAGACCGCAATTTCAGCGGAGAGATCTAGCTGATCCGCAACGTCACCCACCGCCGCAACCCTTAGACCGTCTGTGGTAAGAAGCGACTCCCGAAGCCTGACCCCATCTGCCATCGGGCTCATATCAATGTCGAAGTCAATCACCTCTCCCACGAGGTTTTCAAGAGGCGGCGCAAAAGACCCTTCAGGTCGAAACGTCCCATTGGCTGTGACAGCCAAGTCTGTGTCAGAGGATTTAACAAGCGCGTAATCCGCTTTCAACGCGCCGGATGGCACATTGCCAATTGCTTTCAGATCAACTTCTGCCCGCCCTGACAGATTCATTTGCGACCCATCAAAACCCGCTCGGCCTTTGGCCGTGGTGACATTTCCACCGGATGACAAAATTGCATCCAATTCTGAAACACGGCGCGCGACTGGGTTGATGAGAGCTTGAGCTTTCAAGGTCGCGTCTTCACCCAAAGTGAAGGGCAGATCTGCTGTGGTGATGGGAGACGTCGCCCGAAGATTTGTAATTATCCGATAGTTTTCTCCCACAGGCATCAAGTATACGGGACCGGATAAACGGGCGGCCCGGCCATAGGGGCTGACCACAGAGGTGACATTTATATCGGCACGGCCCGATATGACCTCACCGCGATTCAGCTGGCCTTTGGCCGTACCGGAGCCCACACCATAGCCTTCCGGAAGCGGTAAGATCACACCTAAGCGCGCCGACCGTATATCAAAATCAACTGTTGTCGGCAGGCCGCCTGCCTCAGGTAACTGACCGGAAATATCTGCACTCAACTTTGGAGATTTTGCCGCGAGGGTAAATCGTTGCGGTGTTTCCGATCTGATAAGCGTGGCATTTAGATCAACAATATTTCCCAAAGCCTGACGGGACGCGTCAAACAACGCCCAGTTCACCGTACTTAATTTGGCCTGAACGTCTGCCTTTTCCGGCGTCCAATTAACGGTCGCATCAACTGATTGGGTTTCACCAAATCGTATAATGGTAGTACCTGATCCCGCATCTATCGATCCCAGAATTTCCCCAGTCCCGTTTACGGTCTGACCTGAAGGCGCATTGAGCAACGTCGCAACCGTACCACCGGGCTGTCCCTGAATATCAAATGTCCCTGTTATTTCGCCCGACGCCGCGCGTGAGACATGTAAAGCAAGCACGTCCCCTTCCGCATCCACACGAATAATGTTCATCTCAGCCTTTAGGCTTTGGTCATCCAACAGACCACCACTCGCGCCAATCTGAAGGGTTGCGGCTTGGCCAATAATAGACTCGTCGAGCTGTAATGACTCAATATCGACGGCATCTATCCGTGCAGTGAAGGGGTCGCCGGGTTTTGTCTCCTCTAAGCTCGGGCGTCTCAAGACATCGATTTCGGCAATATCCAAATCTTCGACGAACAAATGACGCTTGTGAAGCGGCCAAGGTGACCAATCAAATTCTATATCAGACGCACTCAGCCACAGCCCGTCCCGATCATAAACCCTCAAAGCCTCAATTGAGAGCTTGTCCAAAGGATCGCCGGACAAGCCGTCAACTTCAACGCGCTTTAATGGGCCAAGCTGGCGGCTTTCTATTTGGCTTTCGAGAAAGTCGGACCCGCCATCTGTCGTAATCCACCACCGCAAACCGAAAAGAATGAAGACGAAGACCAATACGAGAAAGAAAAGACCAAACAGGCCTCGGGTCACCCGATTGGGTCGGCGTTTTGTTGTATCTTCGGACATTTAAAAGGCCTGCCCGATAGAGATATAAATTTGGAAATCCGCATCGCCCTGTCTTGGGTTCAACGGAATGGCGATATCCGCCCTTAACGGCGCAAAGCTCGTATAATATCGTACGCCGACACCGGCCCCGAAACGCACATCATCCAACCCAGAGGCTTGTTCGCGCGAGACTGTACCCGCATCAATAAAGCCAACATAGCCAATGGGACCGTCGCCCTTATACCTAACCTCTGCGCTGCCATCGATAAGCGTCCGCCCACCGATGCGTTCAATTTCAGTGTCTGTTTCCCCGTCTTCATTTATGGACGTCGTCACAATCCGCGGAGAGATGGATTGAAACTCAAACCCGCGCACAGACCCACCGCCGCCGGCATAAAATCTACGGTTACGGGGGACGGTACCGAAATCATCTGAGAGGATTGTCCCAGTCCCGACACGTCCTGCCAGCAAGAATTTATCAGAGACCCGCTTATAGGTGGCACCGGACAAGGTGAGCGTTGTAAATGTCCCGTCCTCATCCCCAAAGTTATAGGTCGGAACAACTGCGCCTTCGAGATTGAAGCCTTTTTCAGGATTGAGAATATTGTCCCGCGTATCATAGACAGCCCGCGCCAAACCTTCGGTTAGATAGGCGGTCGTCTCCACGCCGTCTTGATCAAAACGCGACGCTTCTACACCTAACCCCAGGCCGATTCTGAACTTACGAGAGAATTTCTGCGTCACAAGTGCATTCGCAAAAGCCCGCTCACCTTCAAAGGCCTCGGTATCAAGACGCGCCGCATCAAGCTCTAAATCCAACTCACGATCTTCGCGCCACGCATAGGGTATATTATAGGCGATGCCTGCGCCAATTTCATTGGTTTTGGCGCGCGCATTTAATTGCAATGTCTGCGCAAAGCCGATGAAATTCCGTCTTTCATAGGTCACATCCACGCCCGAACCGTCAGAGGTGGACACACCAATCTCACCCGAAATGGTATTAATCGCGCCCTGTTCAACGTTGAGAATAACGTCGCGCGTGACTGTTCCGTCCGCATTTTCAACCGCGTCTTCCGAGAGGATAGCTGTCGCACTCTCAAACACGCCCGTCCCTGACACACGCGCGGCCAGACGGTTAATGTCCTTGGCGCTATACATATCTCCAGCCTCAAATGGGGCGACCATTTTTGGAAAGCCTTTTGTCAAATAGGCAGAGCCGGTTTGGCGCAATTCCCCAAACCGTGTCTGGCGGCCAGTTTCGATGTTAAACGTAATATTCATACGCTGCGCTGCGTGATCGACAACGGCTTTGCGCGGTAGCGCTTTGGCGTCGGGATAACCCTGCGCCTGCAAAGTATTTACCAACCGCAATTCTGTCGCCACAACACGGGCGGCCTCCGCAGCTTCGCCTGAGTCCAGTTTTAACTCATCCGACAGGGTCACAGCGTTAACAGGCGGTCTGTCTTTAAAATCAATCTTTAGATCACCGTAACGATAACGTTCGCCCGTGGTGACGTAGAGAACGGCTTGCGGTGGACGCCTGACCGTCTCTTCTATTTCCGTGCTGACGGATCGGGCCTCGGCCTTGCTCTCAACGACCTCTGCGCGAATATCTGCATCATAATATCCAAGACTGCGCATAACAGAACGTGCAGATTTGGCGGCCGCCTCCACGCGGCGACGAGCTTGCGCCAAGCTTCGTGCGGGCGCGTCGACATCACCGAGAACAGAACGTAAGAGCTCTTGCTCATCTTCACTCATATTAGTTTCAATCACGACAATAGGCTCTGCCGCATGGGTCAGAGCCGCAGGCATACTGAAGAGTAAACCCGCCAATAGAGACTGGCGTAAGATTGATCGCATAATCTGAATACTATTTTCGTCCGACTTTATAACGGCCTTACCGTCTATAAGTTCCCGACCCAATAAAAAAGCCCGATCCAAATGGCCGGGCTTTTTTGATCTCTTTACGGAAAACCTTAGCGCAAACGTTTCCGACTTGTCGGCTGTGGTCCCAACGCCTTTGTATTGGAACTGGCCCCGCGGCGGCGAGATGGCTGATAGGCGACACGGCTATGGGCAACGCAATAAGGCTCTTCCGGGTCTGTCTTACGTCCGCAAAAACGGAAATTATCTGCACCCGGATCTCCAATCGGCCATTTACACATATGTTCCGTAATCGTCAGGATCGTCGCAAAAGACCCGTCAGCCTGTAACTTGGCTTCCATGGGCGGTGGTGGAGGTGGCGTCGGCGCTTGAGCAATGACACGAGGTGTACGCGGTGCAGAGGGCGCACGGGCCGGTTTTGGCTTTGGTTTTGGCGCGCTCGCAGGACTACTCGACTTAGACGTCGAGCTTGCCGCTGTCTTTCGCGCGGCGGCTTTCCGTGCCGGAGAGGACGGCTTGGCCCGTCCGGATAGACCCAGACGATGCACTTTGCCGATCACAGCATTTCGGGTCACGCCGCCCAATTGCTTGGCGATTTGAGAGGCTGATAATCCGTCCGCCCAAAGTTTCGTAAGCGTCGCAACGCGGTCTTCTGTCCAAGCCATGATGGTCCTTTTTTCGTTTTGCCGCCGGCACGGTGAACGCGCCGAAGCGATAATATTCCTTTAAGAGCTTACGCCTGCTCTCCACACTACATATCGTAATACGCACAGCTTATCCCACAAGATGAAGTGTCAGGTTCTCCACAGCTTATGACGGCTGATGATTCGATTTGCTGTGGAGAACTTCCAAGTGGGCCATTGATCTTGCGAAATCGAGCCTAGCAGCATAGACGACGCCTATGTCTAGTAAATCCCAGCTCGATCTTCCAACGCCCGCACCTGAACGGCGCGAATATGGTGTGTTGAACTGGATGGGGCTTCGGACACTTTATATCAAAGAAGTCCGGCGGTTTTGGAAAGTCGCGCCGCAGACGGTCCTCGCCCCGATTATCTCCAACCTTCTCTTCATGACCGTATTTGTTTTGGCCTTTGCGCAAACACGCGGGATAGGTGAAGGTGCAGCGACAGATAATTTTGTTGTCTTCCTCGCGCCGGGTCTGGTCATGTTGGGTATTCTCAATAATGCGTCGGCCAACTCCTCGTCTTCTATTATGACGGGTAAGATGATGGGGTCGATCAATGATGTGCTGATGACCCCGCTCTCTTATATCGAGCTTGCGCTTGGTTATATTGGCGGCGCAGCGACGCGCGGAGTCTTAGTGGCCGTTGTTACCGCTATCGCTCTGTCGATTTTCTTTACCCCCCTCATCCCCGTCAAACTCTGGGCTGTGCTTTATTTCGGATTATCGGCGGCCATTATGTTGGGCATGATCGGGATTTTATCCGGCGTCTGGGCCGAGAAATTTGATCAACTGGCCGTCGTCAATCAATTCATCATCCTGCCGCTCTCTTACCTCTCCGGTACATTTTATCATATCGATATCTTGCCGCCGCTTTTTTATAAGATCAGCCTGTGCAACCCGCTCTTCTACCTGATTGATGGGTTTCGTTACGGCTTTCTTAGTGAGAGTGATGGCAATGTAATGATCGGTGTCATCTTGACTGCTGTGATTAATCTCATCTTATTCGCAACGGTTCTGATCGTTCTGAAAAAAGGCTGGCGGATAAAGAGTTAAGTCCATCATGCGCGACGAATTTTTAAAAACGCAGAGTGGCGACGATCCGATCTATTTTCAGCATATGATGTGGATATTGGGTCAACCCTCCACTTGGGTGACGATCTTTGCCTATGTGGTCTTGTTTGTTGGCATGCTCAAACTCGCAAAATGGCTCTGGCGTAAAAAGAAACGGGTTTGGTTTTTCGGCTTCCTCTTAGCTTCATCCCTCGCCTTCGGGTTCTATATTTACCTCTCCGTCAATGCGATTGAGTTTTATCGAGACGGTCGCGCTCAAGAGCTTGTCGCTCTCAGGCTTTCCAAGGGCCTAATGTTAAGCCTTTCATTTTTGTCTTTCTGTTGGATCCTTCGGGAGATTTTTCGCCGGAAAAAATAAGATTGAATCGCGTCACTGTTTCACTAAGGTTTATAAAACTGAGGAGATTAATATGTTTAGCCATTTAATGATCGGCGCCAATGATGTGGCCGCCTCTAAGACATTTTATGACGCAGCTTTAAGCGCATTGGGCGTGAGAGAGGGCCGCGTCGACCCCAAAGGACGCGCCATGTATATGCATGGCGATAATATCTTTATGCTGACGAAACCGATTAATGGCCAAAATGCCTGTGGTGCCAATGGCGGAACAATTGGGTTCGCGGCCGCAACACCTGAAGAAGCCGACGCCTTCCACAAAGCCGGCCTCGCCAATGGCGGCACAGCGATTGAGGACGCCCCGGGCTGGCGCGAAAATAATGGTATGCGCCTCTACCTCGCCTATCTCTCAGATCCGTCGGGAAATAAAATCTGCGCCATGTGTCGAGGTTAAATCCGAGGAATGCCGGGGCCGAATTTAGAACTGGATAAACCCAATATTATCGGCGGGCTGGATAAGCTCGTCACGAATTTTGCGATTGCTGCGATCGCCGTGATCCCGACCTTTTTGACGTGCATCGTCAAACCCTGGAAATTGGCGCCTATGTTAGCGCGGGACGAACCGGATGGGCGCTCCGGCATGCTCCTTGCGCCCGGCGCTTATTTTCCTTTGGCTTTGTTAGTCTCATTCCTCGCTGCGGCCATGCTCGCAACGCCGGAAATTATCGAATATAACGGGGCCTTTATCGGACCGGATTTGGCTGTTTCCGTTCAAACCGCAGCGGCAGAAGGCGATGTCTGGAAAATTATCGCGACGATAATGCCCCTTTACGGAACAGCCGTAATATACGGCCTGTTAGCGATAATCGTAAAACCCTTCGCTGGTGATATCTGGACCTTGCGGGTGAGCTTAAGGGCGGCCTTTTATATTTTCGCCACACTCGTCTCTTGGATGGTTTTGGTCACTGCCATTGTGGATATCTTGCGTTTTTCGACGGCAAATTTGGATATTGGATCGAAAATATATCCCGTTTTAATCGTCCCTACGGCGGCCTTTATTCCATGGACCTATTTTTGGTACTTTCGGCAGATCTCGTCCCATTCCGTAGTTAGATGCCTCTTTTTAGCCCTGTCTATGCTTGGACTTATTATGGTGATTATGGGACTGACAGATCTATTGATACGCCTGAAGTAAATCTCAACAAATGAGATCATCGATCATTTCAACGGCGAATTGTGGGGCACAGGTTTAAAGAAACGCGATAAAACTGCGAGATTTAAAAACGGCGCTGCATATAAAACCAATAATGTGCCAAAGACACCCATGAGTGTTTGGACGGCTTGTTTGTTTTGGTCTGCATTATCGCCGGGCTTACGGCCTCTCCCCTCGGCGGCCCCACCCTCGCCAAAAAGCGATCCGATCAATTTCAGGATGATCACGAATAAGGCGATGCAAAGGCCTATGGCCAGCACTGTGCCGAGGACGGTCAAAACGGTTTTGACCCCAACGGCATTCGACTCTGAAAGCGTCGGGGCGCGGTTTTCAACCGCCAGAAATCTTTGCATCACGATAAAGCCAATAATCCAAAATGCCACGAAAATGACTCCACCCGCAATTTGACCCGCGCTATCCATACCGAGTGTAGAGCCTAAACCCGCGAAGACCGACGTTAACGCAAGCACGAACAGCATGAGCATAAGATAGAGATAAGCATATCCGCTCGTCCCTTTATGATGATGCAACATAGCCTATCCTTGAAAATCAACGTCAGTTGAGCATAGCCTCGCAGTCTTACCTTTCAAGATTTATGTTGGGGGCAAGGTTGCTTTCGGGCACGTCTCCCAATTATATCCATAACTATTGCTCATTACTGAGAATGAAATGCCATTTAATTTTAACAACTTATAAAAAAATACCAAAATTACGTCCTTACTTCGCATTCTGTGCCGCATATTACATGGGTTCTTTCGGATTTTGGACAGGTAAGATATCGACTTGCTGATCCGAGAGACTGTGTGTGAAACGTGCCTGGGATGATAACTTCGCACGTTAACTTGGTGAGCGGGGCCTGCCCTCAAGCTGCTGTATTCGCCTCTGGTTGAAATCTTAGAATTTCAACGGAGTGACGGTACTTACGGTGGACAGGTGAAGTAATGAGGCCGTTCTCCAAAACGTCACAGCCGTAAGGTCAGCCTTGCGTAAAACACTTTTTCTAATTTGGTACTCCATCGTGAGTGCTGACCTTACGGGCCGTCCTAACTGCCCAATAACATAGCTTCCGGCAGCTACGCGACGGGCTGCAAGCCTTTCCGCTTGCCTTCCGTTCTAACCCGCATATGTTGCGCGCGTTCGTTGCCGTGTTGATGCTTCGCGCAGACCGGTGAATTCATCCACTTGCCAAGGAATTTTAAAATGGCCAAGGGAAACCACCTTTTCGATTGTTACAACCCGCCCGCAATTACATTTGAGCGCGGCGAAGGCGCTTATCTTTACACAGATAAGGGCGAGAAATATTTGGATTTTATCGCGGGCATTGCGGTCAATGCGTTGGGCCATGCGCCCAAAGAGATCGGTGATGCGATCAAAGATCAGCTGGATAAGGTCTGGCACCTGTCCAATTTGTTCCGTGTGCCAGGGCAGGAAATACTCGCAAAGAAATATTGCGATGCGCTGTCTTGGGCGGATAAAGTCTTTTTTCAAAATTCCGGAACGGAGAGCCTCGAACTCGCGATGAAATGCGCCCGCCGCTATCATTACGGCGAAGGCAATCCTGAGCGCTATGAGATCATTGCTTTTAAAGGCGCGTTTCACGGGAGAACATTTGCCGCCGTTAATGCCGCCGGGAATCCGAAATATTTGGAAGGCTTTGGGCCGGCCCTGCCCGGATTTACCCATTTGGAATTTGGTGACCATGAGGCGTTAAAAGCCGCAATTTCTGACAAGACCGCAGCCATTCTGGTCGAGCCGGTTCAGGGCGAAGGCGGCGTGCGCGCTCTGCCGCCGGAATGTTTACGGGGCTTGCGCGCGCTCTGTAATGAACATGGTATTCTCTTGATTTATGACGAGGTCCAATGCGGCGCGTCACGGACGGGTCAGCTTTTCGCCCATCAATGGGTTGAGGGCGGCGAGCCGGATATTATGGCGGTTGCCAAAGGCGTCGGCGGGGGCTTCCCTCTCGGTGCCGTTATCACGACGGCGGATGCGTCAAAACATATGGTGCCAGGCACACATGGGACGACCTATGGCGGCAACCCTGTGGCGATGGCGGCAGGCAATGCGGTGTTTGATAAAATCGCGGACCCAGCGTTTCTGGAACATGTTCGCGATATTTCAAATGCCTTCCGTCAGTCCCTCGAAGGGCTGAAAGATGAGTTTCCGGAGTTGGTTTTGGAGGTGCGCGGCAAAGGTCTGTTGGTCGGCCTGAAACTCGCGGACCACGTTAATAATCGGGAGCTACGCATGGCGGTGCAAGACCGTAAGCTTTTGGTCGGAACAGCCGGCGATAATGTCTTGCGCATGGCCCCGCCGCTCATCATCGGCGAGTCTGAGGCGCGGGAAGCATTGGAAATTTTGCGGAGCGCTTTGCAGGATATGAAAGACAGCTAGACCAACATATCGGCGACAATCTCGCCTTCCCATAAAACTTCGGATGGGCCGCAGAGTTCGGCCCATTTCATACGCAGGGTCGTGAATTCGACACTGGGAACGATTTGCCCGGAGGCATCTTTCACCGCTTGCGATGGCCACTGGGCATAAGCATAGAAAAACCCATCATCGCCGTAATGCAGTCGTGACCCCAATGCGCCGCATTGGTCGCGAAAAAATTCTGTTAGGCCCGACCAGATTTCAATGAATTGGCGGCGGGTCTCGGAATTATTCGATAGCAAAGTGAATTTATAGGAGACGCAATACATTTAATATTCGCAGACCTTCTGATCGTAATTATATGCGCCGCCAGCGTCTAAACAGCGATCAACTTTCGCATTAGATACAAAATGCTGAAACGAGGCCGCCGCGATGAGGACGATCATCAGAACGAGATAAAGCAGATATTTTTGCTTTTTCTCTCGCGACATTAGCCCTGTTCCATTTGCGCGAGGCGGGCAGCTTGATCTTCGGCGAGGAGCGCATCGACGACATCAGACAAAGCGTCACCGGACACGATCTTATCCAGATTATAGAGTGTCAGATTAATACGGTGATCCGTCACGCGGCCTTGCGGATAATTATAAGTGCGGATGCGTTCAGAGCGATCGCCGGAGCCGACTTGGCCCGCGCGCTCTTCGGCCCGTTCGGCATCCATGCGCTGCTTTTCCATGTCGTAAAGCTTCATCTTCAGAAGCCGTTCGGCATTGGCGCGGTTCATATGTTGGGACTTGGCATCACACACAACAACCACACCTGTTGGCACATGGGTCATCCGCACAGCCGAATCTGTTTTATTGACGTGCTGTCCACCTGCACCGGACGCCCGCATTGTATCGACGCGCACATCATTCATGGAGAAGCCAATATCAATATCTTCAGGTTCCGGCAAAACGGCAACGGTCGCTGCAGAGGTATGAATACGGCCTTGCGTCTCGGTGACGGGAACGCGTTGGACCCGATGGACGCCGGATTCAAATTTCATTTTTCCGTAAGCACCCGCACCGGACACAGAGGCGACGATTTCCTTATAGCCGCCCATATCGGCTTCCGAGTCGGTTTCAATCTCGACCTTCCATCCTTGCAGCGAGGCATAGCGCGAATACATGGCGAATAAATCACCGGCAAAGATCGCCGCTTCATCGCCGCCCGTACCTGCGCGAATTTCGAGCACGATAGAGGCGTTATCATCTTTGTCTTTCGGGAGCAGCAGGAGAGAGACTTCTTTCTCTAAGGCAGGCAAGCTGTCCTTTAGCGCTTGGATTTCTTCCTTCGCCATCGGTCCCATTTCGGGGTCATCTAACATGGCCTCTAAGTCCGTCATTTCCGCGCGAACCGCCATCAGCTTTTTCACGCCTTCTGCGACGGGTTTGAGCTCGGCATAGTCTTTGCCCAGCTGGACAATTTCGCTCGTATCTGTCGTCGCCCCCATACGCGCCGTGATCTGATCAAAGCGGTCAACAACTTGGGAGAGTTTACTATCTGGAATATGCATAGGCGCGGGTTAGTTTAATCCAGCGAAAGGGTCAAACCCGCAAATAGCGTTCTGGGCCGTCCGGGGAAAAAACGTTCATTACCAAAGGCGAAATCCGCCCGGTCTGCATAGCGCGTATCGAAGAGATTATCGACGCGCAAGGAAAGCAGCAGCTCTTCTGTCAAATCGACCCGTCCGCCGAGTGTGAAAATATCATGTCCGGGATAGCTATTCGTATTGCCCGGATTAGTGAAATAGGAGCCAACATGCGTCCATCGCATAAATGTCCCGAAACGGTCTGCATCATAGCGTAGCGCCAGATTACCTAACGTGTCCGGCGCCGTATCGACGCGGTCCCCATCTTTGATATTATTGGCGGCACTGCCGACATCTTCGGTAAAATCATATGTATGTCGGGCCAGCGTTCCCGACCCTTGAACGGAGAAGCCTTTGCCGAGCGGAATGTCCAGACTACCTTCAATGCCTTCATGACGGGTCTTACCATTCACGACATTGAATCCATTGGCGTTGCGGAAGAAGAAATTATCCTTCCACATGGTAAAAGCCGTCACCTCAAATTTGGTTTCAGCCAAAGACTGGCTCCGAAATCCGGCTTCTAAACTGTCCAGTGTTTCGACCTCGGCTTCGCCCGGCACTTGATTGATTTGCGCGGAGTAAAGATCGGAGGTTTGCGGCGCGCGCGACCCTCTGGCGGCCCGGGCAAAGAGCGTGAGCGAATCTAACTCATAGGTCAGGCCGAGTTTTGGCGTCAGGGTGAAGTAATCATCACGCCTATCAGCCGCCCGAATAAACCGCCCGGATCGTCCGGTGTCGGCCAGATTGTCATAGTCGTAAGAGGTATATTCCCCCCGCGCGCCCAGATGCAGTTTGGCGCGGTCGCTCAGTTGAAAATCTTTCGTCGCGAACCCAGCCAAGACAATTGCATCCACTTCATAGTCAAAATGCAAGCCTTGGACAAAGCTGAAGCGGCTTGGATTCTCTTGGAATTCAAATTGGAAACCGGATGTAACTTCAGCGTCCACGCCTGCGCTCCAATCGTCCCCGTAAAGACCAGATTTAAAACCAAAAGAGGTGTGCCCATTTTTGTCCAAAGCTTGGCCCGGGACGAAATGGCGGAGGAAGCGTTGCTGCGTTCTGCGGGCATAGGGTTGAACAATGAGCGTTCCATTATCCGTTTCTCGGTCGGCTTTGATCTGTGCTCGCAACGCCTGCGTATCGCGAAAGGCTTCGGGGTTTTGGTTTGTCTCAATCGCGTCGCGGTCGAGATAAATATCATCGCCTTGGAGGAAGCCCGCTGTCTCCTGATTAAGATTATTCAGCGCGAGCAGGCTTGAGATCTCCCAATTGCCGATATCTGCGAAATGTTGGACTATCAGTTTTTGTTGGTCAAACCCGCTATCATCGCGGAAGCCATCATCATGAGCCAGGTCGAGTGAGACGCGCATAGAGTCGGACAAATCTTTCGCAACAGTCGCAGTTAAGAACCCGCGATCAATGCCCTGCAAACTGACAAATTCATTTCCGCTACCCGGACTGGCGAGACGCACATTGATAAGCCCGTGGACTGCATTTGAACCATAATCGGCGGGACCCGGACCTTTGAAAACTTCCAAGGCCGTTGCAATTTCAGTCGGCGCCTCCAATAGACCGTTCACATTTGCAAAGCCCGCGGCCCGCAAGGGTACGCCGTCCAGCGCGTACAGAAAACTCCCTGCGCCTGCACCGCCCGTCAAAACGGGTGAGCGAATAGCGGTCAGATGTTCTTGCCCTGAACCGCGGTGGATATTCACCCCGGCGGCAGTATTGAGCAATTCAGCGGGATGGGCGAGCGTTAGACCCTCTGGGGAGGTTGGCAGTATAACGTCAATCGTTTCCGGTTGATCGACTCTACCGCGTTGGACACCTTTTGCGATAATTGTGTCCTCTACTTGGTGAGAGCGCACACAGCTCAAAGGAACCACATCACAATATTCTGTACCATCGTCGTTGAGGATACAGTCTTCCTCATAGATACAATCTGGATCTGTATAGGTATATTTTTGAGCGTAAGCAGGCATCGTGAAAGCAAGCGCAGCCGCGCTTGCCAATAATAAATTTCTCATGGACTAAACCTTAGGACTTTGACGGTTTCGATGTGGGTTTCGGCCCACTCGCTTTCTTACGCTTGGGTGACGCTTGAGGTTTAGATAGAACTTCTAAAGGCAGAGTTTGACTCACAATGTTGAGATCACGCTGCGGGAACGGAATGGAAATGCCAGCCGCTTCGAGCGTTTTATTGATTTCCGTATGTAGCAGGTGCCGCACAGGGACGCGATCTTCAAAGCTACGCAAGAAAACACGGATTTCAAAATCGAGAGAGGAGTCGCCAAAACCTGTGAATATCACCTGTGGCGCAGGCGTGTCTAAGACTTTGGATTGTGCTTTCACTGTGTCCATAATCAAATCGCGCGCTTTTTCAGTATCTGAACCATAAGCGATTCCGACCTTCACGATGAGACGCGTAATTGAATTTGACAACGTCCAGTTCGTCACCCGTTCAGAAATTACGGCCTCATTCGGAATCAGAATTTCCAAATTATCCAAATCATTAAGCGTGGTCGCGCGAATCTTAATCCGGCTCACCGTGCCGGATTGATCCCCAATCGTGACGTAATCCCCAATCCGGATTGGGCGCTCAAACAGGATAATTAAGCCCGACACAAAATTCGCAATGATTTTCTGTAGGCCTAAACCGATACCAACTGACAAACCTGTCACAACCCATTTCAATTGCGACCATTGGAGGCCGAGCTGATTGAAGCCAATCACAATGCCTGTTGCGATAATAATGTAGCCCAATACAGTTGTCACAGCATAACGCGTACCCGCATCAACACCCATGCGGTTGAGGACAAAGATCTCTAAAAAGCCGGGTAAATTTCGCGCCGCGATAAATGTTAAAATGAGGACGACGAGA
>CAZBDT010000004.1:0-45207 GCA_964490745.1 uncultured Algimonas sp.
CCTTGTGCAATTTTTTGGGACAAAAAAATGCACTAATCGGCTCTCACTCCAAAAGCCCCGGCTCAGTCCCGATGTCACCCGAAATGCTCAGACCCACTGTCTTTCAAACCAGTGAATGTCGTCTTACCTGTCCTGTGTTTGAAAGAACAAGCTCAATATAGCACAGCTTTTAAAAGTGAGGACTATTGTCTTTGTTTTATCTCTAAGGTGCTGATTAATATAAATTATTTGAAATGAAAAATCGGGATATATCTTAAAATACAAGCCCGACCCAATTCAATCCTAACCGAACGGACACGACAAGAATAAGCAAAGCGGTCAGGCGTTGAATCCAGAGTTGGGAAATATATTTCACGCCGACGAGATTACCTATGAAACCGCCTAATATTACGGCGGGTAGGAGCGGCAAGAACGCCAAAGCATCTGCGAAACGGTCCAGATCAGAGAGCTTCATCGCTTGCCCAATAAAGCCAGCCGCTGAATTGAAGAGGATGTAAACACTGCAAGCCGCCGAAATCGTTTTGGCGCGCGCCCAAGATAAAGCGTATAAGATGGGCGCGAGGAAAATACCGCCGCCAATGCCAACCAAACCGGAATAAAAGCCAATGGCGGCGCCGATCATTCCGGTCAGAATGGGCGAGGTCCGTTTTACTGCATTTTCGTGTTTTGGCGTCGCGCTCCAGAGGAGACGCGCCCCAGCGAGGAAGAGGGCAATAGCTAGTAAGCCGATGAAGACGGCCTCAGAAATATTTTGCCGCCCGCCTAACCACGCTGCGGGAACGGAAAAAACGAGGATCGGCCAGAGTCGGTGCCACGGGATAAGGCGCGCTGCCGAGTATCGAAGCGTATTTCCAAAAACGACCACAATGTTACAGCTTAGCGCGATGATGGGAATCAGGGCGTAATCCATACCGCCCGCAACAAGGAGCGCCGTATAAGTCGACCCGCCGCCAAAGCCGACACTCGCATAGAGGCATGCTGTCAAGGCGAAGAGTGAGACGAGGAACGCGAGTTTCATGTCGTGAGTGGGCCAATCAAAATTATGTCCATCACATCACCCGAAACATAAGGCCCGCCCATGGGCGGAACGCGGATTAGGGCATTGGCAGAGGATTGCGGCGTTAATCGATAGCTGTCCTGCAGGGGGAAGGGCGTCACTTCGATCTGCCCGTTTTTGATTTTGGCATGGCTGCGCAAATAGGTCTCGCGCGGGCTATTTTCTTCAACATGACCGTCGAGTTTCGCAGATAGATTTCGCGGCGAATGCCTGAGGAGGGGGCGCAGGAATAAATGGGCGCACACAAAACTACTCGCGGGATTGCCCGGCAGGCCAAATGCGATTTGTTTTTCCTTTTTGGCCATCCAGCTGGGTTTGCCGGGGCGCAAGGCAACAGTTTCAAAGATCATTTCAAACCCGGCCTCGCGGAAGACAGGGCGCAAATGGTCATGGTCTCCGACGGACGCGCCGCCAATCGGGATAATGATGTCAAAGTCGGACAGCTTGTTTAATTGGGCGGCGATGATTTTCGGATCATCCGGCAAGATACCGAAATCTGTGATATCCGCGCCCCACTGCTCCAGCAAGGGAATAAGGCCGATTGCGTTTGCAGCATAAATCTCGCCCGCGTCTAGCGCTTCGCCGACAGGACGTAATTCATTGCCCGTACTGAATATGGCGCATCGAAATTTTGACTGCACGCTTACTGTCGCGTGGCCGGCTGCCGCCAGAAGTGTCACATTAGACGCTTGCAAATGATGGTTAGCTTTGAAAAGCGGCGTACCTTTTTGAAAATCTGATCCGATGTCTCGGATATGTTGCCCGATCTTGGGCGGCGCTTTGACTGTCAATTTATCTTCGTCGCGTATGGCCTGTTCTTGAATTATAATACGGTCCGCGCCATCCGGCACCATTGCCCCCGTCGAAATCCGAACCGTTTGTCCTTGACTGACATTCCCGGTGAAAGGAGTTCCGGCGGAAGCTTCGCCGATGATCTCTAAAATGTCTCCGCCGTTACATGCGGTAAGCGCAAAGCCATCCATATTTGATGCTGCAAAAGGCGGCATAGAGAGTCTTGCTTTCATATCAGAAGCCAAGGTCCGACCCATAGCCTCAGCGACCGCCACCGTCTCAGCCAAAGGGCTGGGTCTATGCATCTCTATGAGGGACAAGGCGGTTTGAAAGGGTATCATATTTATGTGTAACCCGAAGGGAGGCCCGCATAAAGCATTGCCTTGTGCGATAGGACGCATAATCTGTCTAAGTGACTACAGTTTTTGACAGCGCCGAAAGTGTTTTGCGGGAATGGCTCCATATGCCCGAAGCGGCTTTGGTTGTCCTTACCTCCGTTACGGGCGGAACTTTGCGTGACCGTGGTGCTATGATGTCTGTATCTGCGAAAAAAGTCGCGGGTTATATTTCCAACGGATGCGTCGACGCGGATGTCATCGCGCGGGCAAGGGCGGGACAATCCGGCACGTTTATATATGGCGAAGGCTCGCCTTATCGCGATATAGTTCTGCCTTGTCGAGGGCGATTAGAACTCTCAATTTTTCAAAAGATAGATAGGCCCAGTATTGAAAAGGCGCTTTCTAAATTAGAAAGACGAGAAGCTGTCTGTTTAGAATTGGATGATTTTAGGGTGGAGCTTTCGCCTCGCATTAAGCTTCGCATTGCGGGGCGCGGGGCAGCGTGTATCGCGCTGTCAGAGCTTGCGCAACTCAGCGGATTTGACGTTGTGCTCCAATCACCGGATGTGGACGGAATGCCTGAGGCGCAACATTTACTCGACCCAAATCATCCGCCGCAATTAAAAGATGATGCGTGGACGGCGGTCGTCTGTTTATTCCACGATCATGATTGGGAGCCTGCCCTTTTGCGCCAAGGCTTAGACGGTGAAGCGTTTTATATCGGGGCGATGGGGAGTGAGCGGACGCATGAGATAAGATGTCAAAATCTGATGGAATTAGGTCTCTCTGAAACGGATGTCGCGCGTATTCACGGTCCTATCGGACTAGTCGATTCCCAAAGAAACGCGCGTTTTCTAGCAGTCTCAATCCTAGCAGAAATTATTCAATCGGCGCAGCAGGCGAACTTGCTGTGAACCCTAAAGATGTCGCCTGTATTATTCTCGCCAGCGGGCTGTCGCAACGCTTTGGCGCGCAGGATAAATTGGAAGCTGACCTCTACGGTCAGCCCTTAGTTTCTTATGTGATTGAGACGGCAAAGCAAGTCGGCTTTGGGAAAATTTTTCTGGTGTCCAATCGCACGTCGGGTGAGGGGTGTGTTTTGATTGAAAATGAAAATCCTGAAGCGGGGCAGGGCTCTGCTCTACGGCAAGGATTAAAAGCCGCCCGAATGGCTGGTTGGGAATATTTTATGATACTACTCGGGGATATGCCTTTAATTAGCGCAGCTTATCTCAAAAACATGATTTTAAAAAATAAGGAAAAACAAACGTCTATAAGCATGAGTGAAACTACGCAAATGCCTCCGGCTTTGTTTTATCTGGATGTCATAGATGAAATTTTACGCCGAAATTCACAGAGCGGCGCGCGCGATATCTTAAATAAATTCCCCTTACAAACTGTTGACCTGCCGCCAGAATACGCGTTGGATGTAGACACGTCGGAGGATTTGGCTAGGGTGGCGCAGATCATGAAAGCTCGTCAAACATGACTGCGATAGCCGCACAAAATTCGGGAAATCATCCGCCCGTACCTTTGGTCGATAGTTTCGGCCGAACCGTGACCTATTTGCGCTTGTCCGTGACAGATAGATGCGACCTACGCTGCACATATTGTATGGCAGAAAAGATGACCTTTTTGCCAAAGTCTGATCTCTTGGATGCGGCGGAATTGGAAGCTGTGGCGCGGGCTTTTATAGCGCGCGGAGTCACCAAAATTCGGGTGACAGGCGGAGAGCCACTCGTCCGCCGAAATATTATGGACATCATGGGGCGGCTCTCAAATTTTTTAGGTCATGGTTTGGAAGAATTGACGCTAACCACGAATGGGACGCAGCTCTCAAAACATGCTGAGCAGCTCGCAAAATTTGGGGTGAAGCGGATTAATCTATCGCTGGATAGTTTGAACCCGGAGAGCTTTTCGCGGATTACACGCGGTGGTAATTTGTCCAAAGTTCTTGACGGCATTGCAGCCGCGCAATCCCATGGTTTAAAAATAAAGTTGAATGTGGTCGCGTTGAAAGAGGATAATGCGACAGACATCCCGGATATAATCAAATGGGCTCATCACCGTGATATTGATGTCACTTTGATCGAGGCGATGCCCATGGGTGAGATCGAAGCTGATCGGTTTGATCAATATATACCGCTGTCAGTCATTCGTGAGGATTTAGAAAAACAATTTACACTAACCGCTGACACATATCGCACGGGCGGCCCGTCACAATATTGGCGCGTTGCAGAGACAGGGGGACGGCTCGGCTTTATAACGCCTCTCTCGAATAATTTCTGCGCGGGTTGTAACCGTGTGCGCCTGACCTGTACGGGTAAGCTGTTTATGTGTTTGGGTCAGGATGATGATGCGGATTTACGACATGTCTTGCGCACGGGCGGTGACCTGGATGCGGCCATATCCGAGGCCATGACACGCAAACCGAAAGCCCATGATTTTCGAATCGAGAAAGCGGGCGCGGCCCCGGCTGTGGCGCGTCATATGTCGATGACGGGAGGTTAAGATGGCCGTGATTTTATTTTTCGGTCGCTTTTCCGATTTGTCTGATCGGTTAGACATAGAGCTGCCTGAGACGGTGACGGATAAGGATAGCCTGACAGCATTTCTCTCTGGAGAGATAGAGGGTTTTGCAGAACTGGCGGCCAAGCCAGATACGCGTATATCTGTGAATATGATGGTGTCGATGAACCCTGTTCCTGTCACAAATGCGGATGAAATCGCTTATATGTCGGCTTTGTCAGGCGGATGATTCGAATATCCGAGACATCATTTGATCCGGAAGCGGAATTGCGCGCTTTTCGGCGCGGTTTGTCCAATGCGGGCGCGAT
Source organism: uncultured Algimonas sp. (assembly GCA_964490745.1). Lineage (GTDB taxonomy): Bacteria > Pseudomonadota > Alphaproteobacteria > Caulobacterales > Maricaulaceae > Litorimonas. The sequence continues at coordinate 5,025 of CAZBDT010000004.1, forward strand.
TGCATCTTTTACCGGGATTGTGCGTGATGATGGACAGACGCAGGCGCTTACTTTGTCTCATTATCCCGGCTTCACAGAAAGCCATATTAAAGACTTCGTCAAACAAGCGGAAGCGCGCCGGTCGCTGCAAGGTGTTGCCATAATTCACCGTGTCGGAACCATGACTGTAGGCGAGCCTATCGTCTTTGTCGCGACGGCATCGGCCCATCGACGCGATGCTTTTGAGACCTGCGATTATCTGATGGATCGATTGAAATGCGATGCGCCCTTTTGGAAACAGGAAACGAATGGGGGTCAAACGCGCTGGGTTGAACCTCGGGCGCAGGACCGAACCGATTTGGATCGGTGGTCGTGATGATTGGGATAGATGATGCGCTGATGTTTCAGCCTTTGAATTTTGCCATTATAACCGTCTCAGATACACGAACGGAAGCGACTGACAAAAGTGGCGACGCACTGGCCGAGCGGATTGAGGCCGCAGGGCATAGGCTGGCTGTGCGGGAACTTGTGAAGGATGATGTTCATGCCATTACCGCAGAGGCCAAAGCTTGGTCGTCAGATACAGAAATTCAGATCATTCTGACGACAGGCGGTACAGGGCTGACAGGACGGGACGTCACGGTAGAGGCGATCAAGCCGCTTTTTGATAAGACCTTGGACGGTTTTTCCGTTCTCTTTCATCATATGAGTCTGAAAACGATAGGGCTCGCCACCCTTCAATCCCGCGCCTGCGCAGGCCTAATTAACGGAACCTTCGTCTTTTGCTTGCCTGGTTCGACAAAGGCTGTGACGCAAATTTGGGATGAGATCATTCGCGATGCGCTGGATAGTCGGTACCGTCCAACCTCTCTTATAGACCTAATTCCGAGGCTGAAAGAATGACGAAACTCACACATTTGGATGATGCTGGCCGTGTATCAATGGTGGATGTTTCTGAAAAAGCGGTGACAGCGCGGCGGGCTGTAGCGGCAGGGGCGGTGATTATGTCGGACGAGACATTCGCGCGTTTACAATCCGATGACAATCCGAAAGGCAATGTTGAAACCACGGCAGAACTCGCGGGGATAATGGCGGCAAAACGAACATCAGAACTCATTCCGCTGTGTCATCCGCTTCCCCTTTCAAAGGTGAAAGTCAAAATCACCCATAGTGCGGAACTTCCTGGGGTGAATGTCGAAGCTGAGGTGAGAACGACGGGCGTAACAGGTGTTGAAATGGAAGCTCTAACAGCTGTATCGGTCGCCTGTTTGACGATTTACGATATGTTGAAAGCCTCTGACAAAGCCATGCGAATTACGGATATTGCGCTGTTGGAAAAACAGGGCGGCAAAAGCGGCGACTGGGTGGCGAAAGCGTAATAAAGGATTGAGTTGACCTTAACCGGCCGATCTACTTAATTCGGCCCATATTTCATTAGCGGATATAGGGTTGCTCGTATGTCTCCGAAGTTACGCAAATACCTTGTTTTGGCTCATCTTTGGTTCGCAGGTATCATGGCGCCTGCGTTTGTATTGCACGCCATTTCCGGTGGCTTGAACCTCATGAATATTAACGGTGAGGCCCGCACTGAACGCGTGGCCTTACCCGTCGGTATGGTTTTGGACTTTCAAAGCGCGACTTTAGAAGAAGATGTTCGGGAATTGCTCCAAAAGGCGAAACTCAAAGATGATTTTGAAGCCGTGCGAAAACGCGGGGACGTCATCCAATTACGTCCGACCTCCAAGACTTATTTTGAGTTTAGGCAAACCCCGCAAGGTTTGTCGGCCTCTCGCGTAAAGCCTGATACCGTTCGGTCCATGATGGCACTTCATAAGGGGCATGGCCCAAAAATATTTCAGAGCTATCAGAAACTCGTCGCGATCTTATTGGTCGGCATAATCTTGGGCGGTATTCTGATCGGACTGATGGCGAAGACCTATAGACTACAGACGACCATCGCCGTGATTGCGGGCGTCGTTATCTTTGTGACATTAGCTATATGAGCTAGGGAGCGTGATTTAGCGGGACTCGCTTACTTCGCCGTCTACCCGAAAACTGTCCAGCGCCGAGTCATTTGTAAGCTGCTTGGCCTTAACTGTGAAGTAGACAGCTTCGCAGATATTCGTGGCGTGATCGCCAATACGCTCCAGATTTTTCGCAACAAAGAGTAGTTCGGTACATGCCGGAATAGTTCGTGGGTCGCCCATCATAACCGTCACAAGCTCTTTAAAAATTGAGTCATAGAGATCGTCTATGTCGCTATCGGCTTGCCAATAATGAACCGCTGCGATGGCATCACTTTTAAGGAGTGTGTCCAATGCGCCGGCTAATTGTTTGCGAACTTGTTTGCCCATGCGGTGCACGGATTTCGCAATATCAATGCGCTTTTCTTCATTGATGATCATAGCGCGCCGCGCAATGCCTTCGGCCAAATCGCCAACCCGTTCCAGATCAGAGGCAATACGCGTTGAGCTAATAATACTGCGAAGGTCTTGCGCGACTGGATTCCGAAGGGCGATAATACGTTGAACGGCCTCATCGACTTTAAATTGAAGCGCATTGGCTTCCTTATCGCGGTCAATAACTTGCTGAGCTTTGAGGCTGTTGCGCTCCTTAAAGGCTTGCATGGCGTCCTCAACCATCTCGCTTACGAGTGTTCCGAGGTCCGTCAAATCATGTGTGAGACGTGAAAGTTCCGCGTCATAACCGGATACAATATGTGTGCTGGCACTAATCATTTTCACTAACCTCAAACTCAATGCCTCTTTGACATGATTCCCGCAACATCAAAATAAATTGCGAGATTGTCGGTCAGTGCCAGTCTCATATGACACTAAGCCTGAGGTTTTGTGAAAGTTCAGTGACAGTTCAGCTAAACAGCCGCCTTATTTGACGACGTTGGTGATGTAGTTTTCCAACATCTCTTGACGGCCAGAGACTGGAGCCGGCGATGTGTTCTGCTTGAGCGCATGTGACGCAACATCATCCAAGCTCGCTTTGCCAGAGAGCATGTCTGCGCCGATACCGCTTTTCCAACCTGCATATCTTTGGTCTTTAAAGTCTTGCAGCGTGTCAGATTCGATCATCTCTGCCGCTGTGTTTAAGGCGCGGGCCAAGAGGTCCATGCCGCCGATATGACCGTGGAACAGGTCTTCCGCGTCGATGGATTGACGTCTGACTTTGGCGTCAAAGTTTGATCCGCCATTTTTAAAGCCGCCGCCTTTGAGGATGTAATACATGGCGAGCGTCGTCTCACGCAGATCATTCGGGAATTGATCAGTATCCCAACCGTTCTGAGGATCACCACGGTTAAAGTCGATAGAGCCGAAGATATCGAATGCATTGGCCATTTCGACTTCATGTTCGAAGCTGTTACCTGCAAGTGTCGCGTGGTTCGGCTCGATATTCACGCCCACTTCTTTTTCCAAACCATATTGCTTCAAGAAGCCATAGACCGTGCCGACATCGCGGTCATATTGATGCTTTGTTGGCTCATGCGGCTTGGGCTCGATCCAGATGTCGCCTTTAAAGCCGATTTTGTGTTTATGTTCGACAACCATGGCGAGGAAGCGACCGAGTTGTTCCATTTCCTGTCCGACATTTGTGTTGAGGATCGTGTCATAGCCTTCGCGACCACCCCATAGCACATAGCCTGATCCGCCAAGACGGTGTGTGGCTTCCAGACATTCCCTGACTTGCAAAGCCGCAAAGGCGGCAACGTCAGGATTGGGATTTGTCGACGCACCGGCAATATAGCGGGGGTGTGAGAAATTATTCGCCGTACCCCAGAGCAATTTCGTGCCGTGCTTTTCCATCTTGGCTTCGACTTTATCGACGATTCTCGCCAAGTTTTTGACGTGCTCTTTTGGTGTTTGTGCATCCGCCATGATGTCAACATCGTGGAAACAGAAGAAAGGCTGACCGAGACGATCAAAGAAATCGAAGGCCGCGTCCAATTTGGCTTCTGCGGCTTTTTGATCATTATTTTTGCGGCTGTGCCAAGGGCGATTGAATGGCCCACCGCCAAAGACGTCTGCGCCGTCCCAACAGAATGTATGCCAATAGCAAACGGCGACGCGCAAATGTTCTTCAAGGGTTTTGCCCATGATAACTTTTTTCGGATCGTAATATTTGAAGGCCAATGGGTTTTGGCTATCCGGACCTTCATATCTAATCGGGTCAATATGATCGAAATATCCGCTCATCTTCTGTCTCCTATATTTTTCTAATTTAAGTTTTTGGTTGCGGCGTAGAGTGCCGCGAAAGTCTTGCGCCGAGATGCAAAAAGATCACGCATGTCAGCATTGGGTTCAATGGTGTGAGAGATGGCGGGCGGTGTGCAAATCTCTTCGATTTTGTCTTCGCCCAAGCAAAGGCGCGCCAAACGCGCTGCACCGAATGCCGGACCCACGGCGCTGGCTTCTCTGTATGTTAAGGGCATATCTATCGCGGAGGCGATTATCTCGCCCCACCAATCTGATCGGGAGCCTCCACCAATTACAGACAGGTTGTCGATGTTCGTTCCGCTCTCTCGCAGCACGTCAACACCGTCCGCCAACGCAAAGGCAACGCCTTCCAGGGCGGCTTGCGCCAAGGTGAGGGGCGTGTCTTCATGTGTCATGCCAAAAAATGCGCCTTTTGCACTCGCGTCATTATGCGGTGTACGTTCTCCCGACAGATAAGGTAAGAAAATCGGACCTTGTCCGGCTGTTCGAGCCTTTGCCGTGTCTTCATAAAGGCTGGCCGCTGTCGGATAGCGCGTGATGCGTCCGACAAAGTCGATGGCGCTAGCCGCTGATAAGATCACGCTCATACGATGCCAGAGATTTGGCAAAGCATGGCAGAACGTATGGACCGCGCCATCTATATTTGAGCGGTAGGCTCCATCCGCGAGGAAGACCACACCGGATGTGCCGAGGGAAATAAAGCCTTCGCCTGGCTGAATAGTGCCGGAGCCAACAGCACCAGCGGCATTATCGCCTCCGCCCGCTGCGATTGGAACAACGGACATGCCCCAATCATTTGCGATTTTCGGTAAGAGTGTGCCGGTCGCTTGTGAGCCTTCATAGAGCTTGGGCATGTGATCGCGGGATAAGCCAGTTAGAGCTAGCATCTCATCTGACCAGTCGCGTTTCGCGACATTCATCCACAGCGTGCCCGCGCTATCAGACATGTCTGATGCATATTCACCGCTCATCAAGAGGCGAACATAGTCTTTCGGGAGTAGCACTTTGGCGACGCGCATGAAATTCTCAGGCTCATGTTCCCGCATCCAGTGAAGCTTTGGCGCTGTAAAGCCCGGCATGGCGAGATTACCGGTAATCTTTGTCAGCTCCGGTAAATCTTTCATCATAGTTTCGCAGGCGTCGCCGCTGCGACCGTCATTCCACAGGATGGCAGGGCGGATAACTTGATCGTCCTTATCCAGACAGGTCGCCCCATGCATCTGCCCCGAAAGACCGATCGCGCGCACGCTGGTACGATGTTTCGCATCAAGTTTCCGAACAGCTTCGTCGGTTGCGCGCCACCAGCTTGCCGGGTCTTGCTCTGACCAGAGGTCTTGAGGTCGAGAGACGCTTAGCGAGGCCGAAGCTTGATCGAGGACGGTCTGCGCCTCGTCCGTGATGACGGCTTTCACGCCTGATGTGCCGATGTCTATGCCGAGATACATTCAATTTTCCCTTACGGATTCAAACCGATTTTTTCGAGTGGTTGACAATAAATGACAACGTTGTCAATTCTTCTCCTTCTGCAATGAATCCGAAATAATGCGTCAGGGGCAATTGACACCGCTGTCATAATAACTGCAAAGGAAAGAAAACGACTCTGCAGGCCAGACCTGCAGGCACATTTTAAGGGGAAAACATGTCTCTCACGACTTTAGACTTCATAGTCTTGGCTTTTTACGCCGTCATTTTGTTTGGTGTAGCGCTTTATGTGTCGCGCGAGCCAAAGGGAACGGTAAAAACAACGGAAGATTACTTCCTCGCCGGTAAATCATTGCCTTGGTGGGCAATTGGGGCCTCATTAATTGCGGCAAATATCTCTGCGGAACAGATCATCGGCATGAGCGGGGAGGGTTACCGAATCGGCCTCGCCATTGCGGCCTATGAATGGCAAGCGGCCATCGTATTGATCGTGATTGCGAAATATTTCCTACCGATCTTCCTGAAGCGTGAAATTTACACCATGCCACAATTCCTGGACCAGCGTTTCGGTAGTGGCGTGAAAACGACAATGTCGATTTACTGGATCGCACTTTATACAATCGTGAACCTAACCGTTGTTCTTTGGCTGGGTGGTCTGGCCGTTGAGGTTCTCACAGGCCTTAGCGTTCTGCCAGCCATGGCGGCTCTCGGTGCTTTTGCCATTGCTTATTCAATTTTTGGTGGTCTGAAAGCGGTTGCCCTGACAGACATTATCCAGGTTGTCATTTTGATCATTGGCGGTCTCATTATTGCGTGGTTGACCATGTCCATGATTGGCGGCGGGTCAGTCTTTGGTGGCTTAGAACGCATGTATACTGAGCTTCCAGATAAGTTTGACATGATCTTTGATAAAGAAACAAACCCAACAGGTTATGACGCCATGCCGGGTATTTGGACGCTTCTCGGTGGTTTGTGGATTTTGCACCTGAACTATTGGGGCTTTAACCAATATATTATCCAGCGGGCTTTGGGCGCGAAGGATCTGCCGGAAGCGCAAAAAGGTCTCGTTTTCGCGGCAGCTTTGAAATTGATCATGCCGTTGATCATCGTGTTGCCGGGTATCGCAGCGGTTATGCTGGCTATGCCGGAATTTGGTGCGCTGGACGGTGATCTGTTGAATGAGAAGACGGACCGGACATACCCATCCGTTATGGGGCTTATGCCGGCTGGTTTACGTGGATTGATTTTCGCGGCTCTTATTGCAGCGATTGTCTCCTCACTGGCGTCTATGGTGAACTCGATCTCGACCATCTTTACAATGGATGTCTACAAAACCAACCTAGCGCAGGGGCGTGATGAAAAACACTACGTCAATGTCGGTCGTGCTGTTTCAGCAATTGCGATGCTCATCGCCGTATTGGTGGCGAAGCCATTCATTGGCGGGTTCGAGTCTGGCTTCCAAACCGTTCAGGATTTGACGGGCTTTATCGCGCCGGGTGTTGTGGCCGTGTTCCTCTTGGGCATGTTCTATAAGCGGGCAAACTCCGTCGGAGCCTTTACAGCGCTCATCGCATCCTTTGTCGTGTCTGCGATTCTTTACACGATGACAAAACAGGGCATGATTGATCTGACATTTGTGAACCGCATTTGGATCATCTTCTTGATGTGCCTAGCGCTCGGTATTGCGGCCAGCCACATGACGAAAACGCCTGAGGAAGAGCGTTTAGTTCCACTCAGCGATGTTCAGTTCAAAACGTCGGCAAGCTTCAATATTTGGACCGTCATCATCGCGATCATCCTGATCGTGCTCTATGTTGTCTTCTGGTAGGCTTGGCGCGTTTCAACACATTCTCTAAGGTCAGCCTGTTCGGGCTGGCCTTTTTCATGTCCGCCTGTGGCGCGGCAGAGCTTAGCGGTGTGGAAGGCGAGATTTCCGCAATTGAGGTCGCCGATGTTGTAGCCCTGACGCCTCGGATAGAAGCGCCGGCTATTTTACCGGAAGCAGGGCAGACCCATTTCGGTAAACGTCTTGAAGAGATTTCAAGCCTGCCGCCAGTCAAAGGCGGGACTGCCTTGATCGGTGACAGCATCACCGAGGGGTGGCTTTCATACTCAAACATAGAAGCTTATCCATTTAACGCGCCCGTCGCCAATCATGGTGTGGGTTGGGATGTGACCGAGGGCGCGGTTTACAGGCTACCGCTAGTGGAGCCCTCTGAACCGGATCAGATATTTATAAAAATCGGAACAAATGACATTTCTTTGAGAGTGCCGCTTGCGAATATGGAGCGGCATTTTGATGACTTACTTTCAAGCCTCCGAGATCAAGAACCACAGGCCGAGCTTTTTGTGCAATCTGTTCTGCCGCGTGAGACGGAAAAGTTAGCGTACGTCTCGCAAGTCAATGTCATGCAAGCCAAACTAGCGCAGAAATACGCAGCAGTTTTTATTGATCTGACGGGGGTGTTCGCAGCCAAGGATGGTGCCTTGCGTAATGATCTGACCTATGATGGTCTTCACTTAAATGAAGCTGGCTATGCCGTCTGGGGGGAGGCGCTTTCGCCTTTTATTAAGTGAAGTTGAAAAAAAACCAAAAACTCTCTGGTCAAAATCTCATCTTGAAGGTATCGACAGTTCATGATTGCTCTTGCGAAACAAATACTAATCGCGATTGTGACGCTGCTACTCGCTCTTCTAGGCCTCTAGCAGACACAATATTGCCGCTGCGCCAATCGAATTTTTCCGATTGGACCAGATTTCTTGCGACTTTTTTTAGCTGCATCGTAAGCGGCAAAGTGCCTTGTTCTAAAGGCAATGATTTTACCACTTCCATCAAGACAAATGCATACTTCAGAAAATTTAGCTTTCTCGCGTTCTGGATTTTAAATTCGGTGCGCTATTTCTCATTCAACCTAACGAGCAACGCTTGTTGCTCTCAAGCCCTAAGTAAGGACCTCTCATGATCCGTAAACTCACCCTAAAATCCGCGTCTATCCTTGCGCTGTCTATTGGTTTGGCGGCTTGTCGCGATACTGCATATAAACCTGCTGATGCCGATACTGTTGTCGTAGAAGTTGCGGAAGTCCGCGAACCGGGAACCGTTGATCCGTCTATCTGGCCAAAGGTTGAAAGCCCTGTCGGTCTGGATCCGAAAATGGAAGCGCGTATCACCGACATCATGGCCCAAATGACCCTACGCCAAAAAGTTGGTCAGATTATTCAGGCTGATATTGGGTCGATCACGCCTGAGGATGTGAAGGCCTATCCGTTGGGGTCAATTTTGAACGGTGGTAACTCTGCGCCAAATGGCGATAATCGTTCTCCGGCTTCGGCTTGGGTTGAACTGGCCGATGCTTTTTATGAAGCGTCTAAAGAAGCTTATGGCGATAGCCTTTTCATCCCTATGATTTGGGGAACGGATGCGGTTCACGGGCATAATAATATTCCGGGCGCGACAGTCTTCCCACATAATATTGGTTTGGGTGCAACACGGAACCCTGAACTTCTCGGGAAAATCGGCGCAATTACGGCGCAAGAAATTCGTGTGGGTGCGCAAGAATGGACTTTTGCGCCGACCATCGCCGTTGTGCGTGATGATCGTTGGGGACGTACATATGAGGGCTATTCCGAGAACCCCGAAATCACGGCCTCATATGCAGGTGAATTGATTCGCGGTATTCAGGGTGATGTTGGCGCGAGCGATTGGCTGACAGGCGATCATGTTATCGCGACAGCCAAACATTTCTTGGCTGATGGCGGGACAAATCAAGGTCGCGACCAAGGCGATTCCATTGAAACCGAAGAAGAGATTCGCGATATTCACGGTGCGGGTTATCCGCCTGCGCTGGAAGCAGGCGTTCAGTCTGTCATGGCCAGTTTCTCATCTTGGCAGGGCAAAAAGTTGACCGGGCATAAAGGTCTTTTGACGGATGTTTTGAAAGGTCAGATGGGCTTTGACGGCTTTATCGTGGGCGATTGGAACGCCCATGGGCAACTCGATAGCTGTACGAATACGGATTGCCCGGAAGCCCTCCACGCGGGTCTGGATATGTTTATGGCGCCGGATAGCTGGCGCGGTCTTTTCGACACGACACTTCAGCAAGCCCAAGATGGCGAAATTGATTTGGCGCGTTTGGATGATGCCGTGCGTCGCATTCTTCGTGTGAAATTGCGGGCTGGATTGTTCGAGGCTGGAAAACCATCATCGCGTGGCGTTGCCGGCCAATATGATCTGCTTCAAGACCCAGCATCCAAAGCTGTCGCCAGACAAGCTGTTCGAGAGTCTCTTGTGCTTCTGAAGAATGATGGTGTCTTGCCGCTCTCAAATGACGCAACAATTGTCGTTGCGGGTGACGGCGTAGATAATATCGGCAAACAATCCGGCGGTTGGACCTTGTCTTGGCAGGGGACGGGGAATGAGAATTCCGACTTCCCGGGTGGGTCGTCCATGCTGGACGGCATTGAGCGCCATTTGAAGAAAGGCTCTGGCAATGCCATTCAGGCTGATGCGGAAGGCAATTATAGTGGTGAGCCAAATGTGGCTGTTGTCGTTTTTGGTGAAGACCCATATGCAGAGTTTAAAGGCGATATTGACACGCTGGCTTATAAGCCCGGCGACGATACGGATCTAAATCTTTTGAAGAAATTCCAAGCAGACGGCATTCCGACTGTTGCGGTCTTTTTGACCGGACGACCCCTCTGGATGAACCGCGAAATTAATGCATCTAACGCTTTTGTTGCGGCTTGGCTGCCAGGCTCAGAAGGTGGTTATGCGATGGATGTGCTGTTCGGCGAAAATGATGCAGGGGAGTCCGTCGATTTCAAAGGTAAGCTCTCTTACTCATGGCCGCGTACGGCTATCCAGACGCCACTTAATTATGATGACGAAAATTATGATCCGCTTTTTACCTATGGTTTCGGTCTGACCTATGGCCAAGACGGCAATCTCGCCGCTCTGCCGGAAGAGGCTGGCGTAGAGCTTTCACAATCGAATGAGAGCGAATTCTTCAACGCCGGTAAAGCCGTCTTCCCATGGGATATGGTTGTCGGCGACCCGTCCGGTCGGTTTACAGTTAAGACGTCACGCGCGGAAAGCCCAGGCGGCAATGTGAAAATCATGTCGGCTGATGATGGGGTTCAAGAAAATATTAGGACTCTAGAATTTACAGGCCCGGGGCGATTTGAGGTGCGCGGCACGCCGATTGATCTGCGTCGTCAGAATACGGCGGATATGGCTCTTTATGTTCGCATCCGTCCTGAAGATGGGGCGGAAAATGCTGATGTCCGTTTGGGCGTGGATTGTAACGGAGATGTCTGCTCCGTCGACAACTCACTGTCTGGACTTTTGAAAGACGCTAAACCCGGCGAATGGTCAGAGGTCTCGGTGAAACTCTCTTGTATGGGGCAGGCATCAGCAATGGAATATGTCCGCTCTCCGGTTGTGATTGAGTCGGATGGACCGGCCAAATTTAGCCTTTCAGAAGTGCGTCTGGTTACGAATGAGGGGCAAGCTGTTTGCTTGAACTAAAATGTGACTTTTTTGATGAAAGTTGCGTAAAGTTGAGTGCGCTTTCCTTGCGGCGAATTGGCAAAAAGACCATAATGTCGTGGGGAAGGATCGCTCGGTTGCAAGATTTGCGACCGAATTAAGGTCTAGGGAGAGAGGCCAGTGCTATGAAAGCTACCATTACTGACGTCGCGAAACGTGCAGGCGTTTCTATGAAAACAGTGTCGCGTGTTCTGAATAATGAACCAAATGTTGCGGAGAAAACCCGTGCCAAAGTACAGGCAATTGCTGACGAATTAAGATATTCCCCGAATTTAGCGGCCCGAGGGCTGGCAACTTCAAAGTCATATTTGCTGGCTTTGATTTACGACAATCCATCGCCGAATTATATTGCCAATATCCAACGTGGCGCCATTGATGCTTGCCGAGAGGTGGGATATCATTTGGTCGTCGAGCCCTTATCGCTGAACGACGATGCTGCGCATGAAGATAAGGTTAAGCGAATAAGGGCTATATTGGATAAATTACCCGTTGATGGTGTGATTCTAACCCCGCCTTTGAGTGATAATCAGCAAGTTTTAGATGTCCTCTTTGAACTTGATGTGAAATGTGTTCGTATCTCTCCTAAAAATGGTGGGGCACAAGCTTTCGTTGGTATGGATGAAGAAAGCGCAGCCTATGAAATGACCGAGTATCTTCTGAGTAAAGGTCATGAAAAAATTGCGTTTATCCGTGGGCATGTCGATCATGCAGCAACATATTTACGTCATGCCGGATTTCTTCGCGCTATGAAAGATGCGGGCCTTAGCGTGTCGAGTGAGCTGATTGTCCAAGGTGATTTTCTATTTGCCTCAGGTGCTGCTGCTGGCAGACAGCTTTTAGAAGGGGATAAGGAAACCCGGCCAACCGCTATTTTTGCATCAAATGATGATATGGCGGCGGGTGTGATTTCTATCGCTGGCCAGATGGGGCTAAGGATACCTGAGGACCTTTCTGTTTGCGGGTTTGATGATACGCCACTCGCCCGTTTAGTTTGGCCTCAGCTAACGACCGTGCGACAGCCGATTTACAAAATGGGCTATCAGGCTGCAAAAAAACTCGTCAGGCGGTCAGGTGAAAAAGCCGAAAAAGGGCAAATTTTAGACTTTGAAATCATGGTAAGAGATACAGTTGCCTGCCTTAAATAATCGTGCTGATCTTGGGTATATTAACGCTTTGAAATAGGCAGTGTCCCTTCTATTGTTGACAGCGCTGTCATAACGATTATTAGCATTGAAAGGTTGTAAAAGACGGCCTTTTAAGGGGCTTTTGTTCCATTATAAAAAGGGAAATAAGGTGGCAAATTCAAACACCAAAACATCCGAAACGACACATGAGGCTGGATCAGCATTTGTTCCTGTTGAGCCTTTCGAAATCGTTGTTTTTGGCGGCACAGGTGATCTTGCCAGGCGGAAGCTTATTCCGTCTCTTTATCACCGTTTTTGCGATGGCCAGATTTCTAAAAAATCTAAAATTATTGCGGCCTCTCGCTCCAGGCTCACACGCGATGAATATCTAAAAATGATCAGGGAGGCCTATGAAGCCTTCGCAATGGATGATTCTTTTTCTGAGAAGAAGTGGGCTGAATTTTGTAAGTTAGTGGATTATTCGCCAGTTGATGTAACAGGCGATAAAGACTGGGCGGCTTTAGGTGAAAAACTTGATACGTCTAAAAAGCTTATCCGTGTTTTTTATTTGGCGATGCCACCGGCACTTTTTTCGAATATTTGCCAAGGTTTGCAAAAAGCATGTCTAGCGCATGAGGAAAGCCGTGTCGTGCTTGAAAAACCGTTGGGCCATGATTTCAAATCTGCTGACGAAATTAATGAGGCTGTCGGGCAGGTTTTCTCGGAAAAACGAATTTATCGCATTGATCATTTTTTAGGGAAGGAAACGGTTCAAAACCTTCTGGTGTTACGCTTCGGGAACGTACTCTTAGAGCCGCTTTGGAATCGCGATTCAATTGAACATATCGAAATCACAGTTGCGGAGAGCATTGGTGCGGGTGGTCGAGGGGCATATTACGATAAATCCGGTGCACTTCGCGATATGGTGCAAAATCATCTTCTCCAACTCCTTTGCCTCACAATGATGGAGGCCCCGGGGTCGACAGATGCAGATGCTCTACGTTTGGAGAAAATTAAAGTTCTTCGCGCGCTTGCTCCCATCACAGCAGAAAATGTTAAAGAAAGAACCGTTCGCGGCCAATATGTCAAAGGTAAGGTCGATGGGGAAGTCGCTCCCGATTATCTCACTGATGTAGATATCGAGGAGAGCGAGTGTGAAACCTACGTTGCCATTCACGCTGAGGTGAATAATTGGCGTTGGGCCGGTGTTCCGATTTACATTCGGACAGGCAAGCGCATGAGTACGCGTCGATCAGAGATCGTGATCCAGTTCAAACCGACCCCACACTCTATCTTTGGTGACGATATTAAAGTTAATCCTAATAAGCTTGTTATTCGGCTGCAACCTGATGAAGCTGTAAAGCTTTGGATGGAGATTAAAGAACCGGGAGCCGGCGGGTTAAGGCTTAAAACCTTACCGTTAAACCTTTCCTACGCGGATAATTTTACCGTAAGATATCCTGATGCCTATGAGCGTCTCTTAATGGATGTCGTGCGCGGAAATTTATCGCTCTTTATGCGCCGTGATGAAGTTGAAGCGGCTTGGGTTTGGTGCGATGGAATTTTGAACGCGTGGAAGGAAGTGGACCAGCCAGTGTCTTATTATCCTGCTGGATCCGATGGGCCAGATGCGGCAAATCGTATGCTTGCTAAGCAGAATGACGAATGGTCAGAAATTTAATGCCAAAAGATCCCATTATACATGACCATGGGGATATGGTCGAAAATGCGTCTATCGCTATTGAGGCGGCTCTTAGAGAGGCCTTGAACACGCGTGACACTGCGAGTTTAATTGTTAGCGGAGGGAGTTCTCCCAAGCCTCTATATGCAAAATTGTCCAAGGCTGATTTAGACTGGTCAATGGTAACCGTCAGCCTCGTTGATGAGCGCTGGGTCGATCCCGGGCAGGTTGGATCAAACGCAGATTTCATTCAAGAAAATCTGATTCAAAATAATGCATCTGCAGCTAAGTTTTTCGGACTAAAAACTGCGCACCCATCCACGGAAGCTGGGTTGAGAGATGCAGAGGCACGTTTTGCGTCTGTCGATCAACCCTTTGATGTTTGCGTAATGGGTATGGGAGGTGATGCGCACACAGCTTCTTGGTTCCCGAATTCCAAAGGATTATCGAATGCCTTGAATTTGGAAAATGACAACATACTCTGTGCGATTGATGCCGCGGGTGCGCCAGTTGCGGGGGATTATCCACACCGCATAAGCTTAACACTTAGTGCTGTTCTAAATTCACATCTCATCATACTCTTTATCCCGGGTGAGACGAAAAGAGAGGTATTCAATTCTGTCGCATCTAAACCTCTGCTAGATGCTCCCGTGCAAGCTCTGTTGCAAGCAGGGCAAAAACTTCACGTCTTTGCGAGTCCTAAGCTATGATAAATCCTGTCATTCAAGATGTGACGGCGCGCGTTACGGATCGCTCAAAAAAAAGCCGCATGGCTTATCTTGAAGCGTGTCAGGCTCAAATGCGAGACGGGCCGCGACGTAAGCGTTTGTCGGAAGGTAATGTAGCTCATGCCTCTGCAGGCTGTTCCGTCATTGAAAAAACAGAATTGCTTGGTGCTAAATGGCCGAATATTGGGATCGTGACAGCGTATAATGACATGCTCTCCGCACATCAGCCTTTTGAGCGTTTTCCTGAACTTATCCGGCATGCGGCGCGACGGAATGGCGCGACAGCCCAAGTTGCGGGGGGGGTTCCCGCCATGTGCGACGGCGTTACGCAAGGGCGCGAAGGCATGGAGCTCTCACTCTTTTCGCGAGATAATATCGCCCAAGGCGCTGCAATTGCCTTGTCACATGATATGTTTGATGCCGCTATTCATCTTGGTGTCTGTGATAAAATCGTTCCGGGCCTGATGATTGCGGCGCTTCGCTTTGGTTGGATTCCGCAAATTTTTGCGCCAGCAGGTCCAATGCCGTCCGGTTTGCCTAACCCTGAAAAAGCGCGCGTACGTCAGGCGTTCGCAGCGGGAGAAGCCTCTCGGGCCGATCTTTTGGCAGCGGAAGCGGCGAGCTATCACGCGCCGGGCACCTGCACATTTTACGGAACGGCCAATACGAACCAAATGCTGATGGAAGTCATGGGTATGCAATTGCCCGGATCCAGCTTTGTTCACCCAAATACGCCATTACGGGACGCGTTGACCGCGCAAGCCGTGCGTCGTGCGACGCAGATTACAAATATGGCTGAAGGTGAGGGCGCTGCCTTCACGCCTGCCTGTAACGTCATTTCTGAGAAAAGCATTGTGAACGGTCTGGTCGGTTTGATGGCCACAGGTGGGTCGACAAATCTAACCATTCATATGGCGGCAATCGCTCGCGCCGCTGGTATTATCATCAATTGGGATGATTACGCCGCGATCAGTCAGGCTGTCCCGCTCATTTGCAAAATCTATCCCAATGGTATCATGGATGTGAACCACTTCCATGCGGCGGGCGGTATGGCCTATTTAATTGGTGAGCTGATTGACGCTGGTTTAATGCAGGCTGATGTGACGACCATTGCAGGCGGAGACGGGCTTCATGCTTATACAAAAGAGCCTATCAAAAATATGCATCTGGAAAAAGATACGGTTATATGGCGTGACGGTCCGAAAGAGAGTTTAGATACAGACATTTTGACAACGGTTAAAAACCCAATTCGCGAAGATGGCGGGCTTGCCCTGCTTAAAGGTAATTTGGGCCGTGCTGTCATGAAAATTTCCGCCGTCAAAAAAGAAAATTGGAAAGTCGAAGCGCCGGCCATCGTCATTGATGATCAGAATGACCTGATCAAGATGCATAAGGCTGGAGAGCTGGAGCGTGATTTTGTTGCCGTTCTAAGGTTCCAAGGCCCTCGGGCGAATGGGATGCCGGAATTGCATAAGCTGACCCCGATCTTGGGCCTACAACAAGATAAAGGCTTTAAAGTCGCGATGGTCACGGATGGCCGTATGTCCGGTGCATCCGGTAAAGTCCCTGCTGCGATCCATCTACATCCTGAGGCCCTGATGGGCGGGGCAATTGCGCGCATTAAAACGGGTGACCTCATGCGGGTAGACCCTGAAAATAACACGGTTGAAGTTGTCGATGTCGATCTTTCGACTCGCACAGCGGCTGAACAACCTCCTCAATCGCAATTAGCTGCGCTTGGCATGAACATGTTCGGGACACAGAGAGCCATTGCGACGGATGCTGAAAGCGGCGCGTCGACGCTGGGAGACATGCCGTGGTTCACGTGATGCAAGACACTAACGCTGCTAATGACTCCTTGGCCAATGGGCAAACTAATGGCTTAACGCTCGTCGGCGATGTTGGCGGAACCAATTGTAGGTTGGCATTGGCTGAACGTACGGTGTCTGGTGCGATAGAATTGCATCATTCTGAGGTTTATCCCAACGCGGAATTTAAGCATTTCAATGATGTCGTCGCGCATTATTTGGAGACCCATAAACTTAAGGCCGCCCAAGGGGCGTTTGCGTTTGCCGGTCCTAAATTTGATGACACAATCCGTATGACTAATCTCAATTGGACTGTTTCAGAGGCGGATTTACGTGAAACATTTGAATTAGATAACGTAGTCGTTCTCAATGACTTTGTCGCGATGGCGAATGGCGCAACCGTTATTCCTGATGACGGTTTTGAAGTCCTCGTCGAAGGTAAAGTCGATTACACAAAACCGGTTGCCGTTTTGGGGCCGGGAACAGGCATGGGATTGTCTTGCATATTGCCGGGTATGCCACGGCGTATTATTCCGACGGAAGGCGGGCACACCGCCTTTGCGCCCGGGAATGAACTTGAACGGGAAGTTCTCGCCTATTGGTCTTCGCGTTTGAGTTTTGTGTCTGCAGAATCGCTTTTATCTGGTCCGGGACTTGTTCGATTACATACAGCGATTTGTGCGATCATGGACCGTCCAACGCATGATTTAACTGCGGCCGAAATCGTTAGTGCAGCTGAATTAGATAAGTTTTCTGTTGCGCGTGTAACAGTCAATCATTTTTGTTCCATGCTAGGTGGATTTTCAGGGAATGTTGCCGTGACACAAGGGGCGTCTGGCGGCGTTGTAATAGGAGGCGGGGTCTCTCGCCACATTGCCAAATTCATCCCAGGCTCAGAATTTGTTAGCAGGTTTAAAGACCGTGGTCCTGGAAGTTGGTATGTAAAAGATATTCCAGTGCGGTTGATACAGGCGGATTTTGTTCCGCTTTATGGGGCCGCTGCAATGGTCTTAAGGGGTTAAGAAAACATAATATAATTTTAGGGGAAAATATGCATAGAGCTTTTTTCTACACTTTGTTGATAAGTACAGCTGCATGCTCAGCAACAAGCGAAAACGCAGAAACTGATATTTTAGAAACAAAAACTGACGTTATAGAAAAAGTCGCTTTTGAAACTGTCGGTTCAATTACTGTCTCAAAGAACGGTATTATTAATCCGAATGCGAAGGTTGAGAAACTCGGCGGCGATTATGGCTGGTCTGAAGGCCCGGTCTGGGTTGAAAAACTGAATGCGGTTCTTTTCACCGATGTTCCTGGGAATACAATCTGGAAATATAAGGATGGGGAAGGGCTGACGGAATATATGAAGCCGTCAGGCGCGGTTCCGCCTTTGCCAGAATACACGTCCAGCCCCGGCGCGAATGGCCTGATCATGTTGGATGAAGACCACATCGTCGTGCCTGATCACGGTAACCGCACATTATGGGCGCAGAATATTGAGACGAAAGAACGCCGCGTTTTGGCTGATAACTTTGAAGGTAAGAAGCTGAATAGTCCGAATGACGCAGCGCTACATAGTTCGGGCATTATCTATTTTACCGACCCACCTTATGGTCTGAAAGGCCAAGATAGTAATCCGGCTATGGAGTTGGATTTTAGCGGCGTATTCGCCCTTTATCCCGATGGATCGATGAAACTGGTTGATAAATCGATTGTCCGTCCAAATGGCGTGATCCTATCACCGGATGAGCGCACGCTCTATGTCGCCAATTCCGATCCGGCCACCGCCAATTGGAAAGCCTACGATGTGTCAGAAACAGGCGATATTTCAAATCCACGCGTGATTGCGGAAGCCTATCAAGCGTTACAGTCAGGTCTGTCGGGCAATCCCGATGGCATGGCAATGGCGGAAGATGGGACGCTCTTCGCGACGGGTCCAGGCGGTGTTTGGATCATGTCGCCTGGGGGTGAAAAACTCGGTCTCATTTCAACAGGATCATCCATTGCAAACGTCACATTTGGCGGGGAAGACGGCCGCGATCTTTACATGACGTCTCACAAATTCTTGGCGAGAACGCGGACTCAGGTCAAAGGCTACGGCTTTTAAATGCGGCGCCCAGCTTTAGGATGATAAAGCCGAGCCTTGATCAAATTGAATTTTCGCTAACCGCGCATAGAGCCCGTCTTTTTTGACGAGCTCGCTATGCGTTCCGGTTTCGATGATACGACCTTCATCTAACACGATGATACGATCAGCTTTCAATACGGTTGAAAGCCTATGTGCGATGACCAAAGTTGTGCGATCTTCTGAGGCTGTCTCGAACGCTTTCTGAACAGCTTGCTCAGATTCGGAATCGAGCGCTGAAGTGGCTTCGTCCAAGAGAAGGATCGGCGCGTCCCTTAAAATCGCGCGGGCAATGGCCAGGCGCTGCCTTTGCCCGCCTGAAAGTGTGGTGCCTTGCTCGCCCAAATCCGTGTCATATCCATCGGGGAGGGCAGTTATAAAATCATGCGCATAGGCCGCTTTTGCGGCCGCGATAATGTCTTCATCTGTTGCGCTTATTTTCCCGTAACCGATATTCTCTCGCGGGGTCCCGGAGAAAAGCGGCGCGCTTTGCTGTACAACGGCAATATGTGACCGAAGCACCTCTGGGTCCAGCTTTCGAATATCTGTTCCATCAAGGCCAATGAGACCAGATTGAATATCATAGAAGCGTAAGAGGAGTTGGAAAACCGTAGTTTTACCCGCACCGCTTGGGCCAACCAAAGCAATGGTTTCCCCAGGTTTGACGGTGAAAGACAGATCAGACAATGCGGCCCGTTCTTGCCGTGTTGGATAAACAAAATCGACGGATTGAAAGCGAATTTCGCCGCGGATGTCTGACAGTCTGACAGGTTCTTCAGGTACGGTAATCGTCGGCGTTTCATCTAAAATCTCAACCAAACGATCTGCCGCCCCAGCGGCTCTAAGGAGGTTTGTATATGTTTCTGTGAGTGAACTCGCGCCTCCAATGGCGAGGAAGGCGAGAGCCACAAATTGGGCGATTTCGCCACCTGTCATCGTACCGTTTTGAACGTAGCCCGCACCGAAATTAAAAATGATGATGATCCCGGTAAATGCGATAATGAACATCAAAGCCGTCAAGGCAGATTGAATGATGATACGTTTTCTCTGTGCCGTAAAACTGGCTTCTATATCAGATTTAAATAGCTGTCGCTCTTGTACCTCTTGCGTATAGGCCTGTACGGTTTGTATGCCGCTTATGGCTTCGCCAGCACGCGCTGAAGCATCTGCTAAGCGGTCTTGCCCATCTCTTGAATAACGTTTGATTTTCTTGCCAGTTAGAATGAGGGGCAAGATCATGGCGGGCGCAATGGCCAGAACCATGAGAGCCAATTTCCAAGAGAGGAAAAACATCCAAATGATAGAGCCAGTAATTGTAGCCAATGAACGCAAGGCAAAACTAACCGATCCTGTGATGACAGTTTCAACAAGGGTCGTGTCAGTCGTCAGTCTTGAAAGGACTTCGCCTGTTCTAACCCGTTCAAAATAGGCGGGAGAGAGGAGTGTGAGCTGATTGAAAACGACGGTTCGTATATCTGCAATCACCCGCTGTCCTAGGCGTGTAATGAAAAAGAAGCGGAGCGCACCTGCAATCGCAAATAATATAGAGAAGATTGCGGCAAATAAAAAATAAGGGGTGAGGGAGGTGTTATTGTCTCCACCAATTGTTTGGCAAATTCCTATCGCGGAACTGTTTTCACCAAAGCCACAATCAACAATTATTTTGGCAATCCAAGTCATACTTAAACTGCCCAATGCCGAGAGGGTTAGAAAAATAAGGAAGGCAATCAATTGGCCCGGATATCGGTTGATAAAAGGCCACAGTTTGGCGAGGGGGCGTAGAGACCGCCCTTTACCGCGTCCTGCCTTATCTTGGTCAATCTTGGCGGCAAAGGCTGCACCTGAGCTGCGCGATGAATCTATTGGATGACGTGTCATAATTGGGCGCTATCGCACTTTGTTTCCTTAGTGTAAAAGCCTCAATGCGTGAATATTAGTGACTTGCTGACGCAACTTGTCGACTCAGATAATCCACGCCAAGGGGACGGGATGAACACACCACTGAAGATATTGACTGAGAGCTTTGGTCATAAAGCG
This sequence comes from uncultured Algimonas sp., assembly GCA_964490745.1. GTDB lineage: Bacteria > Pseudomonadota > Alphaproteobacteria > Caulobacterales > Maricaulaceae > Litorimonas. The sequence continues at coordinate 25,703 of CAZBDT010000004.1, forward strand.
TTTCGGCCCGGACAAGCGGATATTGTCGATCTGATTTTATCAGGGCGTAACGTCTTGGCTGTGATGCCGACGGGTGCCGGCAAGTCTATCTGCTATCAAGTTCCAAGCCTGATATTAGAACAGCCGACCATTGTCATTTCGCCGCTCGTGGCCTTGATGGATAATCAAGCGGCGGGCTTGCGGGCCAATGGTGTACCCGTTGCCGCTATCCATTCTGGGCAATCCCGCGAGGAAAATGTCGCTCAGTGGAAAATGGTGGCGCAGGGCAGTACGAAGCTACTTTATCTCTCGCCTGAACGCCTCATGCAGCCCCGCATGTTATCTGCTATAAAGGCGCTTGACCCGGCTTTATTTGTTGTGGACGAGGCGCATTGTGTTTCCAAATGGGGCCCGGCTTTCCGTCCTGAATATGCAGATTTAAGTCGTTTGAAAGAGCTGTTCCCAAATGCGCGTCTTGCGGCCTTTACGGCGACAGCGGATGCGTCGACGCGCAAGGATATTGCGGAACAGCTTTTCGCGAGTAAAGGCGAGATCATCGTCCACGGGTTTGATCGTCCGAATCTCAGCCTGACAGTTTCCTCTCTCACAAATCGAACACAACAATTGCTGGCGTGGATGGAGGCTCAGCGCGGGGAGTCAGGTATTGTTTACTGTTTGTCTCGAAAGAACACTGAGAAATATGCCGAGGTTTTACGCGCAGAAGGCTTTAATGCGCTGCCCTATCATGCAGGGCTTTCAGCTGAGGTTCGCTTTGAAACACAAGAGAGGTTTCTAGCTGAGCCCGCAGTCGTCATCGTCGCGACGATCGCATTTGGAATGGGCATTGATAAATCGAATGTGCGCTTTGTTTATCATTTGAATTTACCGAGTTCGTTAGAAGCCTACTATCAAGAAATTGGTCGTGCCGGACGTGACGGCGCGCCGTCTGAAACCGGATTGATCTATGCCATGGACGATATCCGTCTGCGCCGTCAATTTATCTCGGAAGAGGGTTCAGATAGCGAGCATCAGATTAGAGAACATCGCCGCTTGGATGCATTGCTCGGTTATTGTGAAGCCTCAAAATGTCGTCGTCAGGTTTTGATGTCCTATTTTGGTGAAGCGTCAGAGCCATGCGGCAATTGCGATGTTTGTTTAAATCCACCGGACCTCATTGATGCGACAGAAGAGGCGCTCGCTTTGTTCAGGGCGGTTGAGGCGACAGGGCAACGGTTTGGTGCAACCCATGTGATCGGCGTTGCGCGTGGAGATGAGCTTCCCCGTATTTTACAATATGGGCATAATGAATTGCCTGTTTTCGGAACTGCGGATCGGCCAAAGCCATGGTTCCAAGGCTTGCTTCGCCAAGCCGTAGCGCTGCGTTATTTGAATGTAAATATGGAGGCCTATGGTCGCCTAGAAATCATGCCTAAAGCGCAAGCCGTTTTGGACGGACGAGCCGAATTCAAATGCAAAGATCCAACAGTGAAGCGCGTGGCCAGAAAATCACGATCGGGGACTTCTGCACGGTCTGCATCGCCGTCATTGGACACTCCCGATATGGAACTATTGTCTCGGCTAAAAGCCCTTCGCATGGATTTTGCGAAACAGCTGGGCAAACCGGCTTTTGTTGTGTTTTCAGACGCCACTTTGACGGATATGGTCTTGAGAAAGCCAAAGACGCGAGCGGAAATGCTGGATGTTAGCGGCGTTGGTCCCAGTAAGTTTGACCGCTTTGGTGAAGCCTTTTTGGCGGAGATTGCGGGCTAACTTGTCACAGCTGAACAGCTTATAAGCGTTGCAGCCTTGTCTGTACCCGCGACGAAGTCGAATGACGGACGGGCAGTTGGATCATAGGTGAATTCAAAAATAACAGCTTGTTCTGGAGCCGTACCAGATTTTGCCGCCGTTTTTTTATCTGCCATGTAAATATCTGTGTTTAGTTCTGATGAGTGTGAACAGGTCGTAGCAGGCCCCGGTAATTGTGCAGAGTCTCCAAAGCGATTGGCCTCACTAAGAGTTCCGCTGACATGGACATCTATATTTACATCCCCAATCACATCATTGGCTTTCACCATAAAACCAGCATTTGACGCGACAAGATAGCGAGACATTCCGGGCTTAGCCGTTGGGATTTCAACAGCATTGACAATAGGCGGAATATCGAAAGCGACACGATGGACGATCTGCGCGGCCGCCGGGAGGCTGAGCAGTTCAATAGCGAGGAGACCTAAAACAATATAGCGCTTCTTACCTTGCAGCATAGATAGTTCTTTGAGACGATTCTTCATGAAACACACCTTGCAATCCGCATGCCGCAGAGGACTTGGCGGCCAAGTCTCTTTCCGCTAAGCGCCTGGCATGAGTAAGATCAAAAAAACCGTAGGCCTGCTGTTTTCCGGCGGGCAAGACTCCGCCACCTGTTTGGCGTGGGCCTTGGATAAGTTTGATCGAGTTGAAACGATTGGTTTCGACTATGGCCAGCGACATGATATTGAAATGACCTGTAGGTTGGACGTCCGACAATCGGTGCAAGAGGCTTTCCCGCAATGGGCGGACAAATTGGGTGAAGATCATATTATAAATCTGGCTGGATTAGGCCAGATTAGTGAGACCTCTCTGACCCGAGACGTTGAAATTGGCGTGCATGAAAACGGACTTCCCACAACATTTGTCCCTGGGCGAAATCTGATTTTTTTGAATTATGCGGCCGCCTTGGGCTGGCGGCGCGGTTTTTCGCATTTGGTTGCGGGGATGTGCGAGGCGGATTTTTCCGGTTATCCGGATTGCCGTAAGCAAACACTGGATGCGCAGATGCAGGCGATTTCATTGGGCTTAGACCGAGGCTATACGCTTCACACGCCTCTAATGAACTTGTCCAAAGCAGGGGCTTGGGAATTGGCGCATGATCTTGGTGGGGAAAGGCTCGTTGAGATTATCCGTCAGAAGAGTCACACTTGCTATAGGGGCGTGCATGAAGCGCTTCATCCGTGGGGATATGGATGTGGGAGCTGTCCGGCATGTGAGTTGAGAGCTGCAGGCTGGGCGGTATATGCAGGTGCGTCGCAGTGAAGCGCTATGCCGTCAAAGAGATGTTCCTCACGGTTCAAGGTGAAGGCGCGCGTGCCGGAACCGTGGCTGTATTCCTACGCTTTACGGGTTGTAACTTATGGTCGGGCTTAGAACGTGATCGGTCATCAGCGGTGTGTAAATTTTGTGATACGGATTTCGTCAAAACAGACGGGATCAATGGCGGGAAATATGATGCGGCCAGCTTAGCCCAAAAGGTAAACGAGCTTTGGCTGGGTAAAGGAGAAAAATGGGTTGTCTGTACGGGCGGGGAACCCCTGCTACAGCTTGATGATACGATTATATCCGCGCTCCATCAGGTCGGTTTTAAAATAGCGGTTGAAACAAATGGAACCTTGGCTGTTCCGGAAGAGGTCGATTGGATCTGTGTCTCGCCAAAAGCCAATGCGGAGTTGGTACAGATTTCGGGGGATGAGCTTAAACTTGTCTATCCCCAAGTCGAAAATCACCCGTCTGACTTTGAAAATTTGGCCTTCACACATTTCTGCCTGCAGCCGCGAGATGATAGTTATTTGGGTGCACAAAAAAAGGCGGATCATTCTCAGTCCGCCTTTAAATATTGTTTAAATCACCCGAAATGGCGTCTGTCTGTTCAGACGCATAAATCAATTGGTGTGCCTTAGCCTAGCTAGAGGTGGCATCCATTGCCGCAAGTTTCTTGCTTATCCTTTTAGAAAAACGCGAAAAGGCCCGTGTTGTATCCGCCCATACAGCGCGACCTTGGTTGAAACCGTCATTGAGGTTTGAATAATACTCATATTCAGCTGAGCCTATGACAGTCCCACCAGCAGAAATAAATTCTGCGGAAACATCCGCACCGCCAATGCCGAAGCTCCGAAACGATAAACCTGTGTCTTGAGACAGTTGATTAAAGGTAGGACGATTATTCTTCACTTCGACGATTGTAACGCGTAGCAAAGTCGGTGCGCTATCGGACAGGACCAAACCACGTTTCGCGAAGTCTTCGGTGATCTCTTCTTGCATGTCGTTGATCAAATATTCGATTTCGCGATCACCATATTTTCCATTATTTGCAAAAGAGGCGTTTAATCGAGGACCGGAGCCGCGATCTGACAGTTTTTTGGGTAGATTATTTGCGCGATGTGCCAGATCCTCGGACACCACAACTTCCAATTTGAAGGGTCCTGTAACGGCTTTGGTAAAGTCTGCATCAAAGCCTCTTGCCTGTGCAAATGCGGGGGTGGCGAGCAAGGCTGCAGTTGATAATAGTGTTATATATTTTCTCATATTCTGTTCCTTTCCATAAGAAAGTAACAGAATTTAGAGTAAGTCGCAAAGACGTGTGTCACATGGGGACATGAACATTACGTCATTCTGTGTGACTAACGTGCGACGTCAACCACAACGGATAAGACGTTTTTCGCTGTTTTCAAACCCGCGAGTTCAGCCTCAAGGCGTGCGGCATTGACATTGCGGGTAACAGTCACAACTTTGCCCGTCAGATCGACAACTTGGGTTGTTATCGAGAGAACACGGGCCGTCGTGTCTAAAGCGGCATCCGTAATTTTCACCGGAACTGAACCGACGTAATAGACACCTTTTCCGGTGGCCCAGAGGCCTTTTCCGACCATTTTTGTGCCGCCAATAGCGGTTTTCCCTACGAATTTAGTCGTGCCAATAGCGGTTTTCCCGACAAATTTAGTGGTCCCCACAGCGGCTTTAACAGGGGCAGTCACGACTTTTGTCGCAGCACATGAGGACAGGCCCAAGCTCGCAATAGCGAGTGTCGTGATAAAAAATGATTTGCGCATATCAACGCCCCCTCTTTTGTATATCAAAGAACTCTACTTAAATTTCCTTAAATAGAATATAAAATATTACACCTTATTGGCCTTCACGCCGCCATGCCAAGATGAGGAACAGAAAAAATAACCCAAATAGAAAAATTCCTGGCGCGAGCGGCGTGCGTCGACTTTGTGTCACTGTGTAGGCGTCGTGGGATATTAGCCCCATCCAATCACGACCATATGTCTGACGTCCGGCTTTGGGGCGACGAATAGACGGCAACTCGTCCACAGTAAGTCCAACTGTCTTGATGATCCCATTTGTTGCGTCCGAAAGCGGGGACAATATTTCTTCCGTTGGAAGGAGATTTTTATATTCTTTCGGGTTTAAGGCTCCAACGGCTGCAATAGCAGAAATATCTCCATTACGAAGGCGATAGGCACCTTGTCCAGCCAATGACAATGTCGCCCGATATAGACCGTCAGCAACCCGGTCCAAGGAAACGTTTTGGCGTGACCCATCTGGGGCGACGACCTCAACGGGTGTTGTGACGTCATCCAAAGACTTTTGGGTGATGATAAGGTTGTCGCCGTCTCTCGTGGCTGACAATGTCTCGGCATCCAGTTCAGGCTCTCCCATAAGCCAATGCGCGGTCCGGCGGAAAATCTCTCGGTAAGGGCCGCCGCCATCATGGCCTTTTGCCCATAACCAGGCTTGGTCACTCATCAGCATTGCGACCCGACCGTCCCGGACTTTGTCAATCACGAAGAGGGGAACACCTTCCGGGCCGTCCATCAAAACATCCCCTCCAATGGGATCATTATCAATTACCCGATACCATGATCCCCAAGATTGATCTTCATTACCTTGAAAGTCAGATGTGATCGGATGGCGTTTGCCTTTTGAATTTAATTCTGGCCGAAACGCGCCGGTCAAAATATCCCCTGTCGGGCGGGTCGGTAAGACTGAGACCAAGGGCGTACGATATAGGCTGGCTTGAGTTGCGAAGGCCGGACCTGTTGCAAGAAGAAGCGCTCCCCCATCTTCGACATAATGCGCTATATTTTGGAAATATTGTGGCGGGATCGTCGGGCGAGAGCGACCACGCTGTCGAGATAAAGAGCGGCGCTCATATTGATCGAAAATGATCAGATCAAATTCGTCCAGACGTTCTTCGAAAAGCTGACGGGTTGGAAATTGGATCAGAGATAGTTCGCGCTCACCTGCATTTGTATATTTGCTCCGACTTGTCAAAATTGTGAACTGGACGAGGTCCAATGCAGGGTCTGACTTGAGCAAATTACGCCAAGCGCGACCTCCATTGTGTGGCTCGCCCGTAATTAACAACACGCGCAATCGATCTCGCACGCCTTGTATCTCAGACACGAAAAGATTATTGTTCAGCGTTAGTTCGTCAACGACCCCTTCGACGGTCAACTCAACCGTGTTACTCCCACGTCGTTCTATTTCCAAAGGAATGGAAAGAGGTCGACCAATCGTGATCGGGAACCGCGCTTTGACGTCACCATTTAGTTTTAACTCGATACGAGCGCGCTCGCCTTCAAAGCCAGGATCTTCGACGACTAATTCATATTCAGCCTGTTCACCGACAACCCCAAATTTGGGTGCTTTTGTCGCAAGGATACGACGATCCCGTGCTCCGGCTTCACCAATGATGAGGCTATGAAAGGGAACACCATCGGGGAGGTAATCGGTAACAGCGTCTGAAATGTCATGTGCCCGACCATCTGTTAGGGCAATGATACCTGCGAGACGTTTGGAGGGGGCACCTGCTAGAGCGTCTGACAGGGCGGACGCCAATAATGTGCCTTCATTATCTTGCGGCACAGAAACCGTGATGATGTCTAAATTCCCATCTTGGCGGAATTTAGATGTTAGGTCAGATGACATTTGGGCCAGAGCCGTGTCTCGACCGCCAAAACTCATACTGTCACTACGGTCTTCAATCAAAATAACTGTATCATTCAGCGACTCACGCTCTTCTTCGACGGCTTGTGGGTTGAGAACGCCGATCAACAGGAATAATCCGGCGGTCAGACGTGCAAATTGACTGCGTAAACGTCCGGCACCTGCCGCAATTGAGGCCATAAAAATAAGGATGGCCAGGGTGATGATCCACGGCATTGGTATAAGCGGGTCAAGAGCCAAGTTGCTAAAGAGCTGTTCGATCATTTTACTTCACCCGGAAGTTCACGATCACCTTCTCCGAGACGCTCGACAAGAGCAGCTGCATGGACTTGATCGGCTTTGTAATTTCCGGACAGAGCATACATGGCAATGTTCACGCCGAACCGAATGGAAATCTCGCGTTGCCGCGGAATGTCTTTTTCAAGGTCCACTAGCGCACCGTCGAGATTTGTGACGGCCCATCCTGCGGCCCAGTCATTTGAGCCGATGATCACGGGTGAGACGCCGTCACGCCCGCCGGAACTGGCTTGAGCGGCTTGAACATAGACGGGGCCATTTGCCCAACGTCCGGGGAAAACTTGGAGGAGATAAAAGGATTTCGTCAACACATGGTCGCTGGGAACCTCTGTTAGGCGTGGAATATCCAGCCCTTCGCTAATCCGTTTTAAGCCGGGGTGCGGCTCGCCTGCGCGCAGTACACGATCACCTTCATCACCTGTGTCAAAAACGATCGTGCCGCCTGCCGCCATATAGGCATTTATGTTTGAGCGCTCTTCAGGGGTTAAAGCCGGGGCATCCCGACGAACCGGCCAATACAGAAAAGGGTACATTTCAAGGCCGGGTGTGTCAGGGGCGACTTGATGCACGCCAACGGGTTCAATCGTGGTGCGGCCGTCTAACTGTTCTTTCAACCCTTCCATCGCGACGCGTGAGAGTGTGTCGCGGCGGCTATCGCCTGTTTCAACGAAAGCGAGATGTAGTCCTGTCGCGGCTTCGGTGATCCGGTCTGACTCTGTTGTTTGGGCCATTGCAACCGGAGACAAAAACAAACCTACTAGCAAAATGGCGGCGACCCCGCGGATCGGTTTGAGATAACTTAATCTGCCAGATGCCATCAGAGCAAATAAAGCATCTAAAGCGAGAGCGATGAGTGCAAACCCTAATAAGCGCCCCATTAATGAACTGTCCGAGGTTGCGCCATAAGTGCGAGATGTTGAGCCATTTGCTATTGCAATATCGGTCACGATTTTAGGGTCTCCAATACTATTTAACGCCCGTAAGCGCGTGCCTTGCCGATAGGTGCCGGGCAAGGCGGTTGCAGAGGGTGATACAGTCTCAAAATCTGAATTTGATATATTGGGGCGTCCAACAGGCGGGGATTGTAATCTGCCATAGGCATCTAATTCCCGGTCAAGAATCCAATCGGCGGCGGAGGTGGTCTGTTCCAAAGCCCGTCCTTTGGCGAGTGGGAGCAGTCGTTGCAACATATCAACATAAAGACCGGATAAAGCGAGGTTAGACCATTCCGGCCCTGCCGTAACATGGAACAGAACGATCCGCCCTTGGCCCATAGCGGCGCTCGTGACGATGGGGCTGCCGTCTTCTAATCTGGCCCATGTTCGCGTGTCCGTTTCTATGCCGGGCTCTGCCATGATTTGCTTGCTAACCGTGACGTCGTCTGGAACCGTCAGACCTGAGAAAGGGGAATCGTTCGAAAAGGGCGCGAGTTTTTGTGGACTTTCCCAAGATAAGGCTCCGCCGATTGCGCGGTCGCCCACGCGAATGGTGACGGGAAGTAATGAATCCGGTCGTTTCGCAACTTGGCGGCCCGCAAAGCGGATCAGAATGCCACCATCTTCAACATATTTTTTGATTTCGGCGTCATCACTACGTTGGCTATCCGGCATGACAAGGATTGAAGGCTTCAGACCCAAAAGGGTTTTTTGATCCCCTTCAAAGACATCGGCAAAAGGTAGGAGCGCTTGTTTGGCATAAAAAGGCTCTGTCAAAAGCGGACTGGACGTATCCGCATTGGCCCGCAAAACTCCCACCAAAGGACGACCGAAACTATCATCTAATAATTTAAGAGATGCAGCAGAACGCACGCCAGCGGCGCGGACTCTTGCAATGCGAGATCGCAATTGTGCAGGCAGAGTGAAACTGACGGTGGCGAGCTCTGCCCCCGGTCCAAATTGAATTTCTTCCGACGCAATGACGCCGCCGCCAGATCCGAGGGCTTCAATCGTATGGGTGGCAGAGGTTTTCACAGAGGGACGATACCAATCTGAGTCGAAACCTTGCGCCGTCTCACGAATGTCTCCCGGTAAGAGTATCGTTTGAACCTCAGGTGTGAAAATGATTGCGTCGGACGGCAAGCTCTCATTTCGGGACGCGCTGAGACCGGATGAAAGCACATATATATCTGATCCCGTTTCAATATTTGGGGAGGTAAACGTACTCGTATAACTGACGGGTTGAAGCGTCTTGAGGGTTTCAAGGACTTCTCGCGCAGGCTGAAAGCCAAGTTCCTCGTCTTCAGAGGGTATAAGGCTGACCTCTAAATTATTGCGTTGGGCGATACGGGTGAGGCGTTCTGCCTCGTCGATAAGTTCATTCCAAATAGGTGCCGAAAACACGCCCTGATCAATGAGAATGGTTGGTCGTGACACCGTTTCGGTCTGCGAGGATTTCAAAATGGGCTGGGCCAGAGCAATTGCGACGAACGCGACCATGAGAAGCCGAAACAGCAATAGCCAGAGCGGTGTCCCTGCGGGCGTTTCTTCTTCAGCCTGAACACCCTCTAAAATGCGCAGAGGCGGGAAGATCTGCTCGCGCGGCTTTGGCGGGCTGATACGTAAAATCCACCACACGATCGGTAGCGTCAGCAAGCCGATTAAGACAAGCGGCGCTAAAAATGTCAGACCCGCAAAACTCATTGGGCACCACTCAACGCTTGATAAAGCGCATTCAGCGCAGTTGTTGCGGGCTCGTCCGTGCGGTGACGTATCAGTGTCCATCCCAAGCGTGATGCCGTATTTGCAATTTTCGCATTATGATCAGCCAGACGCGCTTGATAGGCCTCTCTGGCAGTTTCTGCGCGTCCCAAAAGAAAGCGCCTTGAGCCGCCAGGAGCGCGAATGTTGAGACGCCCTTTATAGGGAAAAGCTTCCTCAGCCGGATCAATAATTTGCACCAGTACGCCTGTTACGGGACGTCCCGATAGGCGAGACAGGCGTTTGCGCCACTCTTCAATCGGGTCCAGAAAATCGCTCATGATTACAAAACGGGAATGGGCGGCGATGTTGCTTTCTAATGCGCTTTCATCTGTTTCGGCGCGCATCATGGCATCTGCCAATCGTTCAAAACCGACCCGTCCCGTCCGCGCGCGATCTTGCAATGCAATTAGGGCGCACCGTTCGCCCGCTTTCATCAACAAATTCGCAATGGCGAGCGAAAGGACGCGACCACGATCCGCTTTTGTCGGGAGTGATTTATCACTGCCCCAAACCATGCCGGGACGCGTATCCGGCCAAAGATAGACTGTATTGGCCGCTTCCCACTCATTGTCACGGACGAAAATTTGGTCCCCACGTGCAGAGCGTCGCCAATCGATTTGGGTCGCAGCGTCCGTCGATTGGTAATTGCGATATTGCCAAAATGTTTCGCCCTGACCCGCGCGGCGTCTACCGTGGACCCCTGATGCGACAACAGCGGCGACGCGTTCGGCTTCCGCCAATAAAGCGGGATAGCCTTGGGAGAGCGAAAGCGCCCGCCGCCGAATGTCTTGTTTTCGGGCGAGAAGAGCCATTCTAGCGAATGCGGTCCTTCAAGGTTTCAATGACGCTATCAATGGTTTGGCCATCGGCCCTGGCCGAGAAGTTCAAGGCCATACGATGTGATAAAACAGGTCCAGCCAATTCCAAGACATCGTCAATCGACGGGGATAGGCGCCCATCAATCAGCGCACGTGCGCGTGTCGCCAGCATCAAAGCCTGACCCGCACGAGGTCCGGGACCCCAACTGACCTGTTCGCGGATGGAGTCTATTTCAGTTTGGGCGGGACGGGCATTGCGAACCAAGGTCAAAATCGCGTCCAGCACATTCTCCCCAACAGGAAGCTTGCGAACGAGCGTTTGCATATCGATCAGCTGTTTCGGCGTGACGGCTTTCTTGGGCTTGGCTGTTTCAGCGCCCGTTGTGCGCACCAAGATGTTGCGCTCAGTTTCAAGGGTCGGGAAGTCAACATCAATGCGTAATAGAAAGCGGTCAAGTTGCGCTTCGGGGAGGGGATATGTCCCTTCTTGCTCAATCGGGTTTTGTGTGGCGAGAACGTGGAAAGGTTTCGGCAAGTCATGACGCACCCCCGCAATCGTCACAAAGCGTTCCTGCATGGCTTGCAGCAAAGCGGATTGGGTGCGCGGACTGGCGCGGTTGATTTCATCCGCCATGAGGAGCTGTGTAAAAACAGGGCCGGGGATAAATCGAAATTCCCGTTTGCCTTTCGCGGTTTCTTCTAAGACCTCGGACCCCAAAATATCACCGGGCATAAGGTCAGGGGTGAACTGCACTCGCTTGTCATCCATACCCAATACTGTTCCAAGCGTTTCCACGAGCAAGGTTTTCGCGAGTCCTGGAACCCCGACCAGCAGCGCATGACCACCGGATAAGATGGCGGCTATCGCAAGCTCAATGACCTTATCCTGTCCGTAAACGACGCTGCCAATGTTCTCACGGGCCGTTTTCAGCCTGTCACTGGCCGTGGCTGCGGCTTTTTCAATATTTGCGGGAATATCTTGCATCGAAATCAAGGCCTATGAATAGTAGTGGAAAGACTCACATGAATAGCACGAATGGAAGGTGATAAAACCATTGTCCACCCCAAACACCTTAAATGGCAGTAAGACGCAGTTCTCTCTCGAAGATTTGATGAAAGCGCTGGCCGATACATCAGATGATCGACGCCCCGTGGAGCGATGGAACCCGGATCATTGCGGCGATATTGATATTGTCATCAAATCTGATGGCTCTTGGTGGCACGAAGGCTCACAGATTCGGCGTGAGGGCTTGGTCAAACTCTTCGCCTCTGTGCTGCGCAAAGATGATGATGGGGAGACTTACCTCGTCACACCCGTCGAGAAATTGACCATCAAAGTTGAACGTGCGCATTTTGTCGCAGTCCGACTGGACTCCAAAGGTAAGGGGAAGGACCAGCGATTATTCTTCACGACAAATTTGGACGATGTGATTGAGGTGCGTCAGGACACACCGTTACGTATTGAAACCAATCCGGAAACGGGTGAGCCTGATCCCTATGTCGGGGTTTGGGGCAATTTGGAGGCGTCTTTATCCCGTTCCGTCTTTTATGAGCTTGTTGAATTGGCCGTTGAACGGGAAACGCCAGATGGGCCTCAATTGGGTGTTTGGGCTTCGGGGCAGTTTTACCCGCTGGGTCCTGCGGGGTCGCATGAGTTATGATTCCGTTATAGATAAGGTGCAAAAGGCGCTCCTCCCTCTTCGAATTTCTGACAAATCGGATGAGATAAAACGTGAGGGTCAAAGGCGCGCTGCGGTCTTATTTCCCTTTGTCAAACGCGCCGAATGGTATGTGCTCTTGACACAACGACCGGAGACCATGCCGTCTCATCCCGGGCAAATTGCCTTTCCGGGTGGCAAAGCTGAAATCGGAGAGACGATTGCGCAGACGGCTCTGCGCGAAACCGAAGAAGAGATTGGCGTGAATTCTGAGGATATAGAGCTTTTGGGGCGTTTGCCGAGTTTTGATGCCGTAAGTCGTTACCGCGTCACGCCTTTTGTGGGGGTAATTTCCTCAACTGCCGAAATTAAGCCTGACCCTCGGGAAGTCGAAAGTGTCTTTGAGGTCCCGGTCAGTTTTTTGATGAACCCGGATAATCATGTGCGCCGCGAGGTCTTTTTTGACGGGAAGGATCACGTGATGTTTGATATGCCTTATGACGGGCCGGACGGACGGCATCGGAACATTTGGGGGATGACCGCGATGACGATATATCGTCTATGGCAGAGAGGGTTCGCGGAATGATGGATAGGCGGTTTTTTCTTGGCGGATTGGCAGCCTTAGCGGGCTGCCGCGATATAGGCTTGGGCGCAAATAAGACCGTTCATCAAAAACAAATGGCCATCACGCTGGATGATTTTAACTTAGGCTTTGATATTGGTTTAAGCCAAGCTGCGCGACACCAAAATATCTTGGAGGCTTTTGACGCTGTGGGTCATAAGGCTGCTGGTTTTGTTACGGGTGAATTTGTCGATTCTGAGTGGGGTCAGAAAGTTGTTCAAGATTGGCTGGATGCAGGCCATGTCATTGCGAACCATACGTGGAGCCACCCCCATGCGAATGAAACCATTAGTTCAAAGTATCTAGCGAATATTCGGCGTAACCAAGATTATCTGGATACGGTAGACGGCACATCAGCCTATTTCCGATTTCCTTTTTTAGATGACGGACGAGACCGAGCGCAGCAACTCGATTTATTTCGCGGGTTGGACGAAATGGGACTACGAAATGCGCCCGTCACAATTGATACGATGGATTGGTTCGCCTCCAGCCGATTGGAAACGGCCTTGAGACAAAATCCAAATTTGGAGCTTCTTCCTTATAAGAACTACTATGTCAGAAAATGCGTGACGCTTTCCAATTATTGGGACACTGTTGCGCAAGCCCTGGGTTTTTCTTCGTTGCCGAATCTTACACTATTCCATCATAACGTTTTGAACGGACATTTTTTACAAGATGTTTTACTCGCTTTAAAAGCGGATGGCTGGGCGTTTATCGATGCGTCAGAAGCTTTGGCGTTTCAGGACTTTCATCCCATTCCCTCAGAGCCGACGAGAGGGCGAAATTGGCTGACCCTCAAGAGCTTTGAGCTAGATATAGAAACCCCGCCATATCCTGAAGATTATTTAGGGTTTGGGCGCAAAAGGATGGACGCGCTGGGCCTTTAGGGTATGACGCAAGCATGAATTTAAACCCACAACAATTTCCTTGGATGCGGACTGACGCAATTTCTGCGCTGTTCAAAGCCTTGCCGGATGGCAGCCTTCGTTTTGTTGGTGGGTGCGTCAGAAACGCGCTCTGGGATATTGATGTCGGCGATATTGATCTTGCATGTCAGTTGGAACCAAAAGCCGTCATAGACGCGCTGGAAGCGGCCAACATACGTCACATCCCGACAGGTATAGACCATGGCACCGTGACGGCCGTTATTGATGGCACGCCTTATGAAATTACCAGCTTGCGGCGGGATGTCGAAACAGATGGTCGTCGCGCAACAGTCGCTTATACGACGGATTGGGCCGAAGATGCCCAACGTCGCGATCTCACAATCAATGCGCTTTATGCTGACGCTTCGGGAGAGGTTTTTGATCCGACAGAGCAAGGACTGGACGATTTAAAGGCACGGAAATTTCGGTTTGTTGGCGATGCGGCGCAGCGCGTGCAGGAAGATTATCTTCGCATCCTTAGGTTTTTCAGATTTTTGGCTTGGTATGGAGGGCAGGAAAAAGTGGATGCGGAGTCTCTAAGAGCCTGTCGCGAACATCAGTCCGGTATCAAATTCCTGTCTGTCGAACGGATTTGGATGGAGATGAAGAAGCTTCTCTCTGCGCGAAACCCCGTCCGCGCCTGTCACATCATGCTGACAAACGGTATTCTCGAAACCGTTTTTCCGGAAGCCAATAATGTTGATGGGTTGGAGGCTTTGGTGAAGTTGGAATCGCGGGAAGGCTTAAAGCCGGACCCGCTACTAAGGCTGATGGCGATGAGTGCGCGGGAACCGCTGCAAATGGCGCTGCTGACAAAAAGGCTGAAAATGAGCAAGGCCGAAACAACGCGTTTGCGGAACTGGGCGGATGACGCCGCGCAATTATCAACCGACATGCCTGAACGGGATCGTCTGGCCGCTATTTACAAATCCGGTAAGCAGGTTGTGCTTGACCGCACACGATTAAGAGCCGCTGGCGAAAGTGACGCTATACAGTCTTCACGCTGGATGGTCTTGGCCGATTTGGCGCTGGGCTGGCAGGCGCCTACCTTTCCGATTACCGGAAAGGATTTGGCAGAAGCCGGCGTCCCGGCAGGGCCGGGCATGGGCAAAGCCCTGAAAGCGCTGGAGGCGCTTTGGGTGCGGTCCGGCTTTTCGACCGAGAAACCGCAGCTTTTGGCTGCTCTGAAACTGATGGGATATTGATGTCTAATCTAACGCTTTATATCGGCAATTATAATTACTCGTCTTGGTCTCTTCGGGCGTGGCAGGTCTTGCGAAAAACGGAACTGCCCTTTCAATCCGTTATGATCGATCTGGATGTTCCAGGTTATAAGGAAGAACTGCTCAAAATTAGTGATGCAGGAACTGTCCCCGTGCTCGATGTGAACGGGCAAATGATCCCGGATAGTTTGGCCATTTCTGAATTTTGCGCGAAGGCGGTCCCCAATCTCTGGCCGAAAGATGAGGCGAAATGGGCGGAAGCCAGTGAGGTGGTCAAGAAAATGCATACAGGGTTTGAGGCCATCCGCCGCGAAGCGCCCATGAATTTGCGCCGCCGGACGCAAGTACCAATGCCGGTAGATTGCTTGCAGGAAGCGGCTGAAATTTCAGCTATGTGGGATGAGCTGCTCGGGCGTCATGACGGACCTTTTCTTTTTGATGATTGGACGATTGCTGATGCGTTTTACACGCCGGTTGCTACGCGGTTTGAAAGTTATGGCCTGCCGCGCTCGACTCGATCAGATGTCTATATCTCGGAACTGATGTCCGACCCGCATTATCTGGAGTGGGAAGCTTTGGCTTTTGCCGAGACGCATATTCTACCTGAAACGGATGCGGTGAACCTGTAATGTTTAAACTTGAAGATCATATACGTACCATTCCAGATTATCCGAAACCGGGCATTCAGTTTCGTGATATTACGCCACTTCTTACCAATCGAATTGCGTTTAACGTGGCGATCGATCAGTTTGTTGAGACCGTCAAATATGAGGGCTTAGATTCCGTCGCCGGGATTGATGCGCGCGGATTTATTTTTGGGGCCGCTGTGGCCTCTGCGATGGGGTTAGGGTTCATCCCGATACGCAAGAAAGGGAAACTTCCGGGTCGTGTTATTCGTGAAAAATATGAATTAGAATACGGCGTCGATGAGCTGGAAATCTCTATTGAAGATGTGAAAGCGGGACAGCGTGTCCTACTGATTGACGATCTAATCGCGACGGGCGGCACAGCCATTGCGGCGATTAATTTGCTCAAAAAATGTAAGGTCGATATTGTTGGTGCGAGTTTTGTCGTTGATCTGCCGGACCTTGGAGGGGCGAAAAAAATTCAAGCGATGGATATCCCTGTCAAAACGCTGCTTAGCTATCCGGGCCACTAATTTTATTTGATAATTGCGCGGACTTCGACTTCAGCAGTTGCATTGATTGCAACATCACCGCCTGAGAATCTGATGACACATGGAGTGTTTTCGCAATCCGTATTTGGAGCGGGAAGATCAGGTGATCCAAACGCACCGCCAGTAAATCCGGTAGACGTTGCAGAAACAAATCGAAGGTTTGTTGGCAATGTGTCTGATATGTCAACATCCTCTGCGGTCGCTGTAGCGTCGGCAGAATTTGTGACTGTGATTTTATACAAAACTTCATTGCCGGGCGTCATGTAAAGGCCCTGACCAAGCGGGTCGAAGACTTCTACTGTTTTAACGGCGTTCAAATCCGCATTGCGTCTTCCGCACATTGTAAGCGTGTGCATGGCAATAATTTGGAAAGCAGGATCCGGTCCAGCTGTAGTGTCATTCCCGTAATCCCATTCAATTCGGTCAATGGGTTGGTTGAATGTCACCGTCACATTCCCGGCAGCTGAGTCTTGGGCCGCATTACCATCTCGACCTACAATTTCATTGTTGCGCACAAAATTCGATGTTCCGGGCGTAATGATTGGATCAACGGACACACCATTGAGTGATCCACGAAAAGCGAGACGATCCACCCAGCCACCCGAGTCTACGTCAAAAATCATAAATTGCGCGGCACCAACGCCCTCATCTGTGTTTCCTAAATCGATGCCCATCGTTACGAATTGAGCTGTTGTAGAAAAATCGGCTGCGATGCCGATGCTGAATTCGGCAGGTGTGATGCCACCCGTATAATCATTTTGTGTTAGCGGCGTATTGTTTCCGTTCAGTTGTTGTAAGGAGGCTGTGTCGCCTGAAAGCGTGAAGTCGAGGTCCATATTTGCCCCGGCAACAGGATCTACAACTGTGTAACTTTCGGTCAAGTTATTTGCGGCCCACCCATTCGTTGTCCCCTGAGCGTCGAAGACGAGTGAAAACTGATCCGCCGCTGGACAGCTAAGTGCAGGGACAATCGGCGAGGGCTGCACATTCAGCGTAAGCGTGTCATAATCATCCTCTGTGATGACACCATTATTTGGGGTCGAGTCCGAATCAGCGCGGTTAGATGTCCGGATTTCAGTCGTAATCGGAAAGCTACCAGAGGCTGGGAGCGCGACAACAATATCTATTGATCTGGGAATGCCGGGAGTGAGTCCTGATCCGATGCTCCAGATACCTGTTCCGCTATTATAGGACCCATCTCCTGAAGCGGACACAAAGGTAACACCAGCTGGAAGGTTTAGTTGTGCCGTAGCTGTCGAATTTTGTGGCCCTTCCGAAGAGACAGTGAGAGTTAATGTCACATTGTCTCCAATAGCGGGAAGTTCATTATCTGCGACGAGTGTAAGAGATAGGTCCGCTCCGGTAGAGGGTTGAAATAATAATTCACCTTGAATGAAACTTCCGTTTTCACCTGTGTAGTCGTCGCAAATTTTGAGTGTCCAATCGCCATTTGGGTCTTCGCCGTCAAATGCGGAAAGCGCGTTATCTGGTGAGACGAAAAATTCGTAAAACGGCGCATTTACATCATTCGCTGTATTGTGAGAGCCAGTATTGACGGCTTCCGTATTCTCATCACTCAGTTCGATGTTATAATTATCAAGATTACCCGCGGCTGTGGTATCCGGGTTGATCAATTGAACTTCTGTGCCGGCTGGGGACTCTAATCTCACATCCATATCGCCACGCCATGTGTGAGTAGCCACCAGGCCAACATTTAAGTCCGTGACGGCGCCTAGTCCGGAGACGCTAAATGTTCGTTCTAGATCATTGATGACGCCATTACCATTCGCATTCGTGCCGCCGGCGCAGAACGTATTATCATTAATTGCGCCAGCCGTCGCGTTTGTGAAGCTTTGCGCTTGCGCGAACTCTACCATACCAAAGCCGCATAGCAGTCCGATAAGGCACTTATATGAGCGTTTCAACAATTGCATCCCGGCAATCCCAATCTTCGCGTTTATCCCCACCCTATTTGGATCGATGAGGGCGTAAATTTTAGTTCTCAAAATCGAGTTTTAAGGCCATGTGATTAGTCGCGTTCTTGTCGATTAATCTTGCGCATTGATTTTACTTTTTTTGAATGTTCCTGCGTTCTGTTTGCCCGCTTTTCAGATCCTTTGGCGGCCCGATTAAGGGCTTTCCCACGACGATCTGCTGAGATGTAAATCCCGCCTTTACCGTCTGGGCCGCACATAATCGTGGTTGTTTTACCGCCTTTACCGCTGGTGTTTTCAACTTCCCAGACTTTCAGTCCAGAACGACTCACGCTTGGTGTCCCGTATATTTCGGAGATCTTAGCGTCAATTTCCATAGCATCTGCCATATCAATCGTGCTTTTCAGCTTGATAAAATTCGGTCGTTGTTTTTCGGTGCTATATTGCGACAGCAGATTAAAAGCCGCTTCGCCAGAGTCCTTGGCAAAAGCAGGCACCGATACAGTCGCTAAAATACTCGCGAGTAGTAATATTCGCATTTATAAAACTCCCACCTTTGATGGGTAGTTTCTGCAAAACTCGTTAATAATTTCCCTAAGCGACTGAAATACAATTAAACATTGAATTTGAATAACATTATGTCGCCGTCTTTGACGACATAATCTTTGCCTTCTTGGCGGACTTTTCCGGCTTCTTTCGCACCTTGTTCGCCATTATTGGCGACATAATCCTCATAGGCAGTGGTTTCTGCGCGGATGAAGCCTTTTTCAAAGTCTCCGTGAATGACCCCCGCACATTTTGGCGCGGTCCAGCCGTCGCGGAACGTCCAAGCGCGGGCTTCTTTCGGCCCGACTGTGAAATAGGTCTTCAGGCCCAGTAGGGCATAGCCAGCCCGGATGAGGCGGTTCAGTCCCGGCTCGTCCAAGCCAATCGCGCCTAAATATTCGGCTTGTTCTTCATCATCAAGGAGCGCCATTTCAGATTCGATCTGGGCAGAAATTATAACGGCCTGCGCCCCTTCGCCTTCCGCATGGGCGAGAACTTTCGCCGAAAAATCATTTCCTTCTGCCGCGCTGTCCTCATCTACATTGGCGACATAGAGGACGGGTTTAGACGTCAAAAGCTGGAGCATTTTCCAGGCCTTCTTATCCTCATCATCAATCTCTGCCGTGCGCGCAGGCTTGCCGTCCTCCAGCGCTGCAATCGCGACCTCGATCAGGCGCATGGTTTGCAGGGCATCGGCATCCTTTTGCTTGATCTTCTTTTCCAATCCCGGCTTGCGCTTTTCCAGACTTTCTAAATCCGCGAGCATCAGCTCTGTCTCAATTGTCTCGAAATCGCTCATCGGGTCGATACGTCCGTCAACATGGGTGATGTCATCATCTTCAAAGCAACGCAGTACATAGA
>CAZBDT010000005.1:0-3749 GCA_964490745.1 uncultured Algimonas sp.
AACGAATATGACAAACCGAACAAAACCTCCGTCATCCTAGGCCTTGTGCCTAGGGTCTTTCATCCTGAACGAGAGTTGGTATCAGAGATCCTAGGCACAAGGCCTAGGATGACGAAATTGATAATTTTCGCCCAATTGCCAGTCATGACCCAGTATTGTCTGCGCGTCGTCCAGCCGTCCCTTCAGGGTTTGAGCAGCATACGGCCTATGTTGAAATTGGAATTTCAACGAGGCTGTGTAGGTGTGATCACTATTTTCTGTCTTACAAACCCCGTGCGGGATCAAAACTGGATTTTCTGGAGAAACCTCTAGGGGCCATGCGACCCGCTTGAGCGCGTTTACCTTCGAGCAAATTCCAATCCGGAACTTCTTTGCGGCGGGCGGATGTGTCGAGGAAGGTTAGTCCATCCTCTGCCACAAATGTTGTGATGTCTGATAAGCCACCATCTTTATATTTCTGTAGTCGGACACCCTTCCCGCGTGACATGACGGGGAGGTCTTCGACGTTAAAGACCAATATTTTTCGGTTCTCACCGATTGTTGCGATCTTGTCGCCCTTCACTTGGATGACGCGTAAGGCTTCCGTATCGCCTTTCACATTGAGTGTTTTACGTCCACCCCGCGTGCTGGCGATAATATCCGACTCGGAGACGCGGAACCCATATCCGTCCGTGCTGGCCACGATCAGTTCGCGTTCCGGATTATGGACGAACATGCCAATTGGGCTGTGATCATTCTCCATATCGACCAGCAAACGAATTGGTTCACCATTTCCTCGCCCTCCCGGCAGCTTATCTGCCCCAAGCGTGTAGAACTTACCATTTGTCGCGAAGACAATAATCTTATCCGTTGTTTCCGCAGCTGCAGCGAAAGCCAGCTTATCGCCCTCTTTGAATTTCAAGCCGGAGAGATCATCCAGCTTACCTTTCATGGCGCGAATCCAGCCTTTCTCGGACATGACCACGGTGATCGGTTCTTTCGTGATGAAAGCGGTTGAGAGATCAACATCAATCTCAGGCGCATCTTCAAAAGTCGACCGACGCTTGCCTAATTCAGTTTTCGGACCATAGGTATCGCGCACGGCTTTGACCTGTTCTGAAATCGCGTCCCATTGCAGGCTGTCTGTCGAGACGAGTGCATTAAGTTTATCGCGCTCTGCAGATAACTTGTCATGCTCGCCTTGGATCTCGAGTTCTTGAAGCTTATTCAAGGCTCGTAGGCGCATGTTCAGAATAGAGTCAGCCTGCCGCTCGGTCAGCTTAAACGCTTTGATCAATTCCTTTTTTGGGTGGTCCTCAAATCGGATGATGCGAATGACTTCATCAATATTCAGGAAGGCGATCATATAGCCATCAAGCACTTCCAGACGATCAGCGATTTTAGCAAGACGTTGCTGCGAACGACGCAGGAGGACTTCACGGCGATGATCAAGCCATGATTGCAGCACTTCGCGTAGATCCATCACACGCGGCGTGCGTGTGGCGTCCAGAACATTCATGTTCAGGCTGACACGGCTCTCCAGCTCGGAGATTTTGAACAGGCTCTCCATGAGAAGTTTAGCATCAATATTCTTGCTGCGAGGCTCTAAGACGATCCGAATATCTTCTGCACTCTCATCACGAACATCCACGAGGCCCGGCGATTTTTTCTGCTCAATGACCTCGGCCAGCTTTTCGATCAGGCGCGATTTCTGCACTTGATATGGGATCTCGGTGACGATGATTTGATATTGCCCGCGGCCCGTCTCTTCGACATGCCACCGCGCCCGAACCTTGAAGCCGCCTTTGCCCGATTTATAGGTTTCCAACATGGACTCTTTCGGCTCCACGATAATACCGCCCGTCGGCAGGTCGGGACCCAGCACGTAGTTCATCAAAGTCTCAACACGCGCATTTGGCGTCTTGATCAGGTGTAGGGCCGCATTGCAGAGCTCGGCCGCATTATGTGGCGGGATAGAGGTCGCCATGCCCACGGCAATCCCTTGGCTGCCATTGGCTAGAAGATTGGGGAACCCAGCAGGCAGGACCTGCGGCTCTTCATCCTCTTCATTATAGGTCGCGACGAAATCAACGGCATCCTCGTCCAAGCCTTCAAGCAAGGCAACGCCCGCCGCCGTCATTTTGGCTTCCGTATATCGCATCGCCGCAGGGCTATCCCCGTCAATATTCCCGAAGTTCCCTTGCCCGTCGACAAGTGGATAGCGCGAGGCAAATGACTGTGAGAGCTTAACGAGTGCATCATAAATCGACGCATCACCATGCGGGTGATATTGCCCCATCACATCACCCACGATACGCGCAGACTTCTTATGCGCGTTCTCGGGGTTTAGCTTCAGCTGACGCATGGCATAGAGGATGCGGCGATGCACAGGTTTCAAACCGTCTCTCACATCCGGCAGGGCCCGCTGCGTAATTGTCGACAGCGCATAGGCAAGATATCGTGACGATAGCGCCGTATCAAAATGTTCTTCTATGACAGCATTTTCAGGGACGCCGTTATCACCGGAATTGCCTTTTGTTTTAGGTGTTTTCGCCATGAACTGCGGGGGCCTTTCGAATCACTTGTTCAAGGCTACCAAAAGCGAAGCCTGAGCGCGCCTCAAACTACAGTTTTATTGGGGACGACTGGCATATCCCTCTGCGATCAATCGATCTATCATAGAGGTCCGCGCTTCCGGCAGAGTTCTATTGATCTCCCATTGGACCCGCGTCTCCAGAAAATATCCCGTCAATCGCAATCCGTCCCATATATCTTCGGGGCTGGCTTGCGCTTCACCTCTCATGAAACCGGGAAGGCGAAGCATCTTATCACCATAGGGCGCAGCCGCCTCAGTACACACAGCGCGACCAGAGCGTGGAGAGACATGGGTGAGATTGTCAAGCCTCCCGGTCGCTGCACATTCTGTCAGGTCCAACCCATATCCAAGCGCCGCCAGCAACCCCGACTCCCACCGCACATATAGCGCGGGCCAGACTTCAGGATTATCCAGTTGTGATACCACAATGGAGAACACATCATACAAAGCAGGATAAGATTCCCTTTCCGGCAACAGCTCTCGGGTCATCACGCATAGCGCATTTAACCCGGCGAGGCTGAGACGCTCCTCCATCAGTTCGGCTGCGCGGCTATCAATAGCTTCCAAGGTGTAATAGCCA
The DNA here is from genome assembly GCA_964490745.1 of uncultured Algimonas sp. Lineage (GTDB taxonomy): Bacteria > Pseudomonadota > Alphaproteobacteria > Caulobacterales > Maricaulaceae > Litorimonas. The sequence goes on from CAZBDT010000005.1 coordinate 3,156, forward strand.
AGTTGGTCTTCCAGCCTGCCGCGCCATTCCACGGTGACATGGTTTCCCGGTTGAAGGATGGGACGCATACGTCGCCCAACACCGCCACGCACCAAGCCGGGGTGACGGCCTTTATCTCGCGTAAACACATCGATTATAGCCGACGTTTCACCATGCTTACGTGCGCCCAATATATATCCGTCGGCAGACCAATCCATTGGCTAAACGTCGAATTCCAATCCCATCCCTGCGTAACGCGCTTGGTCGTCTTTCCATTTCTCGCGAACCTTCACGAAGAGAAAGAGATGGACCTTGCGCCCCAACCAGTCCTGCATTTCTCGACGGGCTGACGCGCCGATATCTTTAATGGTGCGACCATTTTTACCGAGCACGATTGGTTTTTGAGAGGAGCGGCGGACATAGATCACCTGCTCTATTCTCACATCGCCATTCTTTTGTTCTTTCCAGTTTTCGGTCTCAACCATACTGGCATAAGGCAGCTCATCATGCAGGCGCAGGAAGAGTTTCTCCCGCGTGATTTCCGCCGCCATGAGGCGAGACGGAATATCTGCGGCCTGATCGGTAGGGTAAAGTAACGGGCCTTCAGGCATTGCC
>CAZBDT010000005.1:3759-27513 GCA_964490745.1 uncultured Algimonas sp.
TCTGCGAGGGCTTTGGAGAGTGCGTCTATGCCTTCACCGTTACGAGCTGATGTCATGAATATTTCGCTATAAACGTCCATGGCATTAAATTCCGCAATGAGGGGCAGGACCTGCTCATGCGGAATTTCATCCACTTTATTCAAAACGAGGTAGCCTTTTGACCGACGTTTTTTCAGGCCTTTTGCCACGCTCCTTGTATCATCCACGGATAAGCGATCCTGCGAACTGCCCTCGCCTGCGGCTTGCCGCAACCAAGCCGGTGCGTCGACCACATGGACAATAAGGTTACTATCATCCGCTCCTGTCCACGCTGCGTGAACCATGGATTTCGCGAGACGGTCTGACTCATTTGGTGAGAATATACCGGGCGTATCGACCAGCACAACTTGTGAAGGCTGCCCTTCTGCGGTTTCCAACATAGCAATCGCACGTATCTGAAAACGCGTCGTCTGAACTTTATGGGTTACAATCGAAACTTTCTCTCCGACCAAGGCATTGGTCAGTGTCGATTTTCCAGCATTAGGGGCGCCGACAATCGCGGCGAATCCGGCACGGCTCATAGAGGCCATCCTTCTAATAAATGGGTCGCAGCATAACGTTCCGCATCCCGTTTAGATTTTCCGGTGCCTTTAGCAGAGCCAACACCCTCTATACTCACCTCTATTACAAATAATGGACGATGATCGGGTCCCGTTCTCTCAATAATTTCGTAGTGAGGTAATCCGTATTTTCCGCCTAGCGCACGCTCTTGTAATTCAGTTTTTGGGTCTTTTGCTGATTTTGAAACAACTTCATTGAAAAGCGGGGTCCAAAACTTTTCATAGAATTTATGGGCCTCTGAATACCCACCATCCAAATAGATGGCCGCAATCAGCGCCTCACAAGCATCCCCTAAAATTGAGGTTTTTTCTCGACCACCTTGTTTATCCTCGGCGCTAGAAACAAGCAGTGCGTCCCCTAAGGCAATTTGTTTGGCGACCAGCGCACAAGTCTCTTTTCGAACCAGCGCATTTAACCGCCGAGCCAGTGTACCTTCGGCTTCTTTCGAATAGTGATATAAGGCCTCAGCCGTGAGCAGCCCCAAAATACGATCACCTAGAAATTCTAAGCGTTCATTATCCGCTTTCCGACGCTGCCCATCACCATATGAGCTATGCGTCATAGCGCGGATGAGAAGGGATGGATCTTTAAACGTATATCCAATACGTTTTTCTAATGCCATCAATCGCGGGTAACGGTCAGTGTCTAGGACGCTCATTTAATATCCTTAAACCAGCGATCCCCACGTATATTCAACCACGTCCACGGTTTTTTTAATTCAAAGTCTTCATTCACGGAAAGCAAAACGATTTCTGCCCGACCGATAATGTTCTCTTTGGGCACAATACCCGCCCCGCCTTGTGCCACAGACACGCGGCTATCATATGAATGGTCTCGGTTATCACCCATCATGAAATAATATCCGGCTGGAACAGTGCGAAGCTCTGTATTATCTAAGAGAGGACTATTTTTTTGTGCGTCCAAGATAGTTTGCTCGCGCCCACTCGGCAAAGTTTCGACTAACAGATCAGCGACTTCTACATTGCCGAAGCTGTTTGTGTAATCATAGGTTCCAATTCTCTCTACAGGGAGTTTCTCCCCATTCAGATATAGCAAGCCCTGCTTAACCTGTATTTGGTCCCCCGGCAGGCCCACAACACGCTTGATAAAGTTCTTCGTATCTCCTTCAGGCCGAAAAACGATAACGTCCCCACGCTTTAATTCACGTTCAAAGAGACGCCCCTTTTTGACCGGAAATGGAAATGGCGTGGCGGCATGTTTACCAAAGCCTACGGTGAATTTAGATGTGATGATATAGTCACCTTTGACCAATCCGGGGACCATGGATCCTGACGGAATATGGAAGGGCTGAAAAATGAAGGTGCGTAATACAAATGCGATGCCTAAAGCCCAGAGAACAGTGGAGATTGTCTCACCAATGCCGCCTTTGGCCTTTTCATCGGACTTTGTTTTTTTAGCTTTCGTCATTCGTCCTATCTAACGTCTGGAATGGCTTCGGCAATCGCAAATGCAGTTGCATAGGGATAATCATCTGAAAGAGATAGGTGAACATTTAATTTATGAAGAGAGGGACAGCGTAATTCAGCCCGTTCTAAAGCGTCCTTCATAAGCTTTACCGTCGGCCTGCCAGACGGGTCATTTGAGACCTCTACCGAGGTCCATGAAAGACTACCCGTACTCTCACCAGCTAAGGCTTTTGCAACTGCTTCTTTGGCGGCGAAGCGTTTAGCATAGCTCATCACCGGTCGGGCTTTGCTATTACAATAAGTCTGCTCTTTCGTCGTGAAGGTTTTATTTAAAAAGCGATCACCAAACTTTTCAATGGATTGCTCAATTCGACGAATATCGCAAATATCTGTGCCAATCCCAATGATCATACCGAGCGGGCTTCTGAGGCCAAGCGACGCATTTCTTTGATGGCTTCATCTAAGCCAAGGAAAATAGCCTCCCCAATTATGAAATGCCCTATATTCAATTCCATACATTTCGGAATTGCGGCAATCTTTCCAACATTTTCAAATGTTAGGCCATGCCCAAAATGAACCTCTAGACCAAGTTCATCGGCGAGTTTGGCGCTGCGTGCAAAAGCCTCTAAATATTTTTCTGCGGTCTCCGAATCTCCATCATCAAGTGCATGTGCGTATGCTCCTGTATGAAATTCTACAACCGCCGCGCCTGTCGATGCGGCTGCTCTGATTTGAGGTTCAACGGCTTCGATGAATAGTGAGACGCGAGATCCTGCCTCAGTTAACTCTCTAACAATTGGCGCGATATGGTTATGCCCGCCCTCGACATCCAAACCGCCTTCCGTGGTGCGTTCTTCGCGGCGCTCGGGCACGATACAAACAGCTTTTGGTTTTAACGCCAGAGCGATTTTTAGCATTTCGGGCGTCGCCGCCATTTCCATATTGAGCGGGACATTCTCGCTCTCGCAGAGCATTTGCAGACGTGTCATGTCATCATCACGCATATGCCTGCGGTCTTCACGCAAGTGAGCCGTTATGCCATCTGCGCCAGCTTTGATTGCGGCGTAAGCACCCGCTACGGGGTCAGGGTGCTCCCCTCCCCGTGCATTTCGAACGGTGGCGATATGATCAATATTGACGCCTAATCGGGGCAGCTTGTTCATGAGAGCCCTCGACTACCCGGCTTTATGGCAGGTATCGCCTCAAGCTCCGCTGGCAGATCATTCGGATCATAGTCTGGAAAGCGCCGCGCTGCGAGACTTACGAGCGGCACACCAATATCGGCTTCTCCGTTTGAGCGATCAAATAAACAAGCTCCTGCAATAATCTCTGCACCCGTTTCCTTCGTGATCGCTGCTATACATTAAATTGACGACAATCCCGTTGTAACGATATCTTCGACCATCAAAACCTTACTTTCCGGGTTTATCGTAAAGCCACGGCGCAAGGTAAAAACACCATCTACGCGCTCAACAAACAAGGATTCCAAGCCTAAATGGCGCGCGGTCTCATATCCCGGAATGACACCGCCCATAGCAGGCGCAATAATGACATCAGCCTCTATCCCTTGGGCTTTAATTTTTTCAGCAAGAGCTTTGCAGACAATTTCTGTTAAACGTGGGTTTTTGAAAATCAGAGCCTTTTGCAGAAAAACTGAACTACGCCGACCAGAGGACAGGATGAAATGCCCTTCTAACAGCGCCCCCGCCTCTCGAAAAACGTCAAGAACATCATCAGTATTCATGGATTTGAGCTTTCAAATTGGGAAGCAGTGCGCGACTGCGATTAACTTTCACGACAAAGGCCGAAGCGCGAAGCGCAGCGATAATTGACATCAGATGACGTGTATCACGCACTTCAACATCAATCACCATATCAAAAAATGTCGGGCTGCGGCGAATGGTCTTGATATTGGTCAAGTTGCCTTGGGACTCTCCGATTTTTTTCGTAACATCCGCCAAAGCGCCCGGAACATGCTGAACCGTTGCAATGATACGACCTGTCGAGGCCGCTTGTTCAGCGGCACGGCGCCAGGCCAAATCAATCCAATTTTCGAACTGATCCTCTTTTGAGGCTAACTCATCACAATCAATTGTATGAATGACGATGCCTTTGCCAAGCTCATGCAGTCCAATGATGCGGTCACCTGCGATCGGTGAACAGCATTCTGCGAGGTGTAAACCGAGGCCGGGATTCAATCCGTCACCCTTCACATATAAACCTGCACTCTCATCATCGATTAGGTCTAACTTTTGAACAGCGCCCTCGGTCTCTCCTCCCTGACGACCTGGAAATACAGCTTCCACAAAGTCATTCATCGAAAGCTGCCCACGCCCGAGTGTCTCATAAAGCGTGACTTCATCAGGGATTTGCAGGCGTTTTAAAGCGTCCGTCAAAACGGCAGAATCAAGGTCTTTGCCTTCGCGTTTGAACGCATGTAGGGCTAGGGTCTCACCAATACGCTTAAATTCGTCGGCCTCCCCCGTGCGAGTAAGACGGCGGAGGGCCTGTCTAGCACGCCCCGTTGTGACGATACTCTCCCAACCCGGTTGCGGTTCCGGGGTGCCGCCCCGAACAATTTTGACAACATCCCCATTTTGCAATTGCGTGCGAAGCGGGACGTCCCGACCATTCACCACCGCACCAATACAAGTATCACCGACCTTAGTGTGAACGGCGTAAGCAAAATCAATCGGAGACGCACCACGCGGCAGTGCGATTAAATCGCCCTTTGGGGTGAAAGTGAAAACCTGATCCGTGAACATTTCGAGTTTCACATTGTCCAGAAACTCGTCCGCATCCCCGCTCTGTTCCATCATTTCAATCAGCGGACGTATACGCTTCAACGGGTCTCCGCCAGCCGCTTGAGCACTTGCCGGATCATAGGCGTAGCTTTCATTCTTATAGGCCCAATGCGCCGCAACCCCACGATTGGCGACATCCTCCATCCGTTCAGTCCGTATCTGGATTTCCACGCGCCTATTTTCATCCGTTCGAATTGTTGTGTGTAAGGATTGATACCCATTCGGCTTTGGCACGGAAATGAAATCTCGAAAGCGAGACGGCACCGCCCGAAAGGCATCGTGTAAGATTCCCAAAGCTTGATAACATTGCATACGGTCTTCTACGATCACTCGAAACGCGTAAATATCTGCAACATCTTCGAAGCTAATGTTCTGACGCTGCAACTTTCGCCATATCGCATAAGCTCGCTTTTCCCGACCATATACCCTGACGTCTAATCCGGCGTCATTCAGAGTATTTTTCAATGCCGTAAAGACCTGACTAATTGCCTCGCCTTGTGTATCGCGCCAGACCTCCAAACGCTTTTGGATGCTTTCATACGCAGCAGGATTGATATGACGGAAAGAGAGTTCTTCCAATTCAGAGCAGATTTTATCAACACCAACCCGTCGAGCTAGTGGAGCGAAAATTTCAAGCGTTTCACGAGCGATCCTCTCTCTGGACGCTTGCTTCGGATGATATTGAAGGGTCCGCATATTGTGAAGGCGATCACAAAGCTTCACGAGTAAAACGCGAACATCTTTAGATACGGCCAGAATAAACTTCTGAAAATTCTCCGCTTGAGCCCGTTCTCGGGACAAATTTGGCCGAGACATTTCGACTTGGCCGAGTTTTGTAACGCCGTCGACAAGCTCCGCAATTTCAGGCGTGAATTCTTTGGCCAGCACCTCAACAGTTGCATCGGTATCTTCCAACACGTCATGCAAAAGGGCCGTGCAGACCGTGGCGATGTCAAGGTGCAGAGATGCAACTATGCCTGCAACTTCGATTGGATGAGCGTAATATGGATCGCCGGAATGACGGAGCTGTTTACCGTGGGCCTGTACGGAATAAACATAGGCTTTATTCAGCAAAGACTCATTAGCTGACGGATCATATTTTTTGACGAGGTCAACAAGCTCATATTGACGCAGATATTTCTGCGAGGCTTTAGGAGCGAGGATGTCTACAGGCTTATTCACGAAGACAATGCATAAGCAATTATTTCGGTATCAGCCAATTAAAAAGCCGCATGAATTGCAGCTTTTGAGCTGAAATAGAAATTTTAGAAGCGGGACGAGTTGTCGTTATCCCGATCTCCCTGAAGCGCGCGAAGCACATCAGCTTCAGTCATCTCAGCTTGCGGAGCAGCGTCACCATGTTCAATCGCGAGCATTGGTACATCGTCTTGCTCATCAGGCAAATCGTCATCTTGGATAACACGCTGTAGACCCACAACCAATGACTCGCGAAGATCATTCAAATCTAGCGTTTCATCTGCCAATTCACGTAATGCGACTACAGGTGTTTTATCATTATCCCGATCAACAGTTAGCTCCGAACCGGACGCGATGTTTCTGGAACGGTGTGACGCCAACAGAACTAAGTCAAAACGATTCGGGACTTTTTCTACGCAGTCTTCAACGGTAACGCGGGCCATGGGTACTCCAGTGCAAAAAGGCCGTTGCGAGACGGCCAAAAATTCTGTCGGAGCTTTAGTCCTAAATAACGGCTCAATCAACCTATTTTACCACGCCCCGCCATATCTCGTCTGGCGTACATCTGCTTCTGAGAGATGCGCGGTGTATTTAATCCATTTCGTTTCCAGCTCACAGGCAGGAATTAGCACAAAAGCCCTGTTCAGCATACGTGGGTGCGGCAATATCAAATCTTCATCCTCACTGACTTGATCTCCAAAGGTCAGCAAATCAAGATCAAGGGTGCGCGCAGCATTTGGAACGCTTCTCACGCGCCCATGAACCGCTTCAATTTTATGCAAAATAGCTAACAAAGACCTCGCATCGCCTTGATAGCTCCCCTTCACGACAGCATTCAAATATTCCGGCTGGTCAGATTCCAAAGGCCACGCAGGCGATCTCCAGAGACCGGATTTTCTCTCAAGTACAAACCCTTCGTCACATAAACTCGCAAGCGCGATTTGAAACGTCACTTTAGGGTTGGACAGATTGCCACCAAATGCGATGAGACAATCCGTCATTTATCTGTACTCTTTTGAACGGTTACAAACATGGTCTTTTATCCTGAGGAACGAATTGCGCTTTTTGTTGATGGTTCCAATTTCTATTCGACGATTAAATCACTCGATTACGACGTTGATTATAAGAAAATGTTTAACCTGTTTAAGAAAAAGGGTCGTTTGGTTAACGCGCGGTATTATACGGCCATTCTGGAAAATGAAGAATACTCTCCCATCCGCCCACTCGTCGATTGGCTAAATTACAACGGCTACCAAGTGATTTCAAAACCTGCGAAGTCTTATATAGACAGGGATGGTCGCAATCGCATCAAAGGCAATATGGACATAGAATTGGCGCTGGATATGGCAGAGATCGCTACACACGTCGATCATATCATCCTATGTAGCGGAGACGGTGATTTTCGGGCAGCAATTGAAGCTTGCCAACGTAAAGGGACGCGCGTTTCCGTCCTGTCTTCTCTGCGAACAAACCCGCCAATGTTGGCGGACGAACTTAGACGTCAGGCCAATGACATCATTGAGCTGGCAGATATGGAGGACCTAATAGGGCGTCCACGTCGCGACTATCCGGATTATGATGATGACTAAGAACATAAACGCCCCATATAATTGTCGTGAGTGTACACGATTAGCGACCTTTTTGGATGAGCAGCGAGCCTTGCGCCCCGATTATTTCAACGGTCCGGTACCAAATTTCTTTTCACCAAATCCAAAGCTGATGGTTATTGGTCTTGCGCCCGGCATGCACGGAGCCAATCAAACAGGACGCCCTTTTACAGGGGATTGGGCGGGCGATCTTCTCTATGCCGCATTGGCCAAATATGGCTTTACTTCTGGAACATATGATCGTGATGCTAAAGGGAAAGATGGTTTAACCCTAAACAATGCAATGATCACGAATGTGGTTCGCTGTCTTCCACCTCAAAATAAACCCACTTCTAGCGAAATTAATACCTGCCGCGATCTCTACCACAAACGACAGCTTGAAGCCCTGCCGAACGCCAAAGTCCTATTATGCCTAGGAAAAATAAGTCATGACAGCACGATCAGAGCACTAAATCTACGTCTAGCGACGCATAAATTTAGTCACGGATCAGAGTACAAAGATACGTTAGGCCGTACAATCCTCTCTAGCTATCACTGCTCGCGTTACAACACGAACACGAGAAGATTGACCGAAGACATGTTTTTTGAAATCTTTGCACGCGCCAAAACTATTTGCGACGCTTAGCCTTTTTCACGCATCAAACGCGCTTTTTGTTTCTGCCAATCCCGTTTCTTGTCTGATTGGCGTTTGTCATAGTTCTGCTTACCCGTTGCCGTACCAATCAAGAGCTTTGCTTTACCTTTTTCGTTAAAGTACATTTTTAACGGAACAATCGTTCGTCCTTTACGTTGAGTTTCACCAAGCAAAACATTGATTTGCTTGCGTTTTACAAGTAATTTTCTTGGACGTGTTGGTAGGTGATTAAATTGGCTTGCCGGCGCATAAATCGGGATATTTGCATTAATAAGCCAAGCTTCGTTATTTTCGATAGAAACATAACTTTCGGCGATATTGCCTCGCCCTTCCCTGAGGGCTTTGACCTCAGTTCCGACCAACATGATGCCAGCTTCTATCGTGTCCTCAACGGCATAATCATATCGTGCTTTGCGATTTTCCGCTAAGATCGTGTCTTTGCTACCCGTTTTCTTTCTTCCGCCAGATTTGCTCGACATATTAGACCTGAATACCTGCCCGAGCCATTGCTGCCCTGACGATAGCTTTTGTCGATTCACGGCACTCAGTAATTGGAAGGCGAACTGTTGATTCCATTTTGCCTAGCAGGGATAAAGCATATTTGGCCGGCGCAGGGCTTGGATCGACAAAAAGGTCCTTGTGCAAGCGATCAAGCTTAGCATTCCACTCACGGGCCTTCGCGTAATCTCCGGCTAAGAGCGCATTATGAAAGGCGGCATATTCAGCAGGCGCTATATTGGACCCAACAGAAATAGTCCCCTGCCCGCCATGCGCACTATGGCCAAGTGACGTAGGATCATCGCCAGAGAGTTGAATGAAATCTTCTCCGCACCGGACCGTCAAACCTGCCACGCGAGCAATATCACCTGTTGCGTCTTTACACCCAATAACCGTTGGGAGCTTTGAAAGCCGTTCCATTGTATCTTGTTCAATATCAACAATGCTGCGCCCCGGTATATTGTAAACGACAATCGGAATGTCGACCGCATCAGAGATAGCTTTGAAATGCTGGAATATGCCTTCCTGACTCGGTTTGTTGTAATATGGCGTCACGACTAAGGCCGCATCCGCCCCCATAGCTTTTGCATGTTGAGCATATTTGATTGAAACGCGTGTTTCATTCGATCCTGCCCCAGCGACTACTGGAACCCGACCATTAGCCGCCTCTGATGTTAGACGGATAACCCGTTGATGCTCTTCATCTGTGAGTGTTGCGCTTTCTCCGGTGGTCCCACAGGGCACAAGACCATGAATACCGGAATTGATTTGCCATTCGACAAAATCCTGAAAGGCTGTTTCATCAATGCGTCCATCTTTGAACGGTGTGACGAGAGCTGTAATTGACCCTTGTATCATGTTTGTCTTTCGCGATGCGGTTGTGTAGGCCTAACGTGTTCGGTGCGTGATAGCGTCGTTCTGGACTTGGGTTCAAGACATCGTTTCTTCACATTTTAAAGGTGACACACGAATTATGTGGGAAAATATGAAATCTTTTCTAATCCAAGCCGTAAGTCGACTTTTAGCACTTTTTACCGCGATCTTTATGATCTGGATGCCTATAACGGCCTCTTCATCCGTGCCTTCCCCGCGCGTAAAACCGTCACCGCCGACTATGTCTGCATATCTAAGCGAATCAGACGCAAGAATATTCCGTCGCAGTCTAAAAGCAGCAAAAGCAAGACGATGGTCTGAGATAGAAAAAAACATATCCCGCATAAACGACCCAGTCGCAAAAGATACCTTGCGTTGGATACGTGCAACAAACGATAGAAATGCCCCAATCGAGACATTGCAATATGTTCATAAAAGTCTTGCTGATTGGCCTCGAGTGGCACGGGTTAGAGCTGAAGCCGAACGACGTATGTTCGATGAGAGTTGGACGTCAAGGCGTGTCTTTGCATGGTTTACTGGAGAAACCGAACCCGTTTCCGGTGAAGGTAGAGCTGCACTCGCCCGAGCCTATTATGCCAAAGGCGATACGCTTAAGGGCGATAAATATCTAAGACTTGCTTGGAATGAGAGTCGCCTAACGCGAGATAGACAGAAGAAAATCTTTGGACTCTACAGAAAGAAGCTGACAAAAGCAGATCATGCCGCCCGCGCAGACCACCTCATATGGTCGGGTTACCGCCATTACGACAAAGCCCGTGCACTCTTACAACATATGGGCAAGACGGATCGCGCATTAATGCGGGCCCGTATGGCCTTGAATCGTAACAGTTCTGGGATGGACGCAGCCGTAAATGCAGTTCCCACATCTCATTTAGCTGACCCAGGCTTGGTTTATGAGCGCGCACGCTGGAGACGACGAAAAAAGACGAAAGAATACGCCCTCCCAGTCTATCTGTCTGCTCGCACGGCGCCAACATCTGATCTCGGAAAGAAAGCGATTTGGCGTGAGAAAAAGATAATGGCTTATTGGGCCATATCCGAAAAGAAATACAAGGTCGCCTATCAAATATCACTGCATCACGGCTTCACCAGAGGCACAGAATTTGCCGAGGCGGAATTTTTGGCGGGTTGGCTGGCCTTAAGTAAAATGAATGATCCTGATCGCGCACTACGTCATTTCACGCGATTACGCGACGGCGTAGGTTCCCCTATTTCACTTTCCAGAGCTCATTATTGGATTGGGCGAGCGCATGAAGCCTCAAAGACCGGAGAAGAGATTTCTCATTACATCTCTGCCGCTCAATATCCCAACACATATTACGGCATGCTTGCAGGTGAAGAAATAGAAGGCACCTCACATAGCATTAGTTTGCCGCCTGAATTTATATCAGGTGCTGACAAAGCTGAATTTGATCTAGACAACAGAGTGCGCGCCCTGCACCTCTTGGGTGAAGCCGGAGAACAGCGTTATTTTTCTCAGATTAGCTTCCACCTCGATGACGAAGTCGACAGTTTATCAAAACTATCTCTCTTGAGTGAGTTGGCAGAAGACTACGGATTTATGCGTCCATCATTACGCGCAGCCAAACAAGCAGCTCGCTTCCAAAGCATGTTGACCGAAAGCGGATATCCGTTGGTGGCTTCTATTGACGCGCTTCCGAAACGAAAATTTGAAGAAGCTTTTGTCTATGCCATTGCCAGACAAGAGAGTGAATTTGCAACAAATGCGGTCAGTTCAGCGAAAGCCTACGGCATGATGCAAATGATCAATAGCACAGCAAAAGCAACAGCCAGAAAGCACCGTATCAAATATGATTTGAACCGCCTTGCAACTGATGGAGATTATGCCGCTAAAATGGGGGCGTTACACTTAAATGACTTGCTCGATAGGTGGGATGGCTCCTACGTGTTGGCCGCAGTCAGTTATAATGCGGGTCCTCATCGTGCAAAAAAGTGGATTAAGACATATGGAGACCCGCGCAGTCCAGATGTGGATGTTGTGGATTGGGTTGAAAAAATTCCTTTCTCTGAGACACGAAACTACGTCATGCGTGTGATGGAAAACATGCAAGTCTATAGAGCACGTCTCAATAACAATTCGACCCAAAATCGCCTAATGCAGGACCTACGTCTTGGCCAGCAGTCTTTGTAATAAAGCGCGGAATTAATTTTAACTTAGCTGATGATGAACGAAGATCCGGCTTGACGCGCTACTTCGTTCAGTGTTTGTTCGCGTACACTATATGAAGAAGCGTCACCCAAAATTTTGTAACTCTACCCAGTATATGCAATGCCGCCATTAGCCTCGCGTCAACATATCCGCGCTGAGAAACGACGTTTTCAGCGCGCAAAAGCGGGGAAGGCCTGGTCTGTAAAAGACTTGCCTAAGTTCTATTATCACAAGAATTTTTGCAAGATTATTGATAGCGTTGAACGAGAGCTAAACCATCTACTTTGTCAAAAAAGTCGGGAGTTTTTAGATGATTTCCGCGAGCTGACCTTTCCGGCCCAGTGTACCTATATCCGCATGGCAACACGCAAAGGCCACATATTCAATCTCCAAAAATTCAATTATCCGGAAATTGAAGACTTAAAAGATCAATTGGCTATACTCAAAGATAAAGGGTTTGTTTCAAAAGTCTCTCAATCAGACCTCAATCACTATTTGAACGGCCTCAAAAAAACGGAGCTTTTAAGACATCTCTCAACACATGTTTGTGTGTCCAAATATCGCCAATCTTGGAAAAAGGACAGGCTAGTCAATATTGCTATCAATGAGATTACTTTCGATGACATAACTATTGGGCCTGAAACTTGGACCCAAGCTCGTCGACAGCCTTTGGAGTATTTACTCTTCCTCCATTCGGGTCGCGCCGACAATAATTTGCAGAACCAAACTCTCCGTGATCTGGGGCTCGTAAAAACGCCTAAATCCGAAAAGCAATATGGCGCGAAGTTTGAGTGCAGAGACAGCGCGACATCAGCGTGGTTTTACATCGACCAATTACGGAATTTTCAACCCACTGATTTGGCCTGCCTAAAGACCCTAATGGATGGTATCGAAACCTGGCCTGAACCGGCCTGCGCGATTGGACAAGAAAATAGAGACAAGCTTCTTTATAACCTTGGCCGTAGTTTCGAGCGTCACGATGTCATCGAAAAAGCTCTGAGCGCTTATAGCCATTCCGATACAGATCTTTGCAATGAACGCATTGTTCGAATCCGCTATAAAATGGGTGATAAGATTTGGGTGAAATCCAGAATAGAAGAGATGATTGAAGCCCCGTCCTCTGACGAAGAACACGCATTCGCTCAAGATTTTTATGCGCGGAAGTTTAAGAAGAAGCGCACTTCAATTGTGACGGATATTCTTCGGAGCGCGAAGACCATTTATCTTGATGAGGCCTTTCGAAACCAACCCGAACGGGCCGCTATGTCTCATTTTCAAGAGAAAGACCTAACGTGTTTCCGAATGGAAAATACACCTTGGCGAACACTCTTCGGACTTTTATTTTGGGATGAGCTCTATGGTGAAGGTGTTGTAGAAAGTTTACCTACAGAATTGAAATCAAAACAATTCTACGAAACTAATAAAGACACCATCGAGCAAAAACTGGCAGATATCGATATACCTCACCTCACAATGATCAGGCTATTAAAGACTTTGACGGTACATTATGGCACACATCAAAAAATATTTCGTTGGCGGTCTCGGTCTCTGGATCGTCTGCAGGCCCTTATAGAGAATTCGCCAAAGGGCGCTGTCGCAGCCATTTTGCGCCTCATGGCGAAAGATTGGAAAGGCACGAGAGATGGCTTTCCCGATCTTATGGTGATCGACGAAGATATCTGTCGATTTATAGAAATTAAAGCGGAAGGAGATGTTATACGCAAGAATCAATTGGCCCGCCTACGACAATTAAGGTCCGCGGGTTTTCAAGCTGATATTCTCAAAGTGAATTGGACCGTTGACCCAAACCAAACCTATGTCGTTGTCGACGTCGAAACGACGGGCGGTCGACCGGGTCTACACCGGGTCACAGAAATTGGCGCTGTGAAAATCCAAGGTGGAGAGATTATCGATGAATGGTCCAGTCTTATAAATCCACAGCGATCCATTCCGGCCCACATCACCCGTATTACGGGCATAAACAACGAAATGGTTACGGATGCCCCTATATTCGCTGAAATAGCCGATAGCTTTTCTGATTTCATGGGGGACGCCATATTCGCCGCACATAATGTAAATTTTGATTATGGTTTCATCAGTGCCGAGTTTGAAATGATTGATAGACGGTTCCGGCACCCAAAAATATGCACCTGTTCATCAATGCGCAAACTCTATCCCGGACACGCCTCCTATTCCTTGAAAAACCTATGTCGCGAGTTTGAAATCGACTTAAAATCCCACCACCGGGCTTTATGCGATGCCAAAGCAGCCGCGCAATTACTTTTCCTTATCAATAAAAAACGACTGGAAAACGAAGAGTAGAGAAGGCTTTTACCGCGAGCTTCCCTGTGTCAAAAGCGTTCGACTCTAATTCGGGATAACAACTTGGCGACACCACTTCCAAAAAAAGACATACCCAGTTACATTGAAACCATTCGCGGGCTCATTGAGGCACGCTTATCTGAAATCGTACCTTCAGAAACAACATGGCCAGTACGCCTTCACGAAGCGCAGCGACATGCCCTTCTCTCTCCGGGTAAGCGTTTCAGACCTTTTCTTTGTGTTTTTATAGCGCAAGGCGGAGGAATTCAGGGCGGAGCCGAATTAGATGCAGCCATCACGATTGGATGCGTCGCAGAAATGGTCCACGCCGCATCGCTAATTCTGGATGATCTCCCCTGTATGGATGACGCTGACCTACGACGGAATCAGCCGACGACGCATATTGCTTTCGATGAAAGTACAGCCATTTTATCTGCCACGGCGCTTTTAAATCGAGCTTTCGGCGTTCTATCGCGACTACATCAAGTCCCTGCTGATCGACGTATCGAGATGATTGATTTGCTTTCCTATGCGGTTGGATCAAAAGGCTTAATAGCAGGACAAATGGCTGATTTGGCGAATACGGATCAAGGTGCTTCAATTGCAGAAATAGAGCGGCTGAATACGCTAAAAACAGGCGCTTTATTTGATTTCAGCGTTGACGCAGCCGCCATACTTTCAGGCATGCATGCTTCGCAACGCGCGGCCTTAAAGGATTTTTCTTATCATTTGGGCTTGGCTTTTCAATTACTGGATGACGTCAAAGATTCTGTGATGAGTGATCAGGAAGCCGAAAAGTCCGTAAATCGCGATGTCGGCAAAGCCACAATTCTAGCTATTGCTGGCTCAGATGCCTCCCGTGAAAAACTTCACGATTATCTGTCCCACGCAAAAGCCGCTTTACAACGCGCCGAGTTAACAAATTTGGACATCATGACTGCTATTTTGGACAACCAATTTGCCTTTCTCCGCGCCTGACACACCCGAAAAAACGACGGTTCTATCTGTACATGACTTAACGGTTGAGTACGGAAAATACCGTGCGTTAGATAAGTTATCGCTCGATATTTCAGCTGGGGAACTTGTGGGCGTTATTGGACCAAATGGAGCCGGGAAAACTAGTTTTGTAAAAGCGCTCTGCGGACGCCTGAAGCTAAATGGTGTGATCAATGTTGATGGTCATAACTTACAGCGCGGTTCAGATAGACGACAACACATCGCGCTCGTGCCTCAAGACATCGGGCTATACCCCCACCTAACAGCCAAAGAGAATCTAAGTGTCATCGGCCGACTTCTTGGCGTGAAAGACAAAGAAGCTATAAAGGACTCTCTCGAGGCCGTCGAAATGGCCCAACATGCCAAAACACGAATATCGGACATGTCAGGCGGCATGAAACGGCGGATTAATGTCGCAGCTGCAATTCTAACCAATCCCAAGCTCGTCATATTCGACGAACCTACAGCAGGCGTAGATGCACCCGCACGAGATACCGTTCACAGACTTGCCAGAAAACTCGCCGACGATGGCAAAGCCGTCATTCTTATTACACATGAATTAGATCAAGCTGAGGCGCTCTGCGACAAAGTTTTAGTCCTGTGCAAAGGTAAAAAACTAGCGTTTGAACCCCCTGCCCGTCTGCTTGGACGTAGCTTTGAAGGTCAAAGAGAGATTATGGTGCGTTATGCGGAACCTCCCAGAGACGATATTCATCAAGCCATGCGACCATTTCAATTTGAAGAAAGTGAACTTCCCACAATTTGGGTTGCTATGACGAAGGCGAATGAAGTCAGCTTCGTATCTGCCTTTCTTACGACTCTTCAGGGCGGTGATGATAAAGTGCGTGAAATCAGTGTAAGACGACCCGGCTTAACCGCACTGATGCATCGCATCGAAAAAACTGGGCAAATATCACCATGATTTTCGCTGTATTCAAAATCATGTGGCTGAGGCTCTGGAGGGATAAAGGCGCCTTAGTTTTAGCCTTCATCTTGCCCGGCTTTATATTTGCTATTTTTGCCGCCATTTTTTCGAATGCATCCGGCGGCAATCTGGACATACGTGTCGCACTAGCCAATGTGTCTGCGACCCAAGACGCACAATCCTTTGCAATGACATTAAAGGAGAGCGATCTTATATCCGTAAGTTTTGATGAAGATTGGAACGAGGAGGAGATCAAAAACCGAGTCAGATTAGGTCAAGATGACGTTGGAGTAATTATATTTGGAGCAATTTCTGACCCAAGAGTACCTTCCATTAGAATAATTCAAGACCCTAGTCGTGAAGTTGCCACCACGGTCCTGAAAGGGCAAATTCGTCAAATGCTTGCCGGTCAATCCGCACAAAATACGGTAAACTTATTCGAGACTGTATCAGCCTTAGACAATACAGTATCTACAACGTTAAAAGATCCAAGCGTTACCTATTATATCGGCGCGACCGCTATATTATTCCTGCTGTTTTCAGCCATGCAAGGGGCCTCTATCTCAATTGATGAACGCCGTAATGGATTGAGCGATCGCCTTATGGTCGGCCCTGTTGGCGCGATTGGCATGCTGAGCGGGAAATTTGTATTTTTAACGCTGATTGGCTTTTTGCAAGCTGCAATAATATGCGTTGTGGCCGTCATATTTTTTGACGTCTCAGTGGCAGGGAAACAGATAGCAATTGGGATTGCATGCCTTGGTGCTTCGGTTTTGGCGGCTGGCCTCGCTCTTCTCCTCGCTTCGCTCTGCAAAACGCAAACGCAAATGAATGCCGTCAGTACTTTCGCTGTGTTGCTTCTATCGGCCATAGGGGGCTCGATGGTTCCGCGGTTTATGATGCCGGGCTGGTTACAAGACATTGGCATTTTCACACCAAATTATTGGTCAATTGAAGCCTTCTATGGCATTTTGGCACGGGGACAGTCCTTAATTGATCTGCTACCTGTCTGGGGAGTATTGTTCGGCGGGGGCGTCTTCTGCCTTGGTATCGCGGCCTTTTTGTCGCATAAATTAATGAGGATCTAAGTGAAAGCTGTCACACAGACAGAAATGCCGTTTAATCTAGGGCTACTTTATGCAGCCTTGATTTTTGGCGCGTGGGCATGCGTTCATCTTTACAGCGTTTTTTTCCACGCACTCTCTTCATCTTTATGGCAGACGATAGGACTGATTGCTCTGCAATGCTGGCTTTATACTGGGCTGTTTATTGTTGCGCACGACACGATGCATGGCTCGTTAGCCCCCGGAAAAGAAAAGCTGAATGCTGTCATCGGCACTACTATTCTGTTCATTTACGCTGGCTTTAACTGGCGAAAAATGCGGGAGGCCCATCATGACCACCATAAATTCTCAGGCACAGAAAAAGATCCAGACTTCAATGCCAAAAACCCGCATGGCTTTTGGCCCTGGTATTTGAAGTTTTTCCTCACCTATTTCGGTTGGCGACAAGTTCTAATCTTGGTGGGTTTCACTATCACTTATCTTATAATCGGCGCTGAGTATTTGAACACAATCGTCATGTGGGCTGTCCCAGCGATTCTCTCATCCGTGCAACTCTTCTATTTCGGGACTTATCTTACCCATAGGCATGCTGATGAATTTCCGGACGACCACAATGCGCGCACAAATAATTTTGGATGGCTGGCGTCTTTATTCTCATGCTTTCATTTTGGATATCATCATGAACATCACCTCTTTCCGCATGAGCCTTGGTGGCGGCTTCCAGCTAAAAAGCGCGAGGTAAAAGCGTGACCCTTCTTTTCAACAGTGCAATTGTTGTCGCTTCCATCATAGGAATGGAGATCTTTGCATGGGCGGTCCACAAATATATCATGCATGGTCCGGGCTGGGGCTGGCATGAAAGCCACCATACCGAAACCGACGGCATATTTGAAAAAAACGACCTTTATGCCGTTGTCTTTAGCGTGATCGCAGCAGCGTGCTTTATTATTGGCTCAATGGGCGTTTCTTGGTTGTGGTATGTTGGGCTGGGCCTCACAATTTACGGAGTCTTATACGCCATTGTTCATGACGGTCTCGTTCACAGACGCCTTCCATTCCCCCGCAAAGCCCGCGGGCGATATATGAAACGTCTAGTTCAGGCGCATAGGCTTCACCATGCCGCGCACACGAAAGATGGATGTGTGAGCTTTGGCTTCATTTGGGCAGAAGACGTTCGTAGGTTAAAAGTGCAATTAAAAGACAATATGGCGAAACGCGACCAATCACTCCAAGCTGAACAAGCGGAATAGGTTTTTGCCGCAGGCTTTTAGTACAGATGATTTAATTGCTTGCTACCGTCGCGGCGTTTTCCCGATGTCGGATCATCGCGACGATGATTTTTTCTATCTGGTTGAGCCAAAAATGCGTGGGATCTTACCACTAGACAACCTACATGTCTCTAAATCTATGCGTAAGTTTAGAAAGAAATCGCTTTATAGAATAACGATAAATCAAGATTTTCCAGCCGTAATTAATGCCTGCGCAACCCATCATGGGGGAACATGGATAAGCCATGCGATTGAGGGTCTTTATTCCGCACTTCACCTGCGGGGTGAAGCCCATAGTGTTGAGGTCTGGAACGGAAACGAACTTATAGGCGGGCTATATGGCGTACATCAGGGAGGGGCATTTTTTGGGGAGAGTATGTTTTCAATCCGAACAAATGCATCAAAACTCGCGCTTATCCATCTTGTGGAACATTTAATCGCGCGCAATTTCGTACTTCTCGATACGCAATTTTTGACGGATCACTTAAAATCACTTGGCGCAATTGAAATTCCTCAGGCCGAATATATCGAAAAATTGAAGATAGCTTTAGAAGGAGACGCGCGTTTCGATTGACCTGATATAAAGAATTGAACAAAAGGCCCTATGAAAAAACTATTCTTATCGCTTCTTTCCGCTACGGCATTAGTTTCTTGCCAAGTGGAAACTGAAACATCTTCAAAAAACGGTACAGATTCCGAAAAAAGCGTATCTGCTGCCTTCCCAAGTACATATGAGCCTCAAACTGCACCTAGCCTTCTCCTAAAAAACGCTAATGTGATTGACGGTATTAGCAATGAAATACGCGAAGGCGATGTCTTGGTGTCTGACGGTAAAATTCAGTTCGTTGGATCAGGTAAAATTCCGGATGATGTCACTGAAATAGACCTTGAAGGTCGATTTGTAACGCCCGGAATTATCGATATTCATTCGCATCTTGGGAATTACCCCTCTCCGGGTGTGCACGCACATGAAGACGGGAACGAAATCACAAATCCCATCACGTCTGAAGTCTATGCAGAACATGGGATTTGGCCACAAGACCCTGGTTTTGATGAAGCCTTGCAAGGCGGCGTAACAACGCTTCATGTCTTGCCAGGCTCTGCCAATCTGTTCGGTGGTCGTGGCGTAACACTACGAAACGTACCCTCACGAACAGTTCAGGGCATGAAATTTCCAGACGCACCTTACACCTTAAAAATGGCCTGCGGTGAAAATCCTAAACGAGTCTATGGCAATAAAGGCGGGCCAGGCTCTCGTATGGGGAATGTGGCGGGCTATCGGAAAAATTGGATCAAAGCCGAGAGTTATAAAGCCAAGCGGGATAAGGGCGATGAGTATGAACGAGATTTGCAGTTGGAAACGCTCGCAGATGTACTCGACGGAAAAATCCTTGTCCAGATGCATTGCTACCGCGCTGATGAGATGGTTCAGATTCTCGATCTGGCGAAAGAATTTAACTACAAAGTGACAACATTTCACCATGCTGTTGAAGCCTATAAAATTGGTGATTACCTCGCAGAAAGCGATACATGTGCGGCCATGTGGGCTGACTGGGGCTCGTTCAAAATGGAAAGCTACGACTATATTCGAGAGAATGTCCCCTTTGTTCACGCAGCTGGCGCTTGCGCCATGATACATTCGGATGACCCGAATAACGTTCAGAGACTCAACCAAGAAGTTGCTAAGACGTGGGCCGATGGCAATCGCGCGGGTCTAAACATTTCAAAAGCTGAAGCCTGGAAATGGTTGTCTACTAATCCTGCAAAAGCGCTTGGTATTCTTGAAGTGACAGGCACGTTAGAAGCGGGCAAACGTGCAGATATTATCATTTGGAATGGCGATCCCTTCAGCACCTATGCAAGACCGGATAAAGTCATGATTGATGGCGCTATCTTATTTGACCGTGAAACTGGCCTAAAACCCGTCAGCGATTTCCGTCTAGGCTTTGCCGATTTATCAGAGGCTTCACAATGATACGTTTTCTTTTGACGACAGCCTTAGCGTTATTACCAAGCGTCGCGGTAGCTCAGACCGTTTTTCTGGATGATGCGACACGAATTGGTCCAAATGGGGAGCGTTCTACTATAGACGTTATCATTCGTGATGGGGCGATTACGTCCCAAGCCAAGCGCTTGAAGAAACCACGTGACGCCGAGGTCGTCGACAATGGCTGGCTCACATCCGGCTTATTTGCGCCGATGTCGACGCTCGGACTAACCGATATAGGGTCCAGCGGACCTGGCAATGACATTGCCTCTGAACATTCAGAAACAAATGTTTCTGAGCGCGCCTCAGATAGTTTCAACCCGCGCTCGCCCTATATCGGAAATACAGTGCAGCGCGGTGTCACCCATGCCGTTATTGCACCGCGCGGTGGTGAAGGTAGCATTTTTGCCGGCACAGGAGCGGTGATCTCTCTCACTGGCGGGTTTGATTCTATTTTGATCGAAGATGCCTTTGTAATGGTTGAGTTAGGGGAAACCGGAACGCGACGCGCTGGTGGTTCACGCGCTGCGGCACTGGCGCAATTAAGAGCAGCTATTGGTGATGCTAAAGGGTTTTTTAGAAGATATTCCCAACATTCAGATGGCGGAGACGTACTATCACGACAAGATGCTGCCGCCTTTGTGAAAGCAGCGAATGGTGAAATCCCACTTATGATCCGTGTGAGTCGTGCAGCAGATATTTCAAAACTCATAGATATTAAAAATGACAATCCAGCCCTTAGCATAATTATCGTCGGCGCTGAGGAGGCCTGGGAATTAGCCGATCTCATCGCCGAGGCCGATATACGCGTTATTCTCGATCCGCTGAGCAATCTGCCAAGCTCTTTCGAAACAGCTGGGGCGAGGTTAGATAATGCCGCAATCTTGCAAAGAGCAGGCGTTGATTTCGCAATCGCAAACCTCTCATCTTTGGGTGTCGCAAATGCCTCTATTCTGAATCAACATGCCGGAAATGCAGTCTCACAGGGATTGGAGTGGGCCGATGCATACGCAGCGATTAGTTCAGTCCCGATGAACTGGTTCGGCATTGAAGACGTCAGCTTAGTGGCTTGGGACGGAGATCCCTTGGAAGTCACATCTGCACCAATAGCTGTGTCCATAAATGGACAGGCGCTTTCCATGACATCACGTACGAAAGCCCTACGGGATCGGTATAACCCAACTAAAGAGAATAAACGCGCGTATAAATACCGATAAAGTGCAAGCCGTTTACTTTGCTTGACCTCTGAAGCGTGCAGCCTATGTTGCGGCAAAATGAAAATAGCCCGCGATGTCCGCGCGCCTGCGCCGAAATGAGATACCTTGAGCGATACATCTAAACCCGAAAAAATCGACGCGGATGCGAAGATTGATATCACATTTAAAGAGCTTGGCCTCGACCCTAAAATAATCAGAGCCTTGGATGATTTGGGCTACGAGACCCCGACTCCTATTCAAGCAAAATCTATTCCAGCAGCCTTGATGCAAAGAGACGTTCTAGGCATTGCGCAAACAGGAACAGGTAAAACCGGTGCCTTTACCTTACCCACCATGCACAAACTTGCCAAAGGGCGCGCACGAGCGCGTATGCCGCGTTGCGTCATCGTTTGCCCAACTCGAGAACTCGCAGCTCAAGTTGCTGAAGATGTTGAAAATTACGGCAAATATTTAAAACTGGAAATGGCGCTCTTAATTGGTGGTGTTTCTTTTGCGGATCAGGATCGCAAATTAATGAAAGGGGTCGATATTTTGATTGCGACTCCCGGTCGATTAATTGATCAATTCGAGCGCGGTAAAATTCTAATGACAGGCGTACAAACGCTGATCGTCGATGAAGCCGACCGTATGCTCGATATGGGTTTCATTCCCGATATCGAAAAAATCTTCGACATGACACCCTTTACGCGACAAGTCTTGTTCTTCTCTGCAACAATGCCGAACGAAATTAAGCGTCTTGTAGATCAGTTTTTACATCAGCCGGTTAGTATTCAGATCGCGCGAAAAAACATGACGGCAAAAACCGTTAAGCAGAGAATTGTGCGCATGCCCTCCTCTGACGCGAAACAAAAACGAACTGCATTACGTTGGATAATCGATAAAGAAGACGTAGATAATGGAATTATCTTCTGTAACCGCAAACGTGACGTAGATATCGTTGCGAAATCGCTGAATGTTCATGGTCATGACGCTGCGCCAATTCACGGCGATCTGAGTCAAAGTTTGAGAACAGAGACCCTTAACCGCTTTCGGAACGGTGAAATCAAATATCTAGTCGCGTCTGATGTTGCAGCGCGGGGTCTAGACGTGCCGACGGTCAGTCACGTCTTTAACTATGACGTCCCAAATCATAGCGAAGATTATGTGCATAGGATTGGGCGCACGGGTCGCGCTGGTCGCAAGGGTGATGCAATCATGCTCGTCGCCCGTCTGGATGAAAAAAACTACGATGATATTTTAGATCTTATCAAAGTTGACACCATCGAAGAGCTTGAAATACCTGGTATTGAAGACTTTCCAAAAGATACACGTGGACGAAAACGTCGCGGGCGAGATGGGGGGCCTAGGCATGGTCGTCGCGACGACAAACGTCGTGGTCGCAAGAGAGAGTCCTATCACGAAGAAACAGCTCCCACGGAAAAAGTCGGCAGAAAAACTGCACCGACGAAGGACGCCCAATCTTTCGAGGATGCAAAACTGCCCAAAAGAAAAGCGCGAAAGCCAATAGAGCGCCGCCGCCCGGCTCCCGGCAAAAAAGTGGCAAACATATCAGAAAAACCAAAAGCAGAATTGGCTGAAGATACCTCTGAAAGCAACGCAACATCGAAAAAACGCAGCTCAGCTCGACGTCGTTCCGCGTCGAAATCAAAACCAAAACGCGCTGATAGTAACGTAAAATCGGAAGATAAAAGTTCTGAAACGATTCAAAATGCATCTGAGAAAAAGCCTTCAAAACGAACTCAGACCGCATCAAAGCATAAATCGGATTTAAAGAAGCCTTCTCAATCAAAACGCAAAACGCCGTTTGGAGATGACATTCCCGACTTTTTGAAATTCTAAGGCCGACTAAGCTCTACCCGTTCTACAAGTTGGTCTAAGGCTTCATATATTTCGTTCAATACCGGATCGGTTTCCTGCGTCAGGCAATGGCCGGAACCCGGGATCGCAATCGAACTGCAATTCAACATACGGGTATCGCACACTCTTTTGTTCACTTCTGTTTCAACAAAATGATCTAATTCTGCGTGAATCATTGTGACGGGCAAAGCTATAGATTCTGGATATCCGTCCTGTAAGACAAAATTACTACTTCCGAAAACCTGACGCGCCCAGTTGAATGTTATACCGCCAACACGCTGTTCAGG
>CAZBDT010000005.1:27523-44153 GCA_964490745.1 uncultured Algimonas sp.
GTTCAGGGCGCATCGTAAATACAGCATCTCGCATTGGAAGACGTTTGGGTGAAGAGGAACAATGCTCAATACCAACACGGAGTAAATCATCCTCGCTTGCAGGCACCCAATTAGTTTGCCCTGGCAGATAGCTTCTATCCCGACCCAGAGCATCACCAATTCGAAGAACTCTTATCATCTGATCAAAACTCATATCGCCTGATTTGGGACGCAAGGCCGGAGCCAGAAGTAAGAGACCATCTACCAGATCCGAATGTTCTGCACCGACACGAAACGCGACATGCCCGCCAAATGACATCGCCATTAGAATGACAGGCCTACCCTCTGGTAAATCTAGGCTTTGCAAAAACAGAGCTAAGTCATTTGAGTAGATTTTGAAGTCATCAATCAGTAACTTCTCAGGCTGTGACGGACGCGGACGTTCGGATCCGCCCTGCCCGCGTAAATCGAAGCCAATCACGTGATATCCGCGAGCCGCAATATCTCCCACCTGCTCTCCATACATGTCCATAGTGGCCGTATAGCCAGGAATCATGACAACAGTTGCACGTGCAGAACTTAGATTACCAGTCTGGCCATATCGCATTTTAATGCCGTCCTCACTGGCAAACGTCTCCCAATTCCAATCACTAGGCATGTCAGGAATGTTGAAGGATTTCACTTGCGCAAGATAATCTGGCGTTACTTTATAAGGCGCGTATTTCTGCTCTGGCCAGGTAAAAAACGCAATGATGGCTAAGAGTAGAAGGCCTAAAACGACAAAGAAAAATTGCTTCATGACTTTACCCCACCATAAGCATTTGTCTCTTTCCAAATATCGTTCTGTGACAGATTCTTATGCCAACTCGCCAATTGTGGTGCAGTCTTCTGCCAGTCAATATGAGCTGCGCGATAAGTTGCATAATCGAGCCCACACATCACAGATATATTTCCGAAGGTCCAGTCGACACCAAGCCAGGGGCTAATCTTTTCTAATGTACCGATCGCATTTCGTATGGCCTGATCATGGCGTGAAATCGCTATATCCCAATGTAATTCCAAAGGCCGAACTGTTTCCATCCGATAATTATAAACCGCATCAGAAAGTCCGTCGCCAAGTGCGTGCTGCCAGAGCTGGATAACTCGCTCATCGCCGAACTCAGGTAAGAGTGGGCTTTGTCGCTGACTATTCAAATATTCGCATATGACCGGGCTATCGAACAAAAACTGCCCAGGCTTCCATTCTAAAGCAGGAATTTTACCTAATGGATTATCACCAGCCATGTAACCATTCTCGCCGTCCCGTTCAGCCTTTACCTCTTGAAGCTTAACGCCGGAGAGTCTTGCTAAAATCATGACTTTACGGGCGTAAGGAGAAATAGGATCGCAAAATAGTTTCATAGATTTGTCTTACGACGTTGATCAGCAGAAAAGTAGACAAAAAAAGACGGGCCGCTGGATTATCCAACGACCCGCCAAGTTATGGCGGGGCTACCCCGGACAAATTGTCCGGAGAAAGCCCTTTGATAAACGGTTTAAGACGCGGGGCGGGCACTGACCTATCGACAGTCGCAATGCGTTTTGGTTTTAATTTGGGAGTTGGTGGAACAAACTCCACTTCTAAGTCCCAATCTGTCTCGTGATCAACAATGGTCACGGTTCCAGTTCTATATTTTAAGGGGGCGCTCTCATCCACTTCTGGATCAGTCTTTTTAACGTCCACAAATTTTGGCCCTTCGCCGCGTGAAACAATTAAGTTTTGACGGGCCATCAGGTCCTTGCCGGGATCCAATTCCACTTCATAAACTGTGGAGTTCAGTATGCCTTCTTTCTTGAGGGGCAGAACCTCAACTTTATACTTACCCTGAGGCAAATCATCGAAAGCATATTGCCCAAAGCTTGTCGTGAACATCTTTAAGTCGATATCGGAATCTTCCGAGGTTAGCCTTAGCTTAGCTCTCTCGACCCGTGGCTCGCCGCGATCATACTCACCATTTCCATTTTTATCTTCAAAAGCGAAACCACGTATTTGACCGCGCTGGACAATTGCCAACGGAATATCAGTGATTTGACCTTCTGAGATCGTAACACGCGTCGTTATATCAGCGGATAGATCATACCCAATTGGCAGGCTTTTGGCATCAATCTGTACTTCATATAGCCCTTCAGGAACGTTTTGGATTGTGAAGAACCCATCGGCACCGGAACGCAAAATTAGGCGCGTCCCCTTAACGCGAACCACAACACGCGGTATACCGCTCTCAGTCGCTTGGCGGACACCATCTCTATTTCGATCTAAAAAGACTTGGCCTTTTAAAATACCTCGCCCTTCCTGCGTTTTCTTGATCGCCCTTTTAGGATTAAAATTGAAAAGACCGTCTAATTGCAAACCAAGTCTGTGGTCTCCTCGAAGGTCATTTTGATAGGCCAAACCAAGGGACATATTCTTCCCAATGCTCAGGCGGCGCCCTGCAGAGATTGAAAGAAATTTATCACTGCGCGACGCTCCACGCGTAGATAGGTTTTGTAAGATACCTAGATTGGCAGAGACAACGTTCTTTTTCCCGAACATTTCTCCAGATTGGAATCCGGCGTTAATCCCTCCTCGTGCCGTCCAATCCTCGCCGTCCCAAACACCACTCAAGCTTGGTCCAATTGTCAGCCCAGCTTCTTTTGGCAGATCAATTCCAAAACCGGGGCGCGAAACAGTAATCGTAGCCGTTTCGCGATTATCAGTATCGCTACGAATGGATTTTCCGTATCTGGCTCTAATTGTTAAATCTTGAAACTGTTTAAAGGCCTGAAGCTGGTAATCTGTTGAGTCTATGGTCGAATATTCTCCATCTTGTGACCTCGTCTTTGTTTCTGATCGCGTTACAGAACCAGACAGGTTTAAACCTGTATCACTAATGCCGGTCGTCACACTGACCGAACCCGATTTTTGTTCAGCTTGCGCAACGCCAGTTTTTATAACACCCGTTTTTCCAAAAGCGCCTGCGATACCGGCTGTTGGATTTTTAAAAAAGCCAATGTCTCGACGGGGCAGATAAGTCACACTTGCATTCATGTTCACTTGGTCGGACCCACGACGACGAATATCTACGGGGAGTTCTTCATCATTAAATTCCGCATCAGGATTAATTTCTCTTGCAATTTCATCATCTTGCGCTTCAGCATTAAGGTTAGATCGCAAGAATTCTGCACCATCATAGCCTGCGCGCAGATTCAGATTGAAATTCTCACCCAATCGACGACGAACATCTCCGCTCAAGCGGATATCAACGGCACTTTCACGCGCAGGTCCATCGAAGACACCCACTGCAGCATCGGCATTCCATTGCCATGTTTTGCTTCTGTCCCCTCTACCAAGGCGACCTGATATGGCTTCCAAGACCGCTTGTTGATCCTTGGACAGGCTATCTTTTGAAACAGCCAGACCTGCTTCCCAACCATCCAGATCAGCATAGCGTACGCCTGCCGCAAAGCCGCTATACACATTGCGGTTTTGATCCTCATTTATGGCCTTCACCCCAGTCAAAGGCATACCCGCAGCGACCGCTAATCCGCCCGACTTAAGCGCGTATTTAGCAGAAGCGCCCAATATTCGGCGTGTATTGACAGAGTCTAATTCACGGTAGTTGGCAGAGTAATCCCCGATCGAACCTGAAATGCCGTTGGTGTGGGCGTAATCTACGGACAACCAGTTCGGCAATAATTCAGTCGTGCTGGATGGAAGATCAGAGAGCTCATATCGAACGCGAGTATTCAATCGTCCCATATGCGAATCAAATTGTGCTCGCACACCTGTATCCGGCGACAAATTAAACCGAAGTTGTTCAGGAGTGAACGGCGCCCCCTTCGCGGCGTCATCAATGGACTGTATCGGTGCAATTGAGCCGGAAAGCCGTGCGTCCAGGGTGATATCAATACGATCACTACCACCTGTTACATCAACATGAGTTCCCGTTAGCGCTTCTAGGGCCGAAACCGGGATCAACAGGTTTGTCTGATCAATATATGTGATATCTTTCGACAACCCGATCGGTTTTCCATTTGCGGAAACAAGACCCGTGGACAGGTTTAATGTCATAGAGACACTATCTTGGACACGTCGGATCTCCACGACAGACCCATTTTCCAATAGCGTCACTGAATTCCCTAAAGCTTCTGCAATCGGTGTGAGAGGCAGCAAAAGCACAGGACCAATGGATTTTGGTTCAGGTTGAACAGCACCAAGCGGAATATCATCGACAAATATATCAAACCCGGTCGCAACGCGTAATCTCGGGTCCAGTTTAAAGTTGAACTCATTATTATCCGCATCAAAGCGTCCCGCCGCACCTGCCAAAACCGCAATCGCATTCGGTGTGAGAATGAAATGATCTGGTTCAATTTCGCCAAAGTGGTCTAATTTTCCGAGCGCGCGACCATCAGCTTTCACAATACCTGTGTCGGTATAAAGCTCCATGACGACGTTATCTTGGCTGCGCCGAACGATAAGTGCTTTTGAAACATCGTCAAATTCAACGTCATTCCCCAATCGTTGAAAAATCGGCATTGCATTAACATAGAGATTTCCATCTTCGGTGCGATGAACTTCAGTGCTCTCTAGCGTTTCACCATCCAATTTGACGATTATCGTACTATCGACTTCAGCGATAAGCTTCGTATTTACAGTTTTGATCTTGTCCGGGGTTTCAAAGGGTTGTGGCGCAACTGTTTGTGGAACCTCAACACTCTCAGTCTTCGATGTCGCAATAACGTCTTCTGCAGAAGCAATTGAAGAGACCGACATGAATATAAGCGCTATAAAGCCCTGTATATAAACGTTTTTGTATGAATATAATCGTCCTAACACTCCGGCAACTCCATTCGGGCGCGGCAGTCAGGCTGTGATGTGCAAGCAAAATTGCGTTGCACAGGGACAGGCGACCATCCACTCCGAACGGAGTTGTAGACGGAAACAGAAGGTGTGGTGGACGCCAAGTCAAAACGGAACTGCTGTCGCAGTTTGATTTGGCGTGAACCAAGGGTGACATCATCGACAATAGGTCGAGATAACAGGATGTCGGACGTCGACGACGCATCAATGGGGATTTCCCGGCGGCATTCGCCGACCATCCACCACACTTGCTTCTTATGAAGTTCGACGAGAAAGGCTGTATCGCCTTCCAAAATTTCAAGCATGACCGTGCCATTCGCCCCATTTTTTGGGGTCGATGACGCTGCAACGCTCAGCCCGAAAGCCAAGACCAGCAGAGATATGAGCTTAATTACTCTCATCAATCAGTCTAATTTTATCATTCACACCATATCGCGGTCTTATGCCGCTTATGGCGTGAACTTAGCTGAAGATGGTTGATATGCGGTTTAGGCGTGATTCAGGCAATCGCACGAAAACACCGTATTTATTGGGCTAAACCTTAACCAACTGAGGTTTTATTCCCATTCAATCGTCCCGGGAGGCTTTGACGTCACATCATAGACAACGCGGTTTACACCTCTGACTTCATTTATGATCCGCGTCGCCGTTTCACCCAAAAAATCATGAGAATACGGGTAATAGTCCGCTGTCATACCGTCAGTTGACGTAACCGCCCGAAGTGCCAAAACGAAGTCATATGTCCGGCTATCCCCCATTACACCAACAGTTTGCACAGGTAAAAGCACTGCAAAGGCCTGCCATATCTCGTTGTAAAGTCCGTGTTTTTTGATCTGATCTAGGTAGATCGCATCTGCCTCGCGTAAGATATCCAAACGGGATTTTGTGATCTCTCCAGGGCATCGAATTGCGAGGCCCGGACCAGGAAATGGGTGACGTTCAACGAAGTCCGAATGTAAACCTAGCTCACGGCCTAGTGCCCTAACCTCGTCTTTGAATAATTCACGTAAAGGCTCTACAAGCTCTAGGTCCATACGTTCAGGCAGACCACCGACATTATGATGCGACTTAATAGTTACAGATGGACCGCCATCAAACGATACAGATTCGATGACATCTGGGTATAATGTACCTTGGGCCAGGAACTTCGCGCCGCCAACTTTTTTGGCTTCCCGTTCAAAGATATCGATAAATGTTCCACCGATAATTTTTCGTTTCTTTTCAGGGTCTTTGACACCACTCAATAATTTCAAAAACTCGTCACCCGCATCCACATGAATCAAATTAATATCATAGTGGTCACGGAAAAGCGCAGTCACTTGGTCGCTCTCGCCTTTTCTCATCATACCTGTGTCGACATAAACACATGTCAGTTGATCACCTATGGCTTCATGTATCAGAACAGCGGCAACGGAACTATCCACGCCACCGGATAGGCCACAAATGACTTTCCCATCACCGACCTGATCCTGAATGGCTTTAATCATTTCGTCTTTAAACGACGCCATGCTCCAATCGGCTTTAAAACCAGCTATTTCATGGGTGAAATTACGGAGCATTTTTGCGCCATTTGGCGTGTGAACGACTTCAGGATGGAATTGGACCCCGTAATATTTTCGTGCTTCATCAGCAATTGCCGCGAAAGGCGCATTTGGAGAAACGCCAATAACTTCAAAGCCTTCAGGCAAAGAACTGACGCGATCACCATGGCTCATCCAAACCTCTTCTCGGTCTGTTAAACCATCAAATAATGGACTGCTCCCTGAGGTGTCGACGAACGCCCGCCCAAATTCTTGTTCATCCGATTTCTCAACCGCTCCGCCAAGTTGAGCGCACATCGTTTGTTGGCCATAACAAATTCCGAGGACAGGTAAGCCGGATTCCCAAACGGATTCATCCGCGCGAGGTGTACCTGTTCCGGTTACAGAGCTTGGACCGCCAGATAGGATTATGGCTTTCGGATTGAAACTCTTGATCAGCGCGGCATCAACCTTGTTGAACGGGTGCACCTCTGAATAAACACCGCTCTCCCGAACACGCCTCGCAATTAGCTTTGTAACTTGCGACCCAAAATCAATAATCAGAAGTTTTTCGTGTTCTTTTACAATATCTTCTCGAGAATTATTCACGTAGATTTCTCCATTACGGCAAAGAAAAAGCCGTCAGTATTTGTCGATGCAGGTGTAAGCGTAAGAGTGCAGCCATCCGCAGACCACGGTTTAGGCGCATCAACACCGAAGCGCTCTTCCCAAACTTCACCAGCAGATAAAAGTGTAAATTCCGGTGTACGTTCCAGAAACGCATAGACTTGCGCCTCATTCTCCGCAGCTAAAACAGAGCAGGTTACATAGAAAAGCAGACCGCCCGGTTTTACGAAATCTTTTGCCTCGTCCAAAACCTTGACTTGCTCTTGCATGCGACGCCCCAAAGCATCTTCGGTCAATCGCCATTTTGCATCAGGTTTACGACGCCACGTCCCAACACCTGTGCAAGGCGCATCAACAAGGACGCGGTCTACCTTGCCTCGCAGATGGTTTAACGTCTTAGCAGGAGGTGGTGAGACTTTGATGATAGACGCGCCCGCCCGCATGGCGCGTTCATAGGTTGGCGCAAGCCTTCGCTTATCAATATCATAAGCGTAGATCGCGCCCTCATTATTCATATCAGACGCCAAAGCGAGAGACTTCCCTCCGCCTCCGGCGCAATAATCCAAAATAGTCTCACCCGGTTTTGCTGCAACGAGTAGACTAACAATCTGCGAGCCCTCATCTTGAATTTCCATTTTACCTGTAAGGAAGTCTGGATCGGCATTTAGATTAGGTTGACGACCAAAGCCTTTGACAGGCGGGAAGCGTAGCCCAATTGGTGAAATATCTGTCGGGCTTGCGGAGGTTTGATTGAGCTGATCTCTTGTGGCTTTGATCGTATTGGCTCGAACATCTAATGGAGGCCGCTGAGTAAGGGCTTCGCCCTCCACGACGGCTTCCTCATCAAAATTCGTCTCGAAAGCGGGCCACAACCAGTCCGGCACATCTGCGCGCACCCATTCCGGCGCGGTATCAAGTGTAATCTGCCCCCGAAGCTTCGCGATTTGGTCCTGGGTTAAAGCCGCGCCAAAATGTTTATCGCCTTTGGTTTGTTCCAGGATGTCATCAACACTCATACCGCCAGAAAAAACAGTCGCACCAAGCGCTAAGGCGCGTGGGCTGTCATCATCCATCCGAAAAGCGATTGATGATTTACGCCGTAGTGCATCAAGAACAATGTTCCCTATCGCCGAGCGGTCTTTAGAGCCCGCAAAGCGATGCGCCTTCCCCCAATCGCGCAAAGCCATCGTCACAGGCGTGCGCCGCTGCGTGACGTCTTCTAAGACCTCAGCGGCCGCCTGTATACGTCCACCGAGGCGCATTAGCTTGGCATTGAATAATTGGGCGCTTCACGTGCGATATGGACATCGTGGACGTGGCTTTCACGCAGTCCGGCACCTGTAATTTTCACAAATTCTGCATTCTTATGAAGGTCTTTGATTGTGTGCGACCCTGTATACCCCATGGTCGCACGAATACCGCCAAGCAACTGATGCAAGATTGGAGCAACCGGTCCTTTATAAGCAATACGCCCTTCAATGCCTTCAGGAACGAGCTTCATAGTGTCATTCACTTCCTTTTGGAAATATCGGTCCGCAGAGCCACGTGCCATAGCAGAAACGGAGCCCATGCCGCGATAAGATTTGTAACTTCGCCCTTGATATAAAAAGACTTCTCCAGGCGTTTCTTCCGCACCTGCCAGCAATGAACCGACCATAGCACATTCCGCTCCAGCCGCGAGCGCCTTAGCCATGTCTCCCGAATATTTGATTCCGCCGTCGGCGATCACAGGGACATTGGCGTCTTTTGCGGCCTTACACGCATCAATAATCGCTGTCAGTTGCGGTACACCCACACCCGCAACGATACGAGTTGTGCAGATAGAGCCCGGTCCAATCCCGACCTTGATTGCATCCGCACCCGCTTCGATGAGCGCTTTCGCAGCCGCCTCAGTCGCGATGTTTCCTGCAATGATCTGCGCATCTGGATAATTGGCTTTCAGGCGTTTCACCTGCTCAATAACTTTTGAAGAATGGCCGTGGGCCGTATCGATCACGACCGCGTCCGCGCCCGCCGAAATCAATGCTATGGCGCGATCATAACCTGCATCACCAACCGTTGAAGCAGCAGCGACGCGCAAGCGACCTTTTTCGTCTTTACAAGCATTTGGGTGGCTTTCAGCCTTGTCCATATCCTTTACAGTTATCAGGCCGACACATCGATATTCATCATCAACTACAATCAAGCGTTCAATACGGTGTCTATGAAGAAGCGCCCTCGCCTCCTTTTCAGTTGCACCCACTTTGACTGTAACCAAATCCGTCGTCATTAAATTGGAGACTTTTTCGCCCGGATTTGTCGCAAAACGGACATCGCGATTGGTCACAATGCCTACCAGCTTGCCGTCATCCTCAACCACGGGAATACCGGAAATATTATTGTGACGCCCGACTGCGCGAAGTTGTTCCAGCGTCGCATCAGGGCCAATTGTAATTGGATTAACCACCATACCGGACTCGAAACGTTTGACCTTTCGAACCTCTTCGGCCTGTTCTTCAATCGACAAATTCCGATGTATGACACCAATGCCGCCAGTTTGAGCCATAGCGATAGCCAGAGGCGCTTCAGTTACCGTATCCATGGCCGCCGAGACCAAAGGCACATTTATATCGATACCCTTAGTGAGCCGCGTTTTTAGCGACGCGTCTGCGGGTAGAATGTCAGATGCCTTGGGTTGCAAAAGGACATCATCGAAGGTCAACCCTTCACGAATCTCCATGGGAGTCTCCATCTCTTTTGCAAGCGGCAGTTATCAGCCTTATCGTAAAGGTGCAAAGAGATTCGTCTGGATAAAGCTAACTTTGCCAAACAAAGCGCAGTTATATGGCCAGACTCTGTAAATTCTTGGCGACAAGATATATTTCAGGACTACCTTTTCGTGAGCTATCAGGTTTGGCATGCTGAACCTTCTGAAAACTATGTTTTAGACGGTTTAAAAGCTCTTTTTCAGCGCCGCCTTGAAACACTTTCGTTACAAAGTGCCCGCCGGGACGCAAGGTCTGCATTGCAAACTCCGCAGCCGCTTCAACGAGAGCCACGGTTTTCAGATGGTCGGTTTGACGATGACCAGTCGTATTGGCGGCCAAATCTGACATCACCAAATCAGGCGAAGCACCAAGAAGCTTTTTGATGCGTCCTGGCGCAGCCTCATCCATAAAATCAAATTGGATTAAATCTGCTCCTGAAACAGGATCAACCGGCAGTAAATCTATACCGACAACACGTTCGGCTCCGCGCTTCAATGCTATCTGGACCCAACCACCCGGCGCACACCCCAAATCGACGACTAGGGAACCTTGTTTAAGTAATCCAAACTTATCATCCAGTTCTTCCAGCTTAAAAGCCGCACGAGAGCGATATCCCTTTTCTTTCGCTTTCCGAACAAATGGATCATTGATTTGACGTTCAATCCAAAGCTTCGAAGAAATTTTCCGTCCTCGCGCCGTTTTGACCTTTTTATGCATCATCCGGGTCGCATCATCTTGCTCTGACTTCGCCGTAACCCGGCTACGTTTGGCACCTTCGACTTTAGCACCCGTCATTTTTCGACGTGCAGGTCTGCTCTTATGGCTTGGAGGTTTACGTGCCATCTAGGGCCTCCTGATCAGCAGCACCCCCAGAAGCGTGTTCTTTCTTTAAAAGGTGAGGCTTTTGCCCTTTCCGCATCAGACCGATCAGCATGCCCTCGCGCAAGCCTCGATCGGCCACACGGATCATTTTGGATGGCCACATTTCGCACAATACATCTGTAATTGCGCATCCTGCCACAAGTAAACTTGCCCGATCTTTGCCGATGCAAGGCTCAGCTGCCCGCTCCTCAAAGGTTCTGGACCCCATGTCCCGCGCGACAGAAATCGCATCGACTGACCGGAGCCAAAGACCATCCACCTTTGCTCTTTGATAATAAGGGAGCTTTAAATGAATGCCTGCTAATGATGTAATCGTCCCTGAGGTCCCGATAATATGACCACGACCTTGTTGAAAAAGGTTCGAAAATCGCGTCTCACATCCTTGCTCTATAATTTTCTGCTGCACAACGTCACGAAGTTTGTTGTACCATACAGCCTTATCATCAATCTCCGGAACCAATTCTGACAAAGTAACAACACCAATAGGTAATGACGCCCAAGCGCTAATAGGAGGACGATGAAGCCTGTGATTAGCCTCATCATCACGTAATTTTCTTATATCCACCCAAGATAATTCAGTTGATCCCCCACCAATATCTACTACGAGAGCAACATCTTTCGTGGGGTCAATAAGATTTAAACACCCCATGACCGCCAAACGACTTTCAACCCGCGGACTGATTATCTCTAATGAAATGCCAGTTTCGTCTTTTACACGTCTCAAAAATTCTTCGCCATTGGTTGCTTGCCGACAAGCCTCTGTCGCAACACACCGCCAGCGTTTGACTCGCTTGGATTTTATTCTTGATGCACAAATTCCAATAGCCTCAACCGCAGCATCCATACTCTCATCGCTGAGCATACCTGTGGCGGCGAGTCCTCTTCCAAGTCTGACAACACGGCTGTAACTGTCAATTATACGGAAAGACTCGCCCGCCTCTTTAGCGATCAAAAGGCGGCAATTATTTGTTCCAAGATCAAGCGCTGCGAAGGAATGCGATTGGGAAGATTTAGACCTTCCTTTACCGCCACCGCGTTTATGTCTTGGCCGTCTCCGCACGCTTTTACCCGCAGGCAAAAGACCGATGGAGCCGGTTTTTTGCGAATCCGGCATGGCTATTCTCTCATTTGGCCGCGGGTCGCAGAGGTTGCGCGCGCACACGGCATATTCTCAATCTCAGTAAGGCAGAACCATGCTTGACGTAAAGACCTAAATTGCGTTTGTTTTTTAATGTATATCAATATGATCGGAAAATTGCCCCCAGTCAGGCTCGGGCTGAAGATCAATCATAGCTTCATGTTGCGATAAATACACGCTCCCACTCAAACTATCCAAAAAATTTGACCTATAGAGGCGCTCACGTACGACTGACGGCATTGATGAAAGATGCAGATTGATGCCTAGACCTTTTAAACGCCTGTTTATCTCAGCCAAGCTAGATAATGCGCTAGCATCAATATGACTCACCCCTGAGCACATCAGGATAAGATCTTTCATCTTTGGATAATCAGACACGAGCCCCGCCACACGATCTTCTAGATATCGCGCATTCGCATAATATAGGCCATGATCGATTCTAAGCGTTTTTACAGAATCCAGCGTTTCAACATTGAATTTCTCTGCATCACGATAATGCTCCGTTCCTCTAAACCTTCCAACGAGGGGCATATGCGGCGTCAAACTCATTCGTATATGAAGTACCATGGCAAGAACAACGCCAGCCAATACGCCCCACTGTACACCAAAAAACAAAACAGATAAGAACGTCGCCAGAGCCGTTATCCCGTCTGCCCGTGAATAAGCCCAAGTGCGCCAAATGCTCTTAAAATCTAACAAATTGAGACAGGCTACAATGATAAGTGCCGCCAAAACCGCAAGCGGTAAGCTGTACAAGACTGGCGTAAGGAATAGTGCCGTCAGAGCCATGAAGGCGGCGACAAGTAAACCCACCATCGGTGTTTTCCCACCCGCTGTAAAATTGACGGCGGAACGGGACATAGATCCATTTATCGGATAACCGCCTGTCATACCAGCAACGGCATTCGCAGCCCCAATTCCCAGTAGTTCTTTATTTGTCCCGACTCGCTCTCGGCGGCGAGAGGCCAACTCCTGAGCTGTTGAGGTACTATCCACAAACGCGACGATTGATATAACGATAGCAGGTATTAATAACATTTCATAGTCAGCCATAGCGACGTTTGGCAAGGACAATGGTGGCAAACCCGATGGCACATCGCCAACGATGGCGAGACCACCTTTTCCGCCTAAATCAAAGACGGAGCTAATTATAACAAAAACTGCAATGATAAGAATAGGTGCCATGCGAGCGATCAACTTTGCCCACTTTGCTCTCAAACCAGATCTTACCAAAACATAAGGAAGCAAACGCCTTACAATTATAAATAGAATGATTGCAATCAACCCGATGATCAAGGCTAACAATTTAGTATTTGGCAATTGTACCAATAAGTTAGAGACTATTGTGAATGCGGTTTGAGAATTTACAGGTACACCTAAAACATGTTTCATTTGGCTGAAAATAATAAGTAACGCCGCCCCCGTTATATATGCTGAAACAACAGGACGAGATACAAAATTCATAACGAAACCCGCTTTTAAAAAGCCGGCAATTATCAACATCCCGCCTGTCAAAAGCGCAAGTGCACCTGCACTAGCAATCCGAGTTTCGGGAGGAAGAGTTGCAATACACGCCGCTGTCATAAGCGAAATAACAGCCGTCGGACCTACGTTCAAATAATTTGACGAGCCCAGTAAAGCATAAGCAATTAATGGAAAAATTGAGGCGTAGATTCCGAGCTGCGGCGGTAATCCAGCCAATAATGCATAAGCCAGACATTGAGGGACCAAAAGAATTGTTACGACAATGGCGGCTAAGAGGTCGTCCGTAAAGACACGCGTTTCATAGCCCTGAAGCCACCGATACTGATTTTTAAAGGCGGCCTTCACTTTCATGCGAAATCCATTCAAGACAAAATTAATCAAGCCTCATTATCGGGCGACTTGCTTTCCAGATATTGTGTCAACGGCATCCGGAGCTGTTCAAGATTAAAGCCGGTCGCAGAAACTGCATCCATAACACCATCAACACCCATTTTATCAACATGTGCGAAAGCCCAAAGCGCCGCAGACCGCATACCAGAGGCACAGAAGGCCACAATTGGTCGTGGAGCATTGTGATAGGCATTTACCGACGCTTCAATGAGTCCAGGCGATATGCCTCCAGACATTGGGATATGAAAGTAGTCAACTCTTAACTTGTGAGCTGTGCTCTCAAGCTCTTCCGATAAAGGTTGAATAGGCGCTTCCATGTCGGGACGATTATTGATGAAGCTCATAACGCCCTGCTCTGACAAAGCTTGTATTTGCGCAGATAAGAGCTGCCCGGTTACGAAGACATCACCTGGAAGCTCTTTCATGATTAAGCCACCATCTTTTTAGCGAGATCGACGATTGCATCACTGGTTATACCAAAATGCCTAAACAACTCACCGCCCGGAGCAGATGCACCAAAATTATCCATGCCGATAAAACCGCCATTTCTTCCAATTAAGCCATCCCAACCCTGCCTTATGCCTGCTTCTATCGCGATTTTTGGGAGGTCTTTACCGGATATAGATCTAATATAATTGTCTTCCTGTTCTAGGAACAGGTCCAGACAAGGCACAGACACGACGCGAGCAGGAATACCGTCAGCTTCAAGTCGGTCAGCGGCCTCAATCGCTATATGCACTTCTGACCCGCTTGCCATTAACACAACATCATCCGCCCCTTTACCCGCACGAATAACATAAGCCCCACGCTCGCACATATTTTTCGAGGCATCATCACGAAGAGCCGGAAGACCTTGTCGGGTTAAGGCCATAACCGCCGGAGCCGTCTTGTTTTGCAACGCGATCTCATAGCATTCAGCCACTTCAACAGGGTCAGCTGGACGATAAGTATAGCAATTTGGAATCGCTCGCAGGCTAGCCAAATGTTCTACAGGCTGATGGGTGGGACCATCCTCACCAACACCAATAGAATCATGTGTTGCGACATAAATTGTTCGAATGCCCATCAGTGCAGCCAATCGGACAGAAGGTCGGCAATAATCCATAAAGACCATAAAAAGACCGGAATAAGGAATGACACCTCCGTGCAAAGCCATTCCGTTCATAGCGGCCGCCATACCGTGTTCGCGAATGCCATAATTCACGTAACGACCGCCGTATGACCCCGACTGAATTTCTTCAGATGTAGCACCAGTTTTCGTTTTATTGGAACCTTCCAAATCAGCAGAGCCAGAGACCAAATCACTGAGAAGCTCCGTAAGAGGTGTCAGCGCTTTGTTGGACGATACGCGTGTGGCCATTGTTGGTTTTTCAGCCGCCATAGCATCTTTGTAAGGCTGGAACCCTTCCAACCAATCGGAATCAAGTTCGCCCGACATTGCGCGCAGAAAGTCCTCAGCTTTCGCATTAGATTTTACACGCTCAGCCCATTCAGCATGCGCTTTCGCTCCAACTTCACCAGGCTTAGACCAATCGGCATAGACGTGATCAGGAATTTCAAATGGTGAATGGCTCCATCCGCGCGCTTTACGTGTTCCGGCTATTTCCTCGTCACCTAAGGGAGCGCCATGCGCCTTATTCAAACCCGCTTTTGTTGGCGCGCCTTTACCAATTGTTGTTTTACAGGCAATCAGGGTCGGTTTATACGACGCTTTCGCTTCAGTCAGCGCCTTAGCCACCGCCTCACGATCATGCCCATCAATTGCAATTGTATTCCAATTCGCAGATTTGAAACGCGCGATTTGATCGGTTGAACTCGATAGGGAAACAGGCCCATCAATCGTAATGTTGTTATCGTCCCATAAAACAATCAGGCGATTAAGACCAAGATGTCCGGCTAAACCAATCGCTTCTTGGCTAACCCCCTCCATCAAACATCCGTCACCTGCTATAACATATGTATGGTGATCGACGAGATCATCCCCAAAACGAGCATTTAAATGACGCTCCGCCAAAGCAAAGCCAACAGCATTCGCGATACCTTGGCCAAGTGGACCTGTTGTGGTTTCCACACCGGGAACGTGACCGTACTCAGGGTGTCCTGCCGTTATGGACCCAAGCTGACGGAAGTTTTTAATCTGATCCATTGTCATAGCTTCATATCCTGTCAGATGAAGAAGACTGTAGATCAGCATAGAACCATGACCTGCGGACAGAATAAATCTATCACGGTCAGCCCAATCAGGAGCTTTTGGATCAAACTTTAAGAATTGAGAAAAAAGGACTGTTGCCGCATCCGCCATACCCATAGGCATGCCTGGATGTCCAGAATTGGCTTTTTGAACAGCGTCCATAGAAAGCGCTGCAATAGCATTGGACATATCCCGATGCTGTTCCGATGTAAAAGTCAGATTAGTCATTTCAATTCCAGCGTGCTTGAGCGACGACTCGCATTTTTTAAATTTCGTTCGTCTATGCCACATATTATACTCCGTCACTAGCCCAGTGAGTCGGCTGTCCACAAATCCAATACATAATCTGCGAATATTAGGTGCACAGTTGCGTGAAGCGTCGAAAAGCGGTGGATTTTGGAAATTGCCTGCGGCAAATAAGATCAAACAAAAAACTTGAGATTGATCATGATGAAAGCCCGCAATGTCCTCGACCTCATCGGGAACACTCCTCTTCTTTACTTAAAAGATGCGTCTGAAATGACAGGTTGCGAGATTTACGGTAAAGCGGAGTTTCTAAACCCCGGTCAATCGGTGAAGGATCGGGCTGCCCTTTCCATCATTCGAGCCGCCGAAAAATCTGGTGCGCTGAAACCCGGCGGAATCGTTGTTGAAG
Organism: uncultured Algimonas sp.; assembly: GCA_964490745.1. Lineage (GTDB taxonomy): Bacteria > Pseudomonadota > Alphaproteobacteria > Caulobacterales > Maricaulaceae > Litorimonas. The sequence goes on from CAZBDT010000005.1 coordinate 44,020, forward strand.
GCACGGCAGGCAATACAGGGATTGGCCTCGCTATGGTCTGCTCCGCACTCGGCTATCGATGTAAAATCGTGATGCCGCGCACACAAAGTCAAGAAAAGAAAGACTCTGTCAAACTTCTAGGTGCAGAACTTATA
>CAZBDT010000006.1:0-35440 GCA_964490745.1 uncultured Algimonas sp.
CCACAACTGATATCTCTCAGCACACAAGAACAAATATCGACATTATAAAAATGTTCTTAGATGTGGAGTTTAAAATGACTCAGCTAGGACGAAAATGCTGGAAGGTTGAGGTTGTTGTACAGTAAAATTCATCGTCGCCGCGCCTCAGAAATTGCGGCCTCATTTTATAACCAGACATCGGTTTTAAGACCTTTACGCCCCAGCTTTCACCTGGCGAATATAAAAGCCTCACTTTTGATAGGGGTGAGGGCTTTCGATCCGTTCATCAGAATAATGGCGTCGTAATTTTCTGCTGCTGATCCATCAATATTAAAGTTTCGAGTCATAGACATGTAACCACTACTGCCCACCAAAGCCGGTGGATTCAAATAGGGTGACCCGGCATTATTTAAATCGAACATCATATTCGGCGCATCTGCCATGACAGCTTTTGCGGCACCAATTCCCCGCGTTCGGAACATCCAAGCATTATCAAAATTCATAGGGACCTCAGTGTAAGGCTCACTATTTTTGGGTTTTGGAATGCCTGGAAGAAGCCCAGACGGCATCATATTTGAACAGGCTTCGACGCATAGCGTATTTACTGCGGCGACTGCATTTTTAAATATCGGTGATACTTTCTCCGTTCCGCTGTTCAAATAATGCGCTAGACTTGGCGAACCATTAACCCCTACCTTGTTGATATGCGATATTCCCCACAAACCGTAAAATTTCTCATCAGTTAGAGCGCCTTCCATCAGGGCGATGTTCGACAAAATATGACTATAACGAGATGTCTTAGCGCGCGCGGCATTGGCTTCAAGCAATGTTTGGTTCACGGCATAAGAAGGATCGCTCTCTACACTGGGTAGCGCTTTAGCCATCTTGAGAAATGTTTCTTTTGTTGGCCCGTCAACGCCAATAAACCTGATATTTTGTTCGACTGGCAAGGAGGCATTAAGCGCCCTGATGGACCGGATTTTTTCCAAGAAATTCGCGTTCCCCCACTGTGATTGGCGCTCATCATGCCAAATGTCGAACACATTTAAGAGGTTCTCTTCCTTCCCTGTGCGTAAATAATGGTTGAATATGATGGCCGTCGCGGGGTCGATTTCAGCCATGTAAAAACGAATTCCCAGCCTTTTATTGAGGTGCGTTAGTAACGCTAAATCAATCGCTTGCACTCTGGCATAGCCATGCATCTCTCCAAGCAAAAACAAACGATTTTCATAAAAATCATCATCGAAGGTGAAATCTCCGTCGGCTTTGGACAGATCAATCGTGACATTGTTTTCGGATAAATACTGTTTTTGAGGTTTGGCTGAAAAACTATCTTTTACGACGGGGAACCATGGCAATGCGATGAAGAACAGAATCAGGATAAGGAATAAAAGACCGCCCCATTTAAATATCTTTTTCACTAACCTTATACTCAACCCCTGTTGAAACACATATTGTCCTCATTAAAGGTGGTTTGTCAATTTACTGACGATATTGATTATTATACAAACCTAAAGCGCGGATGGGTGTGCTCTTGCCAGAACGGACATAAAGTGTGGGCCCTGGTTAGAGTGATAATTACTGCTTTTCGACAAAATATTCCGGATATCACCAAAATTATGATTTTCTTAGTTTACACTAGAGTATCGGCTGGTGGTCACAAGGCTCTGAGCGAAATCAACTCAAAAGACATTGTCAATGTAAAAGGTGATTTTGCCGAGACTGCCGCTAAAGCCAATCGCGATTTGTCGCTGCTTTTAAAAATTTTCAACTAAGCGAAATGAGTGTTTAGCACCGTATCCATTTCACGAGATAGATCATATTTTTCCCACAATTTATCAAGTGCTGTGACGAGGTCCTCTATCATCGCATCCGTATGCATCGGCGATGGTGTCAAGCGTAGCCTTTCCGTGCCGCGCGGCACTGTTGGATAATTGATAGGTTGAACGTAAGCGCTATAAGACCTTAATAACTCGTCAGAAAGTTGTTTGCAGATAATGGGGTCGCCGACCATTAATGGGACGATATGCGTTGGGCCTTCGATAAAAGGGAGGCCAATCTCTCTAAGACCATCTTTTAATCGCCTCACTTGACGCTGATGTGCTGATCGGACGTCATCTTTCGCTCGTAGGTATCTGATGCTTCTAAGCGCACCCGCTGCTGTGGATGGCGGTATGGAGGTTGTAAAGATAAAACCTGACGCGAGAGATCGAACGGCATCCACAATGTTATTATCCGCTGCAATATAACCGCCAATCATGCCATAGGCTTTGGCCAGCGTGCCTTGCAAAATATGAATACGCTTTTCCAATCCGCGTTCCGCGCAGACGCCGGCACCACCAGGGCCATACATGCCGACAGCGTGGACTTCGTCGCAATATGTCAACGCGCCATATTCATTGGCTAGATCGCAAATCTCTTGAATGGGGGCAATATCAGCATCCATGGAATAGACACTCTCAAAAGCGATGAGCTTGGGTGCAGTTGGGTCTGCCTCGGCTAATAATTGTTTTAAGTGTGCGGTGTCATTATGGCGAAAAATTCGTTTTTCGCATCTTGCGCGCGAAATGCCCGAGATCATTGAGGCATGATTCAGTTCATCTGAGAAAATAATAAGGCCAGGCAAGATACGACTCATAACACCGAGGGTTGCTTCATTGGCGACATAGCCAGAGGTGAAGAGAAGGGCATTTTCTTGTGCGTGTAGGCTAGCTAATTCTTTTTCCAATTGGACATGGTAATGGGTCGTGCCGGAAATATTCCGAGTTCCGCCCGAGCCGGTTCCCGTCGCATCTACTGCGGATTTGACTGCTTCAATAACGCAAGGGTTTTGGCCTTGACCGAGATAGTCATTGGAACACCAGACAGTAATGTCGCGCTCTTTATAATCATTTGGGTACCAAGTCGCTTTTGGAAAATTCCCACATTTACGTCTAATATCCTGAAAGACGCGGTATCGACCTTCGCCTTTCACTAACCCGAGAGCGACTTCGAAATATTTTGAATATGGAGTGTCCATAACATTTTCACCTGTTTGTTTGGTAGCGTCACTAGCTCAAAAATTTATGGTTAAAGTGACACGCGTCACGAATTGGTCGGTTCATTCTGTTACGCCTCGCCCAGATCATTATGGAGCGAATGATGCAGGTTTTGGAAAAATGGACGCCGGAAGAAAAACGCGATTACGGATCAGAAATCCAGATATTCTCGCATAAGCTTGCTGATAGCGGTTTATTCACGGACGACGCATTAGCGGCGCTTTTGGATCGTCATCCCAAACATTTAATTGATGTTTGCACGATGGAAACTGACCCCGAATATCCCAATCGCCACGCAACAGTTGATCCGAATGGGGCCTCGGGAGCGGAGCTGGTTGAAACAGCTAAGACAGGGGAGATCTGGATAAATATTCGCGAGGCGATGAATCAAGACCCGGCCTATAAACCCGTCATGGACGGCGCTTATTCTGACTTGGAAGCCCAAAGTGGACAATCTGCTCGCAAACGAAATAGACGCGGGGGCATCCTGTTGTCATCTCCTGCGGCCCGGGTGCCTTATCATTGCGACCCGACACAAACGCTGCTCTGGCATATTCGGGGACGGAAGCGGGTTTTTGTCTATCCAAGTGATCCGCAGTTCTTACCGGATGAGGCCTATGAAGCCATTCTGCTGGGCGAAAAGGATCAGGATGTGCCGTATAGACAAGCCTTTGATGAAGCGGCTCAAGTTTTTGAACTTGCAGATAACACCTTAGTGTGTTGGCCACATACGTCGCCGCACCGAGTCGTGAATCAAGGCTATTGCGTTTCGATGGTGATGGAATTTACGACACCGAAATCGGCAGATCGAAATGGTGCGATGTATTTCAACGGGATTATGCGGCGTAAGTTTAATCAGCAGCCGAGTTGGAGCTCTACGCGAGGGCTACAGCGTAAAATCAAGGCATTTGCCGGTCATACTCTACGTAAAATTGGCGCTCATAAATCCTATATTCGCGAAGATGTTGTGAAGTACCGCTTATCCGGGGAGCGTGTAAAAACGCTGGTCCCTTGTGAGCGCTATATTCGTAATTTTTAGGGCCTCATAATGACTGACATGCCTGAAGATATCATAAGGGCTTATGCCGCACCTGTTCCGCGTTATACGAGCTATCCCACTGCACCCCATTTTCATGAAGTTGTTGGGCCAGAACTTGTATTTTCTTGGATGGCAAGCTTACCGGAAACAGAGGCAATATCTCTTTACCTGCATATTCCATTTTGTGATCGGATGTGTTGGTTTTGCGGATGTCATACGCAACATGTCGAAAAATATGACCCGGTCTCTCTTTACATGGAGACCCTTTATAAAGAGATCGCTCTTGTATCCGGTCATATTGGGCGCCGACAAAAAGTGGCACGCATACACCTTGGCGGGGGTTCGCCAAGTATGCTCAAGCAGGAAGATCTCGTCGCTTTGCGGCAGACACTTCGGACCTATTTCGATATATCCGATCGGACTGAAATCAGCGTGGAATTTGACCCAACAGATTTAAGCAAAGACGATGTCCAGAGCTTCATAGATTTCGGCGTGACACGCGCCAGTATCGGTGTTCAGGATTTTGATGAAAAAGTTCAACGTGCCATCAACCGCCTGCAGACATTCGAACAAACGCGGGATGTTATTTCGCAATTAAGGGCAGGAGGCGTGAGCTCGGTTAATATTGATGCGCTTTACGGTTTACCTTTCCAAACGGAAGCGACATTGGAAACCACCCTGAGTCAGGTTGTTAGCTTGCGGCCCGACCGCGTTGCCTTATTCGGTTACGCTCATGTGCCTTGGGTTAAACCACACCAGAAACTAATTCCGGAAGACGCCCTTCCCGACAATGTAGAGCGGTATAAGCAAGCTCGATTTGCTGAGGCTTATCTCAAGCGGGCAGGCTTTGTTCAAATAGGATTTGATCACTTTGCCAAACCGGATGACAGCCTGGCACGCGCCGCAAGGGCAGGTGCCTTACATCGGAATTTTCAAGGTTATACGGCGGATGATTGCAAAACGCTCATTGGCCTCGGCACCTCATCAATCAGTCAATTTGCACAAGGCTATGCACAAAATACTAAGAACAGACATGCTTATAAACGGGCGTTTGAGGCCGGAGATCTTGCTATTGAAAAAGGGGTTGAGCTGACATCTGATGATCGCGTTGTGGCAGCCGCTATCAAGAGCCTTCTTTGTGATTTCAGATTAGATTCCCGAAGATTTAAGGCGCAATTTGGCGATGCTGCAACCTCTGTCTTGTCGAAATGCGCCATGATCGTGATGCGGGATGAAGACGGTTTTTTTCGCGAGGATGAAGGTGGGTTTTTTATAACCGAAGATGGTCGGCCCTTTGCGAGAAGCTTCGTGGCTTGCTTGGATAGCTATTTAGGACGGAATGTCGGCCGCTATTCTGTTGCGGTCTAAAGCGGGTATTCGGGTCGTTTTTTTAATATGTGACACAGGTCACTTCTTCAAATTCTCATTGTGGTCAGAAGACTTAAACCTGATTGAAGATGGAAGATATGAACGTGAGAACGCACCCCTCCACAGCTTATGAAGACGATACGCTAATACCGATTGCAGCTTTATGTGGCATATTCGCGATTTGGGGGCTTTTCGCGGCTGCGAAAAATTACGGCGTTGCCGGCACGGAGTATCCGACCCTAGAATTTCATGCGTGGTTAATTCTCGCAGCATTTGTTGGGGCCGTCATCGCGATTATTATGAAGCTCGCAGATGGTATACCATTTATAGATCGGGCACGATATAGCGATGGGGTTGTAAAAGCGGGTGTCGTGGCCACCATGTTTTGGGGTACGGCAGGGATGCTCGTGGGTGTAATAATTGCCTGTCAGTTGACCTGGCCCAACATATTTTACTTTGAAAATATGCCGTGGACGAATTTCGGACGATTGCGGCCGCTTCATACCTCTGCCGTAATTTTTGCCTTTGGCGGGAATGCGCTTATCGCTACATCCTTCTATGTTGTGCAGAGAACTTGCCGGACGCGATTGGCTGGCGGCTATTGGCCTTGGTTTGTTTTTTGGGGCTATCAACTTTTCATCGTCTTAGCGGCGACAGGTTATCTGGCAGGTCACACGCAAGGCAAAGAATATGCAGAGCCGGAATGGTATGTTGATATTTGGCTGACAATTGTTTGGGTGGCATATCTGCTAGTATTCTTAGTCACTCTGGCCAAGCGAAAAGAGCCACATATTTACGTCGCCAACTGGTTTTATCTGGCCTTTATCATCACCGTTGCGATCTTGCATATTATGAATAATCTGGCTCTGCCTGTCTCCCCATTTTCCGCCAAATCCTACGGAATTTATTCTGGGGTTCAAGACGCGATGACCCAGTGGTGGTATGGCCATAATGCGGTAGGTTTCTTCCTGACGGCGGGCTTCCTCGCGATTATGTATTACTTCATTCCGAAGCGCGCCAATCGCCCCATTTGGTCTTATAAGCTGTCCATCGTTCACTTCTGGGCCGTAATTTTCATCTATATTTGGGCCGGTCCCCATCACTTGCACTATACGGCCTTGCCACAGTGGACGCAGACTTTGGGTATGGTCTTTTCCCTCATGCTTTGGATGCCAAGCTGGGGTGGGATGATCAATGGTCTCATGACCTTGCAGGGCGCATGGGACAAGCTTCGCACGGATCCTGTCTTGCGCATGTTGGTTGTGTCTGTGGCCTTTTACGGCATGGCGACTTTTGAAGGTCCGCTCATGTCTATCCGTTATGTGAACGCTTTGTCTCACTATACCGATTGGACGATTGGGCATGTGCATTCCGGGGCCTTGGGTTGGAACGGGTTCGTGACCTTTGGAGCGATGTATTGTCTCGTGCCCTGGTTGTGGCAGAAAAAGGCACTGTATTCCAAGCGTCTTGTCGAATGGCATTTCTGGCTCGCGACTTTCGGGATTTTACTCTACATCTGTTCCATGTGGGTATCCGGTATCATGGAAGGCCTGATGTGGCGTGCCTATACCACGCAAGGCTTCCTAGAATGGAGCTTCATTGAGACAGTATCTGCAAAGCACATATCCTATATTGTTCGTGCCTTAGGCGGAGGTCTCTTCCTCAGCGGCACACTCATCATGGCTTATAATCTGCGGTTGACGGTTTTGGGCCGAGGTGAAGCGCAGCCTGTTGACTCTGACATACCGCTTCCCAAGCCTGTTGCACAGCCTCTTCCAACCCAATTGCAGCCAGCTGAATAGAGATAGATACATGTTTCTACGACTTCATAAATATCTTGAAAAACACGCTTTTGCTCTGCTGCTCGGCATTATCGGTGTCGTCTCTGTTGGTGGATTAATTGAGATTGCGCCGCTTTTTTATATCGATTCGACGATTGAAGAGGTTGAGGGGATGCGCCCTTACACACCGCTCGAATTAGCTGGGCGTAATATATACGTCCGTGAAGGGTGCTATGTCTGTCATTCTCAAATGGTGCGCCCGCTTCGGGATGAGGTTGAGCGCTATGGTCATTATTCTTTGGCCGCAGAATCCATGTATGACAAACCCTTTCAATGGGGGTCTAAACGGACGGGTCCTGACCTTGCGCGTGTTGGTGGGAAATATTCCGATGAATGGCAAAATCTACATTTACAAGACCCACGGTCCGTTGTGCCCGAATCCATAATGCCGCCCTATAAGTTCTTGGCCGAGCGTGAACTCGCCCTTGAGGAAATACAGGGATATTTAGCTGCAAATCAAAAACTGGGCGTGCCCTATAGTGACGAGATGGTCGACCTCGCAGTCTCTGATTTGAAAACGCAATTAGAAGAATTTGCGGATGATGAAGAGAGTTTTCGAGCGCGCTATCCCAATGTGAATATGCGAGATTTCGATGGCAATCCGGACCTTATCACAGAGATGGATGCGTTGATCGCCTATCTCCAAATGATCGGCACGCTTGTTGATTTTAATGAATATGAAGCTGAAACGGCGGGGAATGCCAGATGAGTTACGATCAAATCGCACATATTATTAAAATGGGCGGGACCGTCGCCTTTACGGCCGTTTTCACCCTTTCAATTCTTTATGCCCTTTGGCCAGGAAATCGCGAAAGATTTGATCGTGCAGCGCGGATGCCACTTGACTATACAGACAAACCGGAGCTCTGATTATGGATGAGCCACATACACATAAGGAAACACGTTTTGACGAAGCGACAGGGCAATATACGACGGGCCATAGTTGGGACGGAATTGAAGAATTAAATACGCCCATGCCGCGCTGGTGGTTGGGTATTTTCTATGCCTCAATCGTTTTTGCAATTATTTATGCGGTCTTGATGCCGTCCATTCCTTTGGTGAATGGGTATTATGAAGGCGTTCTTGGGAAATCTGACCGGGCCGATGTTGCTGCTGAAATGGATCAGTTAAGAGCGAATCGCGCAGATTTCTCTAACAAATTGGTGGGGGCGTCACTTTCTGATGTGGAAGGTGATCCTGAGCTGTTTCGTTTTGCGATGGCGGCGGGGAAATCTGCTTTTGGTGATAATTGCGCGACCTGCCATGGCGCGGGCGGGCAGGGCTTTATTGGCTATCCAAACCTGAATGATGATGTCTGGCTTTGGGGCGGTGGTTTTGATGACATTCGCGAAACCATTACGGTCGGCATTCGGTCCGGACATGAATATACGCGCACAAATCTGATGAGCGCTTATGGGCGTGACGGCTTTCTTGACAGGACGCAGATTAGCGAATTGGTTGATTATATCTCTGCATTTCAACCTCACGACGCAGATGACGAACATCCGATCGATCCGACACCCATTAAAAATGGTCGTGCCACGTTCTTAGAAAATTGTGCGTCATGTCATGGCAAGGACGCAAAGGGTGATCAAAGTCTGGGTGCGCCTAACCTGACTGACAATGAATGGCTTTATGGTGGTAGTTCGCAACAAATTTTCGAAACACTCTGGGGTGGGCGTCAGGGCGTTATGCCGAATTGGGATGAGCGCTTGGACGAGGCAACAATAACGGCCCTGTCTGTCTATGTCTATGAGTTGGGCGGTGGGCAGCCGGAAGCACAAGGTGCAACGTCTATCCCAGCTCAAGATAGGCTCGAAGAACCCTAGGGTCTAATCATGACGACTCTGATTGATCAAACCCCGCACAAGGAGGCCGCGCCCGGTGTGCAGAAATCCCGCGCACCCGACCCCACGCCGTCAACGCCGCAGAGCCTGTATAAGAAGCGTGTACAGATATACCCTAAGCTGGCAAAAGGGACATTTCGGAATTTGAAATGGCTCGCACTGATCGTGCTTTTAGGAATTTATTATATAACCCCGTGGTTGCGTTGGGAGCGGGGTGTAGGACAGCCGGATCAAGCGGTTCTCATCGACTTTGAAAATGCGCGCTTCTATTTTTTCTTCATCGAGATTTGGCCACAGGAAGTCTATTATATCACGGGCTTGCTCATCCTCGCCGCCTTAGGATTGTTTTTGGTCACAGCCCTGTTTGGACGGGTGTGGTGTGGCTATGCATGTCCCCAAACCATTTGGACGGATTTGTTTATTCACGTTGAAAGGTTTTTCGAAGGCGACAGAAACCAACGGATAAAATTGGATAAGGCCCCTTGGTCGTATTCAAAGATCTATAAGAAAACGGCAAAGCATTTGGTTTGGATGTTTATTGCGGCGGCGACCGGGGGTGTTTGGATTTTATACTTCCATGATGCGCCGACAATTGCGCGGGATTTCTTTACCGGACACGCCCCGATGACAAGCTATGTCTTTGCCGGTCTGCTGACATTCACCACTTATACGCTGGCCGGATTTATGCGCGAACAGGTCTGTACTTATATGTGCCCATGGCCCCGTATTCAGGCGGCAATGATTGATGAAGATGCGCTGAATGTGACCTATCGGTACGATCGCGGTGAGCCGCGCGGAGCCCATAAAAAGGGCGCCACATGGGATGGGCGCGGTGACTGTATTGATTGTCGTCAATGCGTTGCAGTTTGTCCGGTCGGCATAGATATTCGCAAAGGTTTGCAACTTGAGTGTATTGGTTGCGCGCTTTGCATTGATGCCTGTAACGGTATCATGGATAAGGTTGATCGCCCGCGGGGTCTAATTGCTTATGACACCGACAATAATGTCGTGGCGCGTCAGAATGGCGGTAGTAGCCAATTTAAACTTATTCGTCCGCGTACGGTCCTTTATGCCGTGCTCTTTGTAGCCGTTGGCGGGATAATGTTAAATGGCCTGCTCTCTCGCAGTACGCTCGATATAAATATTTTAAGGGACCGGCAGCCGAATTATGTCCTGCTTTCAGATGGGTCCATTCAAAATGGCTACACATTGAAAGTAATGAATAAGGCCACGGAGCCGCGTCAGCTTCAGCTCATCGCGAAAGGGTTGCCATCTCCAAAGATTAAGGTGGCCGGGCAAGCGGGTTTGATCCTGACTGTACCAGCAGATGAAACCGTGGCTTTTCGGGTTTTGGTTTCCGAAGATGATCTAGACGATTTGGATATCAGAAATAATTACGCATTATCTGTCAAAGATGTGACGGCGGACACTCAAAGCCAAGCTCAAACCGTGTTTGTTGCGGGCGGAGCGAAGTAATGACCCGATATATCGACACAATAAATGATGTTTCTCAGGAAAGAAAACTAACTGGACGGCATGTTCTACTAATGGTCGTCGGGTTCTTTAGCGTGTTGATCTTGGTCAATGGCATATTTATCTATCAGGCCGTCGACACATTTCGCGGCGAAGATGTGGAGCGGTCTTACCGCCAAGGTCTGGACTATAACCAAACGATAAATGCGCGTCGTGCTCAAGCCCAATTGGGGTGGATCGCCGACATTGATACTCTACATGAAGTCAGAAGTTCTGATGAGCGCGAGCTTCGGATAAATATTCGCAGAAAAAGCGGCCCGTCCGTCGCCTATGACGAAATGACAGGCCTGTTGCGTCATCCAGTTGATACGACCCTTGATATCCCCCTTACATTCCAAGGTACGAATGCTTCTGTCGCCCGGGCCTCAGTGCCTTCGGGACGTTGGGTATTTATAGGAACTGCGTTTAAAGGGGATGTGACCTTCACCTTTCGTAAAGAGCTCACATTCGAATGAGTGCGACTGCAATAGATTTACGGGACTCTACACTTATTCCCCATGTGCGGCGCATCGGCGAAATCTCGCACCTTGAATTGATTGTAAAAGGCGCGCGTTGTGGAGGATGTCTGGCAAAGATTGAGCGGGGACTGACGGAATTGCCGGGCGTGCGACAGGCGCGTATGAATCTCTCGACGGCGCAATTACATATTGCTTGGGAAGGCGGAGCGGAACGCGCCGATCAGTTTGCGCAAACACTTGATGGGCTAGGTTTCGAGAGTGGTCCAATCAATGAGAGTAAGGGGAAGATACAATTAGGTAAGTCTGAGACAAAACATCTTTTGCTTTGCATGGGTGTCGCAGCATTCGGCCTAATGAATGTTATGATGCTCTCCGTCGCGGTCTGGTCGGGGGCAGTTGATATGTCGGTCTCTGAGCGGAGCATTTTTCATCTTCTTTCGGCGATGATAGCCTTACCTGTCGCCGCATTTTCAGGACGTCCATTTTTTAAATCGGCTTGGCGGGCACTGCGGGCGAAACAAACAAATATGGATGTACCCATTTCACTGGCGATCTTACTGGCCTGTGGTCTGAGTGTTTACGAGACCATTAGTGGCGTGGGTCATACATATTTTGATGCTGCCCTCATGCTGATCTTTCTTCTATTGGTCGGTCGGTTTTTAGATGCGCGACTGCAAATGCGGACGGGGCAAGCGGCTCAGGAGCTGGCAGCTTTACGTCAAGTCAATGCGCGTCGTCTGGACGGAAATGGCGAAATTTCAATCGTTCCAGCCTCGGCAATTCAGCCCGATGATATACTCATTATTCCAGCCGGCTCACATTTTCCTACGGATGTCAGGGTCATTGACGGTGTGTCCCAAATTGACGCGGCTATTGTTACGGGCGAACCCATTTCCCAATCTGTTTCAGTCGGGGACACCATTTATTCTGGATGCCTGAATCTCGAACAGCCTTTAACCGTCCAAGCAATCAAAAATGCAGATGATAGTTTCCTGTCCGAAATCTCAGATCTCTTAGAAGCTGGCCAACAGACCCAAGCAAAATATGTCCGTTTTGCCGATCGCGCCGCTCGTTCCTATGTGCCGATTGTTCATAGTCTGGCCTTACTCACGCTCCTAGGCTGGCTGGCAGTGGGTGGGTCCCCCCGGACGGCGATCATTAATGCGATAGCGGTTTTAATTATTACTTGTCCTTGTGCGTTAGGTTTAGCCGTTCCAGCCGTGCAGGTTGTGGCTGTTGGAACGCTCTTTCAAAAAGGAATTGTTGTGAAATCAGGACAAGCCCTAGAACGTTTGGCCGAAGTTACAGATGTTATTTTTGACAAGACTGGTACACTGACACGCACAGAAAAATTTACTAACTTGAGTCAAGTTGACCCCGAAGACCTCACTTTTTTTGCGGCGCTGGCCCAACGCTCCAACCACCCCGTAACAGCACATTTACAAAACATATCAACTTCGGTCGAGCTGAAAGATTATATTGAAGTGAAAGGGCAGGGGGTTTCAGCCTTCATTGACGGTGTAGAAGTGCGGCTCGGGCAAAAGCGTTTTGTTTCGCCAAGGCCTAGCGTGGATGAAGCGGGTCTCTGGGGTTGGATTGAAGGCGAAGCCCCGATAAACCTTAGCTCCGGTGAAACGCTTCGCGTAGAGGCAAAGATCTTAGTCACGGTACTAACGAAGCTTGGACTAAAGACCGGTATTATGAGTGGTGATGCACAAGACCGTGTCGAAAGTATTGCGAGGCAATCTGGTATCAAACGCGCACAGGCTCGTATGAGCCCCACTGACAAATCTGATGCTGTATTGGCTTTGCATAATGATGGCGCAAAAGTTCTCATGGTGGGAGATGGTTTAAATGATGCGCCGGCTTTGGCAAATGCTCATGCGTCCGCCAGCCTTTCAACAGGGGCGGATATATCGCGGGCGGCCTCAGATATTGTTTTGCGTAATGATGATTTATATGGGCTGGGCTATGCTATATTCATGGCTCGCAAAGCGCGTCGTGCCGTGTTCCAAAATTTTGGATTTGCTGCGCTTTATAATTTCTGTGCCGTGCCTTTGGCTGTTATGGGTTTTGTTACGCCTTTGATCGCGGCCATTGCTATGAGTATGTCTTCTCTGATTGTAACTTTAAACGCTCTTCGTTTGTATCGGGTCAAATCATGACGGCTTTGCTTTGGCTCATACCGATAGCTTTAATCCTCGGCTCAGCTGGCTTGGCGACCTTTATTTGGTCGCTCAAATCGGGGCAATTCGACGACACGCAGGGCGACGCTTACCGTATTTTGATTGATGATGATCAGCCTATAGTTGATTGGAATGAACTAGGCGACAGGTCCTGAATCTTCCTCATCCTGATCCCGGGCACAAATCGCATGACAGGCCTGATGATTTTTCTGAGGCGCGTCATCTTCCGGGCCTCCAATAGGTATCCTAATGAGTTGTCCCGTTCCGCACAGCTGCGTTTCAATAAAGTCCCCTGGCTTAGCTGTATAGACAGCCGCCTGTATGATTGGACTTACCAGCCCTAAACATATCAGAGCAATAATGAGTTTATTATTCATAACACGGCTTCAACGGTGCTCAAAAGCACATGAGGTTGAAACGGCGCCTCTACAAATTGGAAACGCGCCTGCTTGAATTGATCTGATTGACGAAACGATCCATCACGATTTGCCATTACAATGACAAAGGGGCCTTCCTCACGCTCCATGAGAAGGTTGAGCAATTGAAAATTTGAACTCCGATTATATTCCAAATTTATCATAACGATATCTCTGGAATGCAGCTCTTGCGGCTCAAGAATATCTGATGAGAAGTACTCAGCGTCGCAAACCCGCTTCACTTTATGTTGCGCAGCTTCCAGCATCGAACAAATCGACTCTGAAAGTTCAGAATCGTCTTCGATGATAAATATTGTCGTTTTTTCAATCATTGGCATTTTTGCCTAGCGTTCATCGATGCTGGTGATTACCAAGCGTAAGATGATTAAAAGTGACCCGCATCACCTTTGGCTTTAATAACCATTTAAATAGGCTGTCTGTAATCACTGTGAGTAGATTGTTCAAAAATCCAATCTTAGACGCTGTCGTAGATACGATCGTGGATAGCGCGGTTGTTATTGACAAATATGGCGTAATTCTAACGGTCAATAAATCCTGTTTAGAAATATTTGGATATTCTCGTGGGAGTTTGATTGGTTCGAATGTAAGCCTTTTTATGCCTGAGCCAGACCGGAGCGGGCATGACGATTATATCCAAAATTACAATCGAACAGGCCAAGCGCAGATCATTGGTATAGGTCGTCATCTTCAAGGCTTGAGGTCAAGCGGTGAAATATTTCCCCTTCATCTTGCGATTGGAGAGATGGAAATTGAGGGCGAAAGGCTGTTTTTAGGTATCATACGAGACCTATCCGAGGAAAAGGCCCGCAAAGACGCTTATGAAGAGTTGCAATCGCGTCATTTCCATCTTTCAAGAGTTGCAGCCATGAATGAAATGGGAGCCGCCATCGCGCATGAAATCAATCAACCGCTGACAGCTTCAGCGAATTATTTAGAGACTGCCCGTATCCTTATTCAGCGTATGGACGGGACGACAGCGCTTATACAAAAAGATAAAATCGATAAGATGTTATTGAGCTCCGTGGAGCAGAATAAAAGAGCCTCAGAAATTATTTCTCGTATGCGCCGCTTTATCGAAAATCGCGAGGCCCAGGTTAAGGTCTTCAATTTAGAGCCTATCATCGAAGAAGCCATTCTTCTGGGGCTAACAGGGCATGTCTCGACGAAACCTGTATTTCAAATAGAGATAGATGAAGAGGCAAAGTTTGTATTGGGAGATCCTGTTCAAATCCAACAAGTATTAGTAAATCTCATCCGAAATGCCGCGGATGCGATGAAAGAAAAGCAGATACGAAACTTAGATATTTTTCTCCGAGAAGATCCGGAAAATGAAGGTTTCGTACGTATTGAAATTTACGACACAGGGGTTGGCGTGTCAGGTGATGAAATGGATCAACTTTTTCAGCCTTTCGTGACCTCAAAAGAGGATGGCATGGGCGTTGGTCTGTCTATTAGTCAGTCCATTGTTAAAGCAATGGGGGGACGAATTTGGGCAATGCCAAGGCCAAATGACGGTATGAAGTTTGCGTTCACACTTCCCAAGGCAAGCGACACATAAGGCAGGTAAAGCATGAAGACTGAAATTATTCTTGTTGATGATGATATACATGTCCTGTCTTCGCTATCCCTACTGATTGAAACCTTAGGCTTTGAAACGAAGAGTTATGACAGCGGAGATGCGCTTTTAGAGCAAAGTCCTTATCTATCAGATAAGATCATTTTTCTGGATATCCGGATGCCTGGCCGTGATGGCATGGAAATTTTACGCGAACTTCGCGCCAAATCTAAAACAACGCACATCGTTATGATGACGGGACATGGTGATGTACCACTTGCTGTTCAGGCCATGAAAGACGGGGCTAATGATTTTCTAGAAAAGCCTTTTTCAGTCGAACAAATTCAAGCCGTAATAGAGCGGTCTGCCGCCTTGGAAAAAGGTGTTGATCCGCTGTCTATTCTCACGCCGCGCGAGACGCATGTGGCGAAACATCTGTCCGATGGTTTGGCGAATAAACAAGTGGCACATGAGCTTGGCATTTCAGTGCGGACTGTCGAAGTGCACCGCGCACGGCTTCTTTCCAAATTAGGTATCAGCTCGATAGCGGAACTCGTACGCTTGCAGCTTTCTAAGTAGAACTACTTAAGTAGAATATCTAACTAGGCGTTTAGGCTCCATGTTGTCATGAAATCCCGTAAGAAAGGGATTTCAATGCGCGATGTTCAAGATACAATTTCACTAGGCCCCGTACGGGTCTATCCTGATAAAACATCTATCTACCACCAAGGCGATGAAACCACGCGCATCTACCGCGTCAATAGCGGTGTCGTCATGACCTATCGTTTACTGGACAATGATGAGCGTCAAATTACGGGATTTTGTACAGAGGGCGATTTTTTTGGCCTCTCTTCAAATGAAACCTACCAGGATAATGCGATTACAGTTACGAGTTCAGCTATTCAAAGCATTAAAGTTTGTGAAATTGCATCCGACTCCAATCTACAAAGCTTTATTCTAACCCATAGCTGTAAGATGGTGGAGGACACACAAAACCTTCTCGCAACGTTGACCCGAAAGAGTTCGGAGGCCCGGGTCGCAGCTTTTCTGGTGATGTTAGCGGAACGGAAATGCAGGGTGGAAAGAAAGACAAAAGAAATACGTATCAAAATGCCAATGTCCCGGAGCGATATTGCCGATTATCTCGGTATATCCCGTGAAACTGTTAGTCGTCGTCTCACAGACTTTCAGAGCGCAGGCGTGATAAATCTGGAAGATATTCATACAGCCGTGATTCCAAAACTTGATTCCCTGAGAAGTTGTGCTGGCATTGCGGCTTGATGAATTTTTAGAGTCTACCGGATTAGGAATACAAAATAATGTTTGCATTGTGGCGACTTTGCTGAATTTATATAGGTGAAAATTACAACAATATAGTCTGATAATCTAAATTAGATAAAAATAATGCAATTATTCATAGGCGTAATAAGTTTAATCTATCTATCGGGACTATCGCTGGCGGCTTATGGTAATGGGGATAAGTCTCCTAAGAGCGCAGAAATTAAGGAAAATAAAATCCTCGCCACGGGTCATATAAATGGTGCCGTCCAGTCTGAGATTGTCGATACAGATACATGCCAATTATATCTGGGACAGCCCCAAACAGAAATAAAAATTTCCAAGAAGAGATGACCCTCACGCCTTTTTCGTTGCGTCCTGATTTAGCATAGTTTTTTTAAGGTCGAGTTTCTCTACCCCTAGCGAAATTTACACATGCTTTAAGGGTTGATTTTCTCTTTTGAGGGCGGGCCTCACCCAATATTTGATTGTGCTTGCAAGTGATCGAAAATGATTGTATTTGACTAATTCAAAATTATAAAATCAAGGGGAGTTCGTGAATTTAGCTGTGTTTAATAGGCTAATGGTCACCTTAGGGTGCCTTTGCATGTTGCTTCTTATGGCTTGTTCAGGTGCTCAAGATGCCCCGGAACAGGGCAGCTTAATAACTGCAGCCTCCACTCCAGAAATGCTAATGACGGAGAGTCGCAGCGGGCCGATCAATGTTGATCGGATCGCCCCTCGCTTGTCTTGGCGTAGCCAAGTTGACAGTCAAGAGGCTTATGAAATTCAGGTCGCAACCTCTGTTCAAGCCTTAGACGATGGAACGGCAGATTTGTGGAATAGCGGGCGTGTTGCGGATGGTCGTTCTCTGGCCATCCCATATGCGGGGATGCCTTTACAATCTCGGCAAAAGGTTTTTTGGCGGGTCAGGATATGGAGTGAAGGACAGTCTGAGCCGAGTGCCTGGAGCGAAGCCGCATCATGGCAAATGGCATTACAAGACAAATCAGATTGGCAGGCCTCTTGGATCACAAGTCCGATTTTTCCAGCAGCGGAACCCATTCCGAGCTTAGAGAAATGGTATCAAGCGACGGCAGCAGACTCGCATTTTAGAGACCCGAAAAAAGTTGCGGATACAATAGAGCGCCTGCGAGATGTTCGGCCCGCCACCTATTTCCGAAAAGACTTTACCCTAAATCGAACGGTTAAATCCGCGATTTTATATTCGACATCCGCCGGTTACTCGGACTTATATATAAATGGGAATAAGATCGGGGATCGTGTTCTCAATCCGGCCCAGACTGATTTTGATAAACGTATCTATTATGACGTTGATGATATTACAGATGCCTTAAACTCCGGCACGAATGTGTTAGCGATTCATCTGGGAAATGGTTTTTATGCAGAGCGGACGGCCTTCGGTCTTGATCGTCTTTTTTACGGGGAGCCGGCTGCTATTACGCAACTGGAAATCACCTATGGTGATGGAAGTCGTGACATCATCGTGAGTGATAAAAGCTGGGTAGCCAGCCCTTCGCCTATCCTTAAAAATGGGGTGTATTCGGGCGAAGTCTTTGATGCGAGAAAACAAGTTATAGATTGGGCCAAGATTGGCGGTGGTGATGATGCAAACTGGATCCCCGCCGATGCGCTTGAGGCGTGGCCAACACAATCACTTATCGCAACAGAGATGCCGCCCGTTCGCAAAGTGCGCGAATATAAACCGCAAACACTCTCCAGCCCAGCAGAAGGCGTTTGGGTGCTTGACTTCGGACAGAATTTCACAGGTTTGCCGAAGATTGATTTTTCTCAACTCGGATTAAAATCAGGTCAAACCGTTCTGTTACGTTATGCCGAATGGATGAATGATGAGGGTACCATTGGCATGAAGTCGGGCGGCTCTGCCCCGCGTACAAAACAAGTGGACGCGTATATATCTGACGGACGTGATGAAGAACTCTGGTCGCCGCGTTTTACGTGGCATGGGTTTCGATATTTAGAAGTCACAGGCCTTGAGCAACGTCCGCCACTTAATGCGTTTACCGCGCATTTAACCCGCACAGACCTTTCGCAAAAAGGACAATTTGCCTCTTCGAGTGAGCTATTAAATCGTATTCACGACACAGCTATTTTATCGCTTGAGGGTAATCTGGTCAGTGTTCTTTCTGATTGCCCTATTCGTGAACGCAATGGCTGGACTGGGGATGCGCATGCCGTCGTCAGTACGGCCAGCTATAATTTCGACTTCTCGCCATTTTTGGAAAAATATCTGGGTGATTTTCGAACAACCCATAAAATTTCTCCAACGGTTGTTCCCGGTCGGCGGACGAATTCAGGTAAAGTGGATTGGGCCGCTGCAGAAGTCTTTCTGACATGGGAGCATTATCTGCATTCCGGCGATATCTCTATCATTGAGAGGCAATATGACAGCCTCATAGAATATGTGGATTTTGTCGAGTCTATTCTCGAAGACAGTCTCGTGAAGAACAAACGTCATTTCTATGGCGATTGGTGCGATACTTTACCGGAACCCGGTATGGCCCGACCCTTGGGACGCTGCATGTCATTCAGCACGCCTGGCGAGTTGACTGCGAGCGCGCTTATCATACGGGTGTACACGCAAATGGCCGATATGGCGACGCTCATGGGACGGAGCGAAGATTCTGTAAAGTTCATCACTATTCGCGACGCGGCAAGAGATGCGTTCAATGCCGCGTTTTTCGATGAGACGACCAATAGCTATGGTAGCCAGACTGGAAACGCCATGGCACTCATGTTTGGTATCGTGCCCAAAGGTCGCGAAGCAGACGTCGCCAAATGGCTTGAAGAGGATGTACGCATCACATGGGATGGCCATCACTCTGTGGGCGCTCTTGGCCATTCATGGCTTTATCCGGCACTCAGTGATTACGACCATACCGATACGGCTTATGGTATTTTTACGGCGCCGGGATATCCTGGCTATGCGCATTTTTTCGAGACTCTAAACGGCACAACACTGTGGGAAGATACGGGGGCGTTTTCGCCCGAGGATGACAAAGAGCCTGGGAGGTCACTGAACCATCCCTTTAAAGGAGGCTATGATGCTTGGTTTTACGCGGGGCTGGGGGGGATTAAACCTGACCCTGAAAGACCCGGCTATAAGCATTTTAATCTGCATCCTGTTTTTCCGACTGATTTAGATGAAGCAAAAATTGTTCTAGATACGGGTTACGGACCGATACACAGCGCATGGGTTAGGAAAAATGACCAAATCATTTGGGACGTCGAGATTCCATTTAATACGACAGCGATAGTTAAGCTGAGCCCGGGGGCAGATGTTGGTAAGCTTATCAATCCGGGACGATACCGGTTCTATTTAGACTCTTCACTTCAACTTACCAAATACACGTCGGAGTCGCTTTGATATGATTGTTAATACAAAACTATATCTATGGTTAGTTTTTACCTTCGCGCTTATGGTGAGTGCTTGCAGTTTTTCGCAAGAAACGTCAGAGTCGTCACACCAAAACGCCGCTGAAGCGCCGCCAAATATCGTTTGGATTATAGCCGATGATCAGGCCTACTCAGATTTCGGCTTTATGGGGAATGATATCGTCAAAACACCTCATCTGGATAAGCTTGCGGCTGAGTCAGCCTTTTTCCCTAATGGATATGTTCCAAGCAGTTTGTGCAGAGCATCTCTGGCAACTCTAATCACGGGGAAATATGCTTTTGATCATGGTATCTGTTTCAATGATCCGCCTGACGGAATTCCACACTCTGCTACCTTTCGTTTTTTAGAAATGCAGACCCCTATTCCGCAGGCATTGAAAGCGGCAGGGTATCGCAGTTTGCAAACTGGAAAATTCTGGGAAGGGATATATACGAATGGCGGTTTCACCGAAGGCATGACTGAAGGACGCCGTCATGGCGATAAGGGGCTGAGAATAGGTCGAAAAACCATGGAGCCTGTCAGTAATTTTCTGAAAGATGTCGGGGAAGAGCCCTTCTTTATCTGGTTTGCGCCGTATCTTCCCCATGCGCCCTTCGATGCGGTTCAAAGCTATAGAGAGCCTTTTGAGGGCAGAGGCTTAAGTAAGCGAAAAATAGGATATTATGCGAACATTTCTTGGCTGGATGATACGGTAGGCCAGTTAATGCAAATATTGGAAGAAAGTGGGAAAGCCGATAATACCGTCATAATGTTCATCGTGGATAATGGTTGGTTGCCTAACCGTGACGGTGAGAGTTTTCGAGATTTACAAAATAGGGTTTTGCGATTTGATCCGCGAAGTAAAAGTTCGCCTTATGAGGGCGGCGTCCGTACGCCAGTGCTTCTTCATTGGCCTGATAGAATTAAGCCCCGACGTTATGCAAACTTGGTGAGTTCTATAGATTTTTTTCCAACGACGTTGGCTTATGCGGGGCTGACTAAGACAAAAGAACTAGATGGCATAAACCTCAAGCCCTTCCTCGAAAATAAAATGACGCTCGCGCCGCGCACGGTCTTTGGGGAAATATATTATCATACGTCAATCGATTTAGATGACCCGACAGTTAACGCGACCCATCGATGGGCAAGGAAAGGTGAATGGAAATTAATTCTCAATGACTTTGATGAGAGCAGAGCAGAACTTTATAATTTGAACGATGATCCTAATGAGAAGAACGACCTGTCTTCCGACCCTAGACACGCTCAAAAAGTGGAGGCGCTAAGGGCGGAGATCCAGGAATGGTGGCCTGAGTGAATATTTGGAGAAAGTTAAAAGGCCAATTGAGAGGATTGTCATGAAATTAGTAAAATTTATTTTTGCTTTGATTACGAGCTTGATTTTACTCGGTCATTCCCAATGTTATGCCGTTGAGTGGGAAGCAAGATGGATTTGGTCTCCTCAAAAATATAGCCTACCTAATAGTTGGGCGGCCTTGCGGACCGAAGTTGAAATCGCGAATGTAAGTCAGGACGCCACCGCCTATATCAGTGCAGACTCAAAATATTGGTTGTGGATAAATGGTGAAATGGTCGTCTTTGAGGGAAGTTACACGGGTGGCCCTACACCGGTGAGACCAGCCCCAAGGGTCGACTACTATCCTATCGCATCTAATAAGTATTATGATGAAGTCGATATTCGAAAATACCTCAAGCGCGGTAAAAATACGATTGCTGCATTAGCGTGGTATTATGGCGATGATGGTCACAAAGGCTCGCACATCTCTTCACACAATGCGGGTTTTATTTTTCAAGCTAATATTGGTGACCAAGTCATAATTTCTGACGATTCTTGGAAAGCTAAAGCGCATGACGCTTATTTACCTGTAGAGAAAAAAGCGCGCATCCGTATACCCGCATGGAGTGTGAATTATGATGCCAGTAAGGGATTGGGTGATTGGACGGATCAGGCTTGGTATTTACCCGGCTATGATGATTCTGATTGGCCACAGGCGAAAACATATCGGCATCCCCCAAAAGCTCCATTCTTTGAACTTTTCCCAAGCGAAATTCCGCCTTTAAAAAATTATGGTTTGGCAAATTGTACCAACTACCCGGAATCCGCTTTTCCCTTCGTCAGTGACGGCGAAACTATAAAATGCCACCTTGATTTCAATAAAAATTTCACCCCTTATTTGGACGTAGAAGCAGGGGAAGGTTTGGATATTCATGTGAAAACAAACATGACTCGAAATACAATCGAAGCCTTCTATAAAACCAAAACAGGTCGACAGAAGTTTGAATCTTATTCGTGGATGAATGGTCGGATCATTGAATACAATATTCCCAAAGGCGTTACCGTGCATGGGTTGAAATATCGCTGGACGGGCGTTGGTGATATTAAAGGCCATTTTGAGTCGGATGATGAATGGTATACCCGTATCTGGCAGATGGCAGAGAATACGCTCTATATTTGTGCACGTGATAACTTCATGGACACGCCCGATCGCGAACGAGGTTTATGGATTGGTGACGTTGCCGATCAAGCGAGCTATCTGTTTTACTCAATGGATGAAGCAGGGCGTAACCTCCTGAAAAAATCTATTATCGTTACTATGGCGTTTAGCGACTCTGAAACAGGCATTTTCGCAGGTTTGGCACCTGGGAGGTTTCGAGAATTGCCCGCTCAGAGTCTACAATTTATTGATCAGGGCGTTTGGCATTATTATTTTAACACTGGCGATAAAGAGACGTTGGAATATGCCTATCCTTATGTTCACAGATATCTCTCCATCTGGAAAAAACAAGATAATGGCTTAGTTGTTCTAAGAAACGGGGCATGGAACTGGACTGACTGGGGCCCGCAAGACACGATTGACTACGCAGCAATACAAAATGCGCTGTATTATAATGCACTCGTGGCAACTCGAAAAATGGCACTGGCTCTGGGAGATAAAACGCATATGGATTTTTATGATCAGCGTATCAAAGAGTTGCGCCGGGCTTACCGAAAACATTTTTGGCAAGACGGATTTTTTAGTAGTGATCCAAAAAACCTAAAAGATGATCGCGCGAATGCGATAGCTATTTTGTTTGGTTTGGCGGAACCAGAGGAATTTGATGACATTGTTGACAATGTTTTAATTCCCAATCAATTCGCCAGTCCACATTTTGAGTGGATGGTTTATAACGCAATGGCTGAGGCAGGGCGCTATAAGGATGCTCTGAAGCGAATGCGTCAGCGTTATGGCGTTCAAGTCGACAATCCTAAACTTTCGACATTGGCAGAAAAATTTCCGACGGGCGGTACGGAAAACCATGCCTGGAACGCTCCATCAACGATATTGAGTCAGCATATTGCGGGGATTGAGCCAACGTCAGTCGGATGGAAAAGCTTCCAGGTAATGCCCAATATGGCTCATATGAAATATGTGAAGCAACTTGTTCCGAGTGTGCAAGGGGATATTCATTTTGAAATGAAACGTAATGCGGACGAAGTTTCCATGTCTTTGGTATCGCCTGAAGACACAATCACCACTATTGGCATACCTCGCAATTATTTTGATGTTTCCGAAGTAAAAGTAAATGGCCGAATTATCTGGAAAAATGGAAAAACTATTGAGCCTAAATTCCGTACGAGAAGAACCGTTAAACATGTTGGATCAGACGAAAAATACCTGAAGTTTAATGTACCTGCTGGCGACTGGGAGTTTACAGCGACGCCTTAAACTAAGATTTTAGTTAAAAAATATGCCCAAAATTCTCTATGTGCGCGCTTTCACAATCGCGCGGCGGGCGCGGTAACATCTCCCGTTGCGAGGGCTTTGTCACGTTAACTGAATCACCCTCGATTTGGCTCTGGTTTTCATTTTAAGATCAAGCGGCTGCCGACACGAAATTCCATTCGTTTTGTGCCTGTTGTCTGAATTTTAGAAGCGTGTTTGTTGAAATGAGATGGCTTCGGTGATTGAAGAGATTGTAAATTTGACTCTAGGCTGAGAGTTGCTTTTGCGCGTTTCTTACAAATCGAAAATTCTGGGATTTTCGCTCTCTTCTTCTGATGGGCACATGCGAACATTCGGTGCGATTAATCTTGCGGACCCCCAATGTTTCGTAAAAGTGCTAAGCTTAAAAGTTTAAGCGCTGTTCTATAAGACCCTAGTTGGTCAGTCACAATTCGAATTGGTCTTTTGCCTTGGTTTCTAAGGAGTTTGCGGAGTAGGCGTAAGGCCGCTTTCGTATTCCGTCATCTTTGAACAACACTATCTAAGACGGTGCCCTCGTCATCGACTGCTCGCCAGAGGTAGACTATCTAGCAATCAATTTTTGTTTAGACCTCGTCTAAATGTCAAACAGGAGAGGGACCTTCAGATCGACACTTTATGCGCTTGGCATAAGTTGACCCAAACTTATCGACCCATCTTCGGATCGTCTCATATTAAACTTCGACGCTGGCTTCGATCATGAGCTCTTCGACATCTCGGAAACTCAAGTTGATTCGGAAATAGAGCCAAACAGCCCGATTGATGATGTCTGTATGGACGCGATGCCGGGCTGAGACTAAGGTTTTGATCTCTTGTGCTTAGCGTAATGTTTGAAGACCAGCATTAACGTGACAAAGCCCGATCTTTATGGTGGTCGACACAGTCTAAATGATACCTATGAGATCACCGAAGGATAGTCTCTTTCGAGGATCGATTTGATATGCCCTATTTGATCGGCGATTGAGGCGAGTTTTTTGAGTGCGTTTTGTGTATCTTGCTGTAAGTCATCATTAGGGGTCGCATACTTTTCCAAATATAGACGCAAGGTTGCGCCAACGGTTCCTGTGCCGGAGAGCCTTATGACAAAACGACTGCCGCTTTCAAACTCAACGCGTAGCCCTTGGTTTTTAGAGACTGATCCGTCAACCGGGTCGGTATAGGCAAAGCTATCCGCTTTGCTGACGCTCTCACCGTGAAAATTTTGCCCAATTAATTTGTCAAATTTATCTTCTAGTGTGGCCATGACCGTCTCAGCTTTGTCTTTATCTACGCCTTCATAATCATGTCTTGAATAATAATTACGTCCAAATTCCCGCCAGTGATCGTGAAGAATATGGGTGACGCTTTTCTCAGAGACGGCAATGATATTGAGCCACATCAATATCGCCCATAATCCATCTTTCTCGCGCACATGATCAGAACCCGTTCCGGCGCTTTCTTCGCCACAAATTGTGATACGGCCTGCATCCAGCAGGTTGCCGAAGAACTTCCAGCCTGTTGGCGTTTCAAAGCAGTCTATGCCGAGTTTTTGGGCCACACGGTCCGCGGCGCGGCTCGTCGGCATAGAGCGCGCCACGCCCGCAATGCCGTTTCTATATCCCTTAGCCAGATGTGCATTTGCGGTGATAACGGCAAGGCTGTCAGAGGGGGAGACATATGTGTCTTTTCCCAAAACGATATTGCGGTCTCCGTCGCCATCCGAGCAAGCGCCAAAGTCGGGCGAGGTCGCGCAGAACATTTTATCGAATAACTCTTTGGCGTATATGGGATTGGGGTCAGGGTGTCCGCCGCCAAAATCAGGGAGCGGCGTTCCGTTTATGACGCTGTCTTTGGGAGCGCCCAAACGGTTAACTAAAATCTCTTTGGCATAGGGGCCCGTAATAGCATGCATAGCGTCAAAACAGAGTGTAAAGCCCGAAGCGAACATGGTTCGGATAGCCGGAAAATCAAAGAGATCTTCCATCATATCCGCATAGTCCAGTACATTATCAATGATCTCAACCGTCATATCGCCGATTGTAGCTTGACCAAGACTGTCTAAATCAATCGGGCTGTTTTCGGTGATATTGTAGGACTCAATCTCAAGACTATGGCTGAATATTTTTGCGGTGACGGATTCAACGGCTGGACCACCATTTGCACCATTATATTTAATTCCAAAATCCCCTTTCGGCCCGCCCGGATTATGGCTCGCCGAAAGAATGATACCGCCTACCGCCTTATATTTACGAATAATACAAGAGGCAGCGGGAGTGGATAACAGACCTGATTGCCCGACGATAACTTTGGCCACGCCATTCGCCGCCGCCATAGAAAGAATGGTCTGAATGGCGACATCATTGTGGAAACGTCCATCACCTCCAACGACAAGGCTGCCGCCTTTAAGCTCCGGCACGGCGTTAAAAATCGATTGCACAAAGTTTTCAAGATAATTGGCGTGCTGAAATACGCTCACCTTTTTGCGCAGTCCCGACGTGCCAGGCTTTTGATCTGTGAAAGGGGTGGTCTTGATCGTGTGCATTCTAAATTCCTTTGCGGGCGGTATCTATTGCGAGGCAAATCTCAGAGATGTCGTCATCACTCGCGATTTCAGCTAGCGTGAGTTTGGCGCGTCGGCGCCAATTGGGCTGCTCATCTGTTGTGCCCGGCACATTAGCCTGAAGCGGGTTCATCATCAAATCGTCTAATTGCACGGCGAAGGCCATGACATTTGAGGCGGCGAAATAGGCTTGTAGATTGGCCATCAGCCTAGGGGTCATGGGTTGGCCCTCTGTTATGCCGATAAGCTTTAGCAGAGCTGATTTGTCATTCTCCCGTCGCTGTTTTTCCCACGCCAGAGTGTCAGGGTTATCCCCTATGCCCAGCGCTTCCCGCCAGCGAAAATCTTCTCCATTCCAGAAACCGGTCATGGTTGGAAAGTCATGATTAGAGAAGGCCGTAATGGACAATTCGCGTATGTTTTCGCGCGGCAAAAGATGGCCTGCACTGTCGCGTTCAAACAAAATAACGTTACAACCCATAAGCTCATAACGGGCCATACGGTCTCTAAAGTCATCGGGGACAGTGCCGAGATCTTCGCCAAAGACCACACAGTTTTGCGCCTGAGACTCTTCGGCGATCATTTGGATGAGGCCATCAAAGGGGTAGCTTACATAACCGCCGGGGGCGTCTTGCGGGGTCCAAAAACTCCGCAGATGTCCGAGAATATGATCAATACGAATAGCGCCGCCCAGCGACATCGCTTTGCGCAGCGCGCTGCGATAGGGTTCGTAATTATTTTCGACCAAGAGGTGAGGGTTAAAAGCGGAGAGGTTCCAGACTTGTCCGTCGGGATTGTGAAAATCACCCGGCGCGCCGAGGCTGACCCCTTTCGCAAAAGCATTGACGTCGTGCCACGTCCCCGCACCGCCCGGCACAATGCCGACGGCAAAATCCAGATAAACGCCAATGGACATACCCGCCGCTTTGGCGCGGGATTGCGCCTCTTTTAATTGGGTCTCCGCCACCCAATGCAAATAGGTATAAAACTCGACTCGATTGGCATGTTTTTTGGCAAAGTCCTGACAGGCTTTGGAGGCTGGCTTTGCATATTTTGGATCAAAATTTTTCCAGCCTTCATAGCTCTGTTTTGATTTTGGTAGGGTCTCAAAGATAGCCTCATAAAGCGCATGGTGATGCAGCGCAGAACCACCTTTCTGAACAAAGGCTTGGAAAGATTTTTGCCGCGCAGCGTCAGGTTTTAGTTTTGAAAAGTGCTCAAAGGCCGTCTCGAATGCAGTCATTTTTGCGCCATAAATGCCTTCATAATCAATGTCTGCGGTGCTATCTTGCGGCTTGATATCTTGAAGATAGCCCTTCGGGAAATCTGGGATTTTGTCAGGCGCAATCAACATGACGTTTAAGAATTGCCGAGAGGAGGGTGAGTAGGGCGAATAGAGCCAAGGCGCGGCGGGGAACAAGGCATGGACGGGATTAATGCCTATGAAGTCGGCCCCCTTATCCGCCATAATTTCGCAGAGTTGGGCGAGGTCTTCAAAGTCGCCCAGCCCCCAGTTTCTGTCCGACCTTAGGCTATAAAGAGCCGCCGTTACGCCCCAACACCGACCCGTCTCGCGGAGCATATCAGCGCCATAGACTTTGTGGTGATCAGACGGCTCTGGAAAAGATGGAACCGCTTTCGTTTCGGTCATCATGGGGTCGACATTCAAAGCCTCTAATAGCTTCTCTTTCGTTCGAAGCGATGCGGGGTGAATATTGCCATTAATATCTCGATAGCTTTCAAAGATGCCAAAAGCTCTCGCAGCTTCGTTGATGTTTTTTTCGCGAATATCCGGGCGCGTAAAATACCCCTGATATTTAAACACACTCACACTATCGGCAAGAATGACGTCGCCTGGTTGAGCTGTGGCCGTCGTTAAAAGACGAGACCAGTTATTATCTATCCATGGCGCGTGAATGTCCCCGCCGCGGTTGAGTACTACGGCCAGCGTATCTTCATCGGGAAGAGAGAGTAAAAGAGCGAAGCATCTAAACTCTGGGTTTTCCCAATCTCCGGGATGCATAGGCTGGCCATCTGCGCGAATCCAGTCCGCATCTTTGACCGCAGTGCCACGAATAATTTCGCCGTGCCGATAGGCGCTTTGGCGAAAATGCGGCAATGACTTTCGCAGGGCAATAAGTTCTTTCGTGAAGGCTAAAAGCTCGCTATCGGCATTGGCCCAATTCAGCCATGTGGTGTCATTGTCTTGGCAATAGGCATTATTGTTTCCGCCCATAGAGTGCCCAAACTCATCTCCTCCTAGGAGCATGGGCACGCCTTGGGAGAGCATCAATGTCGCGAGCATATTTTTACTGCGCTTAAGGCGAACCGCATTGATAAAGTCATCCTCTGTTGGCCCTTCAACGCCCATATTATCGGACAGATTATGGCCATGGCCGTCGCGATTATCCTCGCCATTTGCGTGATTATGTTTGTTATTATAACTCACCGTGTCCCTTAGGGTGAAACCATCATGGGCGGCGACAAAGTTGATGGAGGCCTGAGGGCTGCGCTCCGATTTTTCAAAGGTCTCCGCTGAGCCTAATAACCTACCTGCCAGATTTTGATGCGCGCTTGCATCGCCTTTCCAGAAACTGCGCACGGCGTCTCTATATTGATCGCTCCACTCACTCCAGCCTTTGGGGAAGTTCCCAAGTTGATAACCGCCCGGGCCAATATCCCATGGCTCAGCAATCATTTTCACTTTCGACAAAATGGGGTCCGCCGCAATGGCTTTGAAGAGCGGGGCTTGAGGGTCAAATTCATTTGGATTGCGGCCCAATATAGGGCCCAGATCAAATCTAAAGCCATCAACCCGCATCTCTTGAACCCAATAACGCAGGCTCTCTAGGGTGAGGTTCAGCACAGCTGGATGGCTCATGTCTAATGTATTACCGGTGCCCGTATGGTTGACGTAGTATCGCGCGTCTTTTTTTAATTGGTAATAGGAGGCATTGTCGATGCCGCGATAAGAGAGGGTCGGGCCATGCTCCCAGCTCTCCGCTGTATGATTATAGACAACATCTAATATGACTTCGATACCCGCGCCGTGCAGAGCCTCCACCGCATTGGCCCAGCTCTGCGCGCCATCCTCGCCCAGATACGCCCTGTACAGCGCGAAATAATTGATGGGGTTGTAGCCCCAATAATTTGTCAGCCCCAATTCCGTTAGCCGTGGTTCCGAGAAGAAACTCTGCGCGGGTAAAAGCTCAATGGCGGTCACGCCCAGCTCTGTGAGGTGAGATATAATGGCGGGGTTAGACAGACCTGATAATGTGCCTTGATGTACGGGCGCTATTTCGGGATGGCGCTTGGTCAGGCCTTTAATGTGGGCCTCGTAAATAATTGTGTCCGCAAGCGGAGTGTCTGGCCTTTCGATATTTTGCCATTTCAGGCGCAAAGGTCCTGCCACGCATTTGGGCACATAAGGAGCGCTGTCACGTTCATCAAAAGACAAGTCTGCCTCTGGCGCGCCGGCTACATAGCCATAAAGGGCGTCATGCTGAATAAACTCACCGAATAGGTCTTTGGCATAAGGGTCAATCAGGAGCTTATTGGCGTTAAAGCGGTGGCCTTCTTTGGGCGTATAAGGTCCGTCGACACGATAGCCATATAGCGCTCCGGCTTTCAGGCCTTTGACGACACAGTGCCAAATATCCCCCGTGCGGTGGGCGAGATCAATACGTTGCGTTTCCGTGCGGCCATCCTCTGAAAAAAGGCACAATGTCACCGCGCTGGCATGGGCTGAGAACAAAGCGAAATTTATGCCATCTTCTATGATGCTGGAGCCGAGGGGACTGGCTGTGCCTTTAGCGGTCTCGAAATGTTGGGCCATCAAAGCGACCTGTAGAGGTCTTTATATTCTTGCGCGGAGGTCGCCCAACCCACAGTTTGGTTAAGGCAATTTTCAACAAGGCTAGTCCACTGCTTAGGAGCGTGGAAGAGGTCAAATGTTCTGGAGATAGCTGAATAGAGCATATGAGAATTAACAGGTGAAAATTGCACACCCGTCGCCGCGCCGCTAGCGAGTGCCATGGGGTTGGCGTCGATAATCGTGTCGTTCAAGCCACCAACACGGCCAACAACGGGGACTGTGCCGTAACGCATAGCGCAAAGCTGCGTGAGGCCACATGGTTCAAAGCGTGACGGAATGAATATAGCGTCGGCCCCCGCTTGTAAGCGATGAGCAAAAAGCTCGTCATAACCAATGGTCACGGAAATCTCTGTAGGATGCTTTTCTGCTGCCGCGAAAAAATCGGCTTCAATCGCCTTATCTCCTGAACCGAGAAGCGCTAATTGTCCGCCTTTAGATACGATAAAATCTGTCATACCTGTCAGAAGGTCGAGCCCCTTTTGCGTGGTGAGGCGAGATATGACCGTAAATAATGGGCCGTCTATAATTTCGCGCAGACCCAAAGACTTTTGGAGGGCTTGCTTATTTTTGGCCTTCATCTGCGGGGTGTCTAGGGAGAAGTTTTGCACTATCTCAGGGTCGGTTTCAGGGTTCCAAACCTCAAGATCAATACCGTTTAACATGCCGGATAAGCTTTTTGATTTGGCCCGCAGCAAACCACCAAAGCCCATACCGCCTTCATCAGATTGTATTTCCAGCGCGTAGCTAGGGCTGACCGTTGTGATATGATCACTAAAGGCAATGCCCGCTTTTAAAAAGCTGACCTTATCCCAATATTCTAAGCCCTCAGGGCCAAAGTAGTCAGATGGCAAATCTAGAGTTTCCATCAATCTTTTGGGAAAAAGGCCCTGAAAGGCGAGATTGTGGATGGTCAAAACCGTTTTAACGCGGCTATCTTTTGAAGCCTTCAAATAAGCGGCGCAGAGGCCCGCCTGCCAATCATGGGCATGAAGAACATCATAAGGCTTACCGCCAATTTCCCCTCGCGCGATCTCAGCGGCTATTTTGGAAAATGCCGCGAATTTCTCACCGTTCAAAGGACGGTCGTGGCCGTCTTGGGTCAAATAAGGATTGCCTGAAAAGTCAAATAAATCCGGAGCATCTAGGGCGAGCACCGATAGGCCTGTTGCTGTTTTCCCCTTTATGACCTTGGCAGATGTCCCACCAAAGAGCCTAACTTTCGCGGCGGTCTTTTTGCCGTTTAGTCCCGCTAGAACAGCAGGAAATCCCGGTAAGAAAACCGTTGTGTTGACGTCAATCTTCGACAGGGCAAGGGGCAAGGCGCCGACCACATCGGCTAACCCGCCTGTCTTAATCAGTGGAAAGCACTCG
Organism: uncultured Algimonas sp.; assembly: GCA_964490745.1. Taxonomy (GTDB): domain Bacteria; phylum Pseudomonadota; class Alphaproteobacteria; order Caulobacterales; family Maricaulaceae; genus Litorimonas. The sequence goes on from CAZBDT010000006.1 coordinate 31,523, forward strand.
GACGCAACACATAAAACAGAAAGGTTTTTATTTTTGACCAATTATATATCCAGATTATCAATCATTGACTGAGTGATGAGGCAGACACCGTTTTCAGTTCTATAAAACCGTTTGGCATCCAGTTCAGGCTCATTCCCTACGGCAAGGCCTTTAGGAATACGTACGCCTTTGTCAATGACCACATTGGTCAGTTGAACGACCTCAGCAATGTCGACCTCAGGGAGGATAATTGCGCGTTTAAGTGATGAATATGAGTGCACATGCACATTTGTGAAAAGGAGAGATTGGTCAACTCTGGATCCAGAGACAATACAGCCTCCTGAGATAACTGAATTTACCGCAGAACCTCTCCGGCCAACTTCATCATGAATGAATTTCGCGCCGGGTGCGAGTTCAGAATAGGTCCAGATCGGCCAGTTTTCATCATAGAGATTAAGCGCAGGCTGAAGGGAGGTGAGATCCAAATTCGCTTCCATATAGGCATCTATTGTTCCCACATCACGCCAATAGGCTTCTTCTTCGCCTTCTGATCGCACACAGGATTTTGGGAAACGATGAGCTTGCGCTTTACCGTTTTTGACAAGATAAGGAATTACATTTTTACCGAAATCTCTTTCACTTCCGACTTCGGCTGCATCTCTTCTCAATTGCTGAAATAGAAAATCTTTATTGAATACGTAAATACCCATCGACCCTAAACAGATATCATCTCGCCCCGGAATAGTTGGAGGATTTGCAGGCTTTTCTAGGAAATCAGTTATAACATCGGCTTCGTCAACATGCATGACGCCAAAGGCAGTCGCTTCTTTAACGGTGACTTCTAGACAGCCAACGGTAACATCGGCGCCGGAATTGACATGCTCTTCGAGCATAAGCTCATAATCCATTTTATAGATATGATCGCCTGCGAGTATGACGACATATTCCACATTGGAATAGCTACCGATGATGTCGATGTTTTGATAAACCGCATCTGCGGTACCTTCATACCATCTATCCTCGGACATGGTTTGCGAGGCGGGCAGGATATCGAAACTCTCATTCCGCTCTGCGCGATAGAAGTTCCATCCGCGCTGTAAATGCCTAATGAGGCTATGTTGCTTATATTGCGTAGCCACGCCGATACGTTTAATACCGGAATTCATCGCATTGGAGAGCGCAAAGTCAATGATACGGAATTTACCGCCAAAAAAGACCGCCGGCTTTGCGCGCATTTCTGTTAAATTATGAAGTCGGCTACCTCGCCCACCCGCAAGAACGAATGCCATTGATCTCTCTGCCAAGCGTCTATTGGAGGTCCGCTTGTCTCTCCACATTGAGTTATTGGTTAGGCTCGCCTCATTTTGCATCACATCCCCTCAATCTTGAACTCAATCTAACTTTATTGTTTGTCCGGACTTGACTATTGTATAGACGTTCGATGACAGCAAGCGGTTCCTTGATTTAAAAGATAAATTTAGGTGCGGTACAGAATTTAAAATTCATGCGTGAACTGATAGCGCGCTTTTTAACACTTAACGACAGATCGAGATACTGATGAACCTTCCTATGCATAAGATTCCTGATGCCCAAGGCCTTCACGAAGAGAGCTTTGGTGACTCGATATTACGCCATTTAATCTACTCTGTGGGTAAAGATCAGCGGCACGCGGTTGCCCGTGATTGGTGTGTTGCACTTTCTCTCGCAACCCGGGATCATATGGTCGAAGGTTGGATCGATACCACCCGCCGTATTTACAAAAACAAGCAAAAACGCGTTTATTACCTGTCTATGGAATTCATGATTGGACGTATGCTTGAAGACGGCCTGACTAATCTCGGCTTATTAGGCGAGGCTAAAGACTTTTTTGAAGAACATAAACTTGACTTTCATGAGGTGCTTCACGCTGAGCAGGACGCCGCTTTAGGAAATGGTGGTCTGGGCCGTCTAGCGGCGTGCTTTATGGACTCTATGTCGACAACGGGCGTTGCCGGTATGGGCTATGGCATTCGCTATCAGCACGGTATTTTCAAACAAAATATTGAAGATGGCTGGCAGCTCGAAGAGCCAGAAGATTGGCTTGTTGAAGGCAATGCTTGGGAATTTCGTCGTCCCGAAGTCGTTTATGATATTCATTTCGGTGGCCATGTTGAAACTGATCATGCGGGCAAAGCGGTCTGGAAACCGACTGAACGTATCCATGCTGTCGCTTTTGATATGCCTATTCCAGGCTGGGAAGGTAAGCATGTCAACACGCTGCGCCTCTGGTCTGCCCGTCAAGCAGACTTGATGAACCTTAAAAAGTTCAACGAGGGTGAGTTTATGGCCTCGGCCTATCAGCAGATTGTAGCTGAATCGATTTCCAAGGTTCTCTATCCGGGCGATCATACTGAACAGGGGCGTGAGCTACGGCTGAAACAGGAGGTGTTCTTCACGAGTGCTTCATTGCAGGATCTTATCCGTCGATATTTCATGAATTACGACAGTCTTGAAAATTTGGGCGATCACGTGGCTGTTCAGCTCAATGATACGCATCCGGCCATTGCTGTACCGGAACTTATCCGCATTTTGATGGACTTGCATGATTTCAGCTTTGAGCGGGCCTTTGAGATTGCGCGCGAAACGCTGCACTATACGAACCACACACTCTTGCCCGAAGCCCTGGAGAAGTGGCCCAAATCTCTCTTCGAACGCATCCTACCGCGCCACCTGCAAATCATCAATATGATCGACGGCGCGTTTTACCGGGAGGCCTTAGCGAAGGGTCTGGAGCACCATATCATCGCAAATATTCAGGTCATTCATCCCCATCAGCAAGATTGGGTGCGGATGGGTAATTTGGCGTTTATTGGCTCGCGCAAAGTCAACGGCGTCTCAGCGCTTCACTCCGAGCTGATGAAAAAAACTGTGTTCCATGATCTTCACACCATGTTCCCGGACAAAATTATCAACCAGACCAATGGCGTCACGCCACGGCGCTGGCTCTTGGAGTGTAACCCCGGTCTGTCCGAGATGATTATCGACAAAATCGGAGAGGGCTGGATTGACGATCTTGAACAGTTGCAAAAGCTCGTGCCTCTGGCGACAGACAAAGGCTGGCAGACGCAATATATGGATGTCAAAGCAGAGAATAAAAAACGCCTCGCGGCCTTTTTACTCAAAGAAACAGGCATTGAGGTCAACCCTGAGGCGATGTTTGATATTCAGATCAAGCGTATCCATGAATATAAGCGCCAACTCATGAATATCCTTGAGACGATCGTGCTTTATAATGAGATGAAAGCGAATCCTAAGGCGGATTGGCAGCCGCGCGTGAAAATATTTGCAGGTAAAGCGGCTCCGAGTTACTTCCTCGCAAAGCTCATTATCAAGTTGATTAATGATGTGGCTAATGTGGTCAATGCAGATGAGGAGATTGGCGATAAGCTAAAGGTCATCTTCTTGCCAAATTACAACGTGACCGCCGCAGAAGTTCTAATTCCTGGCGCTGATTTGTCAGAGCAAATTTCAACGGCTGGCTTTGAGGCCTCAGGAACAGGTAATATGAAATTTGCCCTCAATGGCGCGCTGACAGTGGGGACGCTGGACGGTGCGAATGTTGAAATGCAAGAGCATCTCGGCGAGGAAAATATCTTTATTTTCGGCCTGAAAGCAGATGAAATTGCCGAGCGGCAACATCGCCGTGCACGTCCTTCGGAGGTTATCAAGAACTCGCCCAAGCTCCAAAAAGTTATCGAGCAATTAGAGACGGGCGTATTCTCCGGTGGCGATACGCAGGTTTATAATGATATTCTCGATAATCTGAAACATCATGACTATTTCCAAGTCACGCCTGATTTCGAAGCCTATTGGGATATTCAGCGCCACATCGATACCGTTTATGCCGATAAAGAAAAATGGGCGGAAATGGCTATCCTTAACACGGCAAAAATGGGATGG
>CAZBDT010000007.1:0-30566 GCA_964490745.1 uncultured Algimonas sp.
AAAATCGTTTAGAAACAACCGTTTACGAAGGTTAACGTAATCACGTTTATCGTTAATAATGGTTAACACGACTCGGCACCGAATTGATTCTATTGAGTCTTTTTGGGCTGATCTCTGTGCCCAATGTATCGACTTGGGACAGAACCCTCCCTATATCGCCGTGGATTCAACAGAAAAAAAATCTGTATTTTTTTTAAATAAGATGACTGAAACATTGAAAAATCAAAGAAATTCGCTGGGATTTGAGAAATCTGAAGGCGAAACACGCGTTGTCGTAGCGATGAGCGGTGGGGTGGATAGCTCTGTCTGCGCAGCGCTATTGGCCCGTGAAGGCTATGACGTCATTGGTGTGACGCTTCAGCTCTATGATCACGGTGCAGCCATCCAAAAAGCCAAGGCCTGCTGCGCGGGGCAGGATATTTATGACGCCAAGCGCGTTGCGGAAACGCATGGCTTCCCGCATTATGTTTTGGATTATGAGAGCAATTTTCGTGAACAGGTCATTGAGGATTTCGCCGAAACCTATCTGAAAGGTGCGACCCCAATCCCTTGCGTACGCTGTAATCAGACCGTTAAATTCAAAGACCTCTTGCAGGTCGCGCGTGATCTGGGCGCGGATTGTATGGCGACGGGGCATTACATTAAACGTGTAGAGGGCGATAACGGCCCGGAGCTGCACCGCGCCTATGATGGTGGGAAAGACCAATCTTATTTCCTGTTTGCGACAACGCGCGAGCAATTGGATTTTCTGCGCTTCCCGCTGGGGCATATGGACAAAACAGAAACAAGGCGTCTGGCTGTTGAGCTGGGTCTGAATGTCGCCACGAAACCGGACAGTCAGGATATCTGTTTCGTTCCAACTGGAAAATATACGGATGTGATCGAGAAGATACGTCCTGACGCGGCGCAACCCGGAGATATTGTGCATCTGGACGGCACGGTTTTGGGCCAGCATCGCGGCGTTATGTATTACACAATCGGCCAACGTCGCGGTTTGGGCTTGGGGGATTATACTGGGACGGATCCGCTCTTCGTTGTCGGTATTGAGGCCGATGACAAGCAAGTCATTGTCGGACCCCGCACAGCGTTAGAACGGGATACGCTCTGGCTGGACGATATTAATTGGCTGGGCGAGGGTCAGTTTGGCGCGAATTTAGATGGGTTGAAAATTCGTGTAAAAGTGCGCTCAACCCGCCCGCCTGCGCCTGCGCGGTTTAAACTGAAGGGCAATGAAATAGCGGTCGTGTTGGATGAACCGGATATTGGCCTCTCTCCCGGACAGGCTTGCGTTTTCTATGAAGACCGAAATGACGCGGCCCGTACATTGGGCGGCGGATGGATTACCCGCACGGGCTAGGTCGAAAGACTTTTTTAATCACCATTACGACCCCGTAACTGGTTCTTAGGGTTCAGACGCTCTAGGCAAGAGGTCTAACTAACTGAGGAGCGCTAATTATGGCCATTATGAAATCTATCGAAGTTATGAGCGAAAGCACAAAGAGCTTCGAAGACGCAATCCAAAATGCGGTCACACGCACAGGCAAGACCGTCAAAGATATTCGCTCTGCCAATGTCAAAAATATGAAGACAACAATTAAAGACGGTAAAATTGATAAGTTTCGCGTCAATGTGAAAATCACATTTGAAGTGGGTGATTAAGCCACAGCTTACGATCTTTAAAAAATGAAAAGAGGCTGCCATATGGTTGTGGCAGCTTTTTTTATGAGATTTGAATAGGCCGATAGCATGAGCGTTAAACCCGTTGAAATATTCGTCATCCTTTTGGCTTTTGTCATTGCCTTTGTCCTGCTGCGCGTTTTCAAACGTGACACGCTGGCGGATAAGAAACGGCAAGATATTGAAATGAAACGCGCCGCGATCATCGCGAAACGCAAAGCGGCCGCTCAGGCGGAAAATAACCCCGATGCAAGCATGGATGACAATTAGGCGCGCGCCACGCGCAAGAATAAACCTGATTTAGGGCATTCCGCCTTCTGGTATTGCCTCTGACGACGGGGTAGAGCGCACCAAAAATTTTTATGAGGTTTTGATATGTCTGCTGATGCCGTTGTCATTGTAGGTTTAGCCCGGACGCCTATGGGCGCATTCCAAGGTGCGTTTTCAAGCGTCTCTGCGCCTGAGCTCGGCTCTGCTGCGATTAAAGCGGCCATGGCAGAAGCCAAAGTTGATACTGCCGCGGTTGATCAAGTCGTGATGGGCTGCGTTCTGCCCGCCGGACAGGGCCAAGCGCCCGCCCGTCAAGCGGCTCTCGGCGCGGACTTGCCGCTGTCAACGGAAGCGACGACAATCAATAAAATGTGCGGCTCCGGCATGCAGGCCGCGATTATGGCACATGACGCGATCAAAGCGGGCTCTATTAATGTTGCCGTGGCGGGCGGTATGGAAAGCATGACGAATGCACCATATCTGCTGCCTAAAGCGCGTGGCGGCATGCGCATGGGAAATCAGGCGGTGATCGACTCCATGATGCATGACGGCCTCACAGACGCCTATGAAGGCGGCGCGATGGGTGTCTTTGCCGACCAGATCGCTGCGGAATATCAATTCACCCGCGAGCAGCAGGATGCCTATGCCATTGAATCTGTACGCCGCGCACAACTGGCCGAAGCTGAAGGTAAATTTGACCGTGAACTCACCCCCGTCACAATAAAGGGTCGCAAAGGTGATACGGTTGTCACAAAAGATGAAGGCCCGTCAAATGCGCGTCCGGAAAAAATTCCGAGCCTGCGTCCTGTCTTTAACAAAGACGGCACAGTCACAGCGGCTAATGCCAGCTCGATCAATGACGGCGCAGCGGCCCTCGTTCTCATGCGTCGGTCCGAAGCCGATGCGGGTGGGCATAAAGTCCTTGCCGAAATCGTCTCTCACGCCGCCCACGCGCATGAACCTGCGCGTTTCACGACGGCCCCCGTCAACGCCATGAAAAAAGCGATGGATAAGGCAGGCTGGACAAAGGACGATGTCGAGCTGTGGGAAATTAATGAAGCCTTCGCCGTCGTCCCGATGATCGCCATGCAAGAACTCGGCCTTGATCACGCCAAGGTGAATGTGAATGGCGGAGGTTGTGTGTTGGGCCATCCTATCGGCGCCTCCGGTGCGCGCATCATGGCGACCCTGATTGCGGAGATGGAAAAGCGCGATGCCAAGACAGGCCTGGCGTCGCTCTGTATCGGGGGCGGTGAAGCGACGGCGGTGTGTTTAAAGCGGGATTAGGTCGCGTGACCGCTCTTAATTAGATGCAATCACGTTTTCGTGGAATTGCACGGATCGGCATTTAACTTGCTGGTCAGCGTCTATGATCCGTCGCGCCTTACAAAATTCATCGGTCCTGACCGCTCTCGCCCTAATTCTGGCGACGATCGCTTTCACAAAATGGGGCTATTTCTGGTATGCCGTGTTGCTGGATGATGTTTGGCAAGATCTGATTGGGCGCACGGAAGTAGAGCTCATCGCACTGGCGGAGGCGCGTGGATTTCTACAAAGCTTCAATAGCTTGTTTATCAGCTTTGTGCAGGCCTGCGGTTTGCTGGCTCTGATCCGCATGACGAAAGCCACCGGGCTTTTTCATTACCTAGCCGTGGCGCTGATTTGTGGCGCACTGCTTGTGATACCGGCTCTAGGCAATGCCGTGCTCTTTGCGGGACAATCAAGCCCATTATGGGGGCTGGATTCCGTGCATTTCCTCTGCGGATATCTCGGGATGGCGCTTGTCTTTTGGCTGGTTCTGGAAGGGTTCCCGACCAAATTCAGATCATCGGGTGATGTCTGATGTCACGCCCGATGTTCGGAACATTGCCCGATGATTTCGATGACCGTCTGATCTTTCTGAAACCCTTTAGACTTCACGAACTCGCCAATGCTCTGCAAAACGGGTCCTGCATCAAACGGCTCGGCATGACCGCACGTTTTACATAAGAGCAAAGCCAGTTGCCCATCGTCAGCCTGAGATGTTTTGGCCATATATTTTGAAACAGACTCGATCTTTTTAGCGAGTCCGATATCAATCAACCAATCCAGCGCCCGGTAAACAGTTGGCGGTTTGGCGGCCCCGACACCGTCGAGCATATCCAAAATTTCATAGGCACCAATGGGTGTTTCCGCCTGTAAAAGACATTTATAAACATGGCGACGAATGGGCGTCAGCCGCGCATTTTTCTCTTTTGCCATATGCTCCGCAAATTTCATTTGCGTGTCGAGCGTTTCAATTGTTGCGTGATGAGCCATGCTCTCACTCCATATATTTTAAATCACATAAATTTATCCCGAGCTGCTAGGCAAACTCAGGGTCCTAAGCGCACAGAGACGCTTTTTAGATTTAAAATATAGAGGGAGGGGCCCGGGCTCTGTCCGGCCGTATATTGGGTTTAGGTGGCGGATGAGTTGATGTCGTAACCTTAAAGGCTGTTTCACCGAAACAATAAAGGTGAGGATGGACAATATCACCATCAACAGGCTCAAGCTCCGGAGTCGGATTGATCTCCAAATCCGCGTCATCTTTAACGGCAACGATGCAGACTTCGCACCTATCAATCGGCGTCTCACGCTCCTCGTCTTGGTGATGGGCATGATCATGGGCGTGCACGTGCTCATGCGCGTGAGAATGGCTGGGTGACACCATCTGCCCCAGCAAGAACATTGCCGAGACGAGAACAGCGCAGAGGGAAGGCCTAAAAGACCAAATGCGCCGCAAGCGTGATATGTCAAAAGGAGCGATCACGCGGTGTGTTTAGCGTGACTTTATAACATTTGCAATTTCTTTGACAGATTTTGTCTAAAATAAAACCATATAGCCAGCTTCATGCAAAACCTCTGCGGTGACATCAGACATTTTGCCCATAGGGTCGCCGATACATTTGGCCAAGTTATGATAACAAAAATCTCGACATGTTTTGCGAGAGTCTGAAAGGATTAAGCGACTTGGTCCGGACAAAGTAAATTTTAGTCATTGGAGAGTTTAAATTTTGTATCTACAATGCACCATCTCGGATTTTAAGGTTTCTCTTTGAGATAGTGCAGAAGGGCTTCACGATCACTTTTTATCTTTATGCCATTATATCCCATATAGGTCCCGGGCATCATATCTTTTGGTGATCTCAAAAACTCATCAAGTAGAGCTTCGCTCCAGATAGGATTATCAATTGAGAAACTCTTAATGGCCGATGAGTAGTTTGTATAATTGCTATCCTTTGCCACACCCTGATTAATTAGATTTGATATGGATGGTCCGACAGATGCGCCGTTTTCACTGTGGCACAGAGCGCATTGCGCATATAGCTGGCGACCACGCGAAAACGGGTCGTCAGACACTTGCGCTGTTTTGCCCGTATATTTCGAGCGTAAATTCATGAGCCCTGAGCGCTGCGCGTTATTCATGCTATCCCGCACCTCAAGCATAGCCATAGCCTGAGACCATGTCATATCAGCCTCTTTCCTGCCCATTTTAGAACCGATTTCTAAGACCTTCTCCTGACTGATTACATCACCTACTAATGCGACTTCCAATGTGCGCATCAGCATTTTTCGTAAGGTCATAAATTCGTCAAATGCTTCGACATTATATTGGGTTGCTTCATCAATCGGCTTTTTTTGTTCGTGTGATAAAAGATCAAGAACTTCATTCGCAACGGCCCCGCGTTTTACGCCATGATTAGATTCAATTCTTAAACTCACAAAGCCAAAGTGTTGGCTCGGCTTGCCTACCACTTCAAAATCGTTGAATGATTTATTACCTGTCGTCCAGCTCAATAATCTGGCTCCAAGATTAATAAGCTCTTTCTTGTCTGTTTTTGATAGGTCTGTTTTGATGCCCTTTATTTTGGTCTTACGGGCATTTCCAGATACGTATTGGTTTCGAATCTGTGATAACTTAGTTTTTTGGTCTACTGTCAGGGAGGTTCCTACCTCACCTAATCTTTGCCCAACAATCCGCCCAAGTTCGGCTTCCGCCGCGCCATATTGTTCTCCTAATATCAAAAATTCCTCTCGGCTCACCTTTTCTCCAACTAGTAATCCTTCCAAGGCTCTATTCATTTCAAATCTGGCGGTTTGAACATCTTGAAATGCGGCCTTCTGATCCTCAACAAGCGAAATAAGCGCATTTTGCTGCCGCTTGTTCAAAACATGAAGCGTTTCCTTTGCGATTGCGCTCCGTGACAGACTGTGATTACTGGAAACGCGTAGGGCGACAAAGCCAAAAAAATTGGCGAGCCGTCCGACTGATACATAATCATTATTGGAAGAGCTACCTGTCAGCCAAGTTAAGCTGCGTGAAGCAATGGCTTGTCGGAGTTTTTCTTCGTCAACTACGATCTCATTGATATCGCGTGCGGCTTGGGTGTCATTTTCAGCGAAGCTGGGCGGAGATGCGATCGTCAAAGTTCCTGCTAGCAAACAAGCAAATAATTGCTTTTTTTTTGTCATATGTCCCTCCCGTAAAGATAGCTCTATCTATACAAACGGATGACCAGCCAAAAACCTTCTAATAAAAACTATTTAAACGTTACTTTGTCCTAGAAGCCACTTTCCTTATCTTGAACTTTGCATATCCCAATATTTTCTGAGTTTTTTCAATGCACCCACCCGATCAATCCTCATTTCAAAATAGAATAATCCTCACTTTGGGATTTATGGGTCATATTAGACTTGTTCTTTTGGTCATGGGACAGGTGAGGCCTCGCTTGCTGGACCGGGAGACGATGGGTCTGAGCATCTGCGTGTGAGAGCGTGGACTGAGCCGGGACTTTGGGAACGAGAGCCGACTCGTGCAATTTTTGTGAACAAAAAATGCACATATCCAAGAGGCTGAACTCAGGGGTTTATGACTGGCCGTTTCTTCAAAAACCATCGCCGCAGAGTCTGTGATGCTGTCTTACAATCAGCATTTTGATCTTTCTGTAAAACAAAACTAAACCATTCCTTCTGGTACACCATCAGAAGATCAGCTCTGCGGGCAAGTCCTGCTTTGAAATATAATTCGGCTGACACCTAGATGTGCAGTAGGCGTATCCGCTTGCTATACTATCTGAGGTAAGATTAATATCGCATCATGGCCGTTACATTATTGCGCCTTTCAGATGGAAATTACTCTCTCGAATTTGAGCCAAAAGATGCGGAATTTGTATTTAAAAACATTCGGAAAACTTACGGACGGATAAGAAAACGTGGTCCGTTTGGAATCGCGACAACATATAAATTCGGACGGTGTGAGTTTACCTATCAGGACGAATGGGACGACCCCTGTCTTATATCGCATTCTCATGAAAGGGGTATTATACTGAGGACCCTTCACAATATTATAAACCCTTAATGCCCACTCCCCAGACGCCCTGTGCGGACCTTATAATCTGTGGCGATTTCATATTCGGGGTCATCATCCGAGTCGATCATCAATTGACCTGCACGTTTGAGAAGTTGATGCCCGTCCTTGGTCAGGTGACGGAGGCGGATGGATTTGCCGGATTGGATATATTTATCGGCCAGCGCTTCAATCGCTTGCAGTGCGGATTGATCGACAACGCGGGAATTGGCGAAATCGACGATGACCATATCTGGGTCATTTTTGGGGTCGAACAGCTCGTTAAAACCTTCAATAGAGCCAAAGAAAAGCGGGCCTTCCAGCTTATAGATTTTGGCTTCGCCGTCCATTTCCGTATGGGCGTCAATCCGCTTGGCGGCATTCCACGCATAGGCAAGGGCGGAGACGATGACGCCGACAACAACGGCGACGGCCAAATCGTGATAGACGGTCACGACGGTGACGAGGACGATGACCAGCGCATCGATCAGCGGGATGCGGCGCATAATGGTGAAGGACTGCCACGCAAATGTCCCGATCACGACCATAAACATCACGCCAACGAGTGCGGCCAGCGGGATCATGCCTATAAATTGCGACCCGAAGAGAATGAATATCAGGAGGAAGAGCGACGCGCTAATCCCTGAAAGCCGTGTTCGGCCGCCGGATTTCACATTGATCATGGATTGGCCGATCATGGCGCAGCCGCCCATGCCGCCGAAAAATCCGGTGACTGTATTGGCGACGCCTTGGGCGACACATTCTTGCGACGCGCCGCCGCGTTCTTCCTTGATCTCCCCGACGAGGTTCAAGGTCAGCAAGCTCTCGATCAAGCCAATCGCGGCGAGGACGAGGGCATAAGGGAAGATAATGCCGAAGGTCTCCATATTGAGCGGGACAGACGGGACGCTAAATTCCGGTAAGCCACCTGCGATGGAGGCCATGGTGCTGACCGTGGGGACATCTAAATTAAAGGCAATGACAATGGCTGTGACAATCCCAATTCCGACGAGCGGCGCAGGCAGGGCTTTGGTCACTTTTGGCGTGACCCAGATCAGGAACATGGTCAGGGCGACAAGGGCCAGCATGATCATAAGCGGTGTCCCCGTCAGCCATGTGCCTTCCAGAATATGGAAAGGGCCGTAATGCTCGCCCGGAATGCGTTCCGGCGGGGCGGATTGGAACTGGCTGAGCTGCGCCATGCCGATAACAATAGCGAGGCCGTTGACAAAGCCGAGCATGACGGGATGCGGGACGAGGCGGATGAATTTGCCAAGTTTGAACACGCCCGCGGTGATCTGCAAAATCCCCATCAGGACAACTGTAGCAAAGAGATATTCCACGCCGTGATCCGCGACGAGGGCGACCATAACAACGGCCAACGCCCCTGTTGCACCGGAGATCATACCCGGACGGCCACCGATCAGGGCTGTAATCAGCCCGACGATAAAGGCGGCATAAAGCCCTACCAATGGCTCTACGCCTGCGACAAAGGCAAAGGCCACAGCTTCGGGGACCAAGGCCAGCGCGACTGTCAGTCCGGCCAGAAGCTCGACCTTGATACGATTAGGCGTAAATGTCAGCGGGCCGGAGCGTTTGCGTGCGGGAATGGAAATGGAATCAGCAAAAGCTGCGAGTGTCGAACGGATCATGTCATCTTATCTATAAGCGGTTTCGCGCGCCATAAGCCTCTCGACACGCAAGGGCAAGTCATAGGTGCAAGATGAAGGTGGTATATAGCTTTTATCTACCCTTCTGGGCGTAGCGCATATCCCGCAGATCTCACCGTACGGATCGGATCCTTACGGTCAGGCATTTTCAAGGCTTTGCGAAGTCGTCCAATATGGACGTCAACGGTTCGGGCTTCGACATAAACATCATGGCCCCAGACCGCGTCTAGAAGCTGTTCTCTGGAAAAGACTTGACCGGGGCGACGCATGAAATGCTCTAAAAGACGAAATTCTGTTGGACCGAGATGAAGCTCTTGATTGGCGCGAGAGACACGATGCGCTTTGACATCAATCTCCAAATCGCCGACGGAAATTCCGGAGGATAGGGCGTTGGTTTGCGTACGTCTCAGCAGAGCGCGGATGCGGGCAAATAATTCGGGTATTGAAAAAGGCTTGACCAGATAATCATCCGCGCCGACATCCAGACCCGACACGCGGTCATCTTCTTCTCCGCGAGCTGATAACATAATGATTGGAACATCCGCTGTGGCCTCCTTACGCCGCAACCGCCGGCAGACCTCAACACCGGAGAGCTTTGGGATCATCCAATCCAGCAAGATCAAGTCTGGCGTCCGTTCTGCCGCCATGACTATCGCCAGATCTCCATCCTCCGCCAAGGCCGTTTCAAACCCTTCCTTTTCGAGATTATACTCCAATAAGGTTGATATCGCTGTTTCGTCTTCGACAATCAAAACATAGGGTGTCATACGAATTTATCCTGAGATCCTGTGATGTTGTGGGTCCCGCGCGGTGAAGATCACAGAAAAAGATGTCCCATGAGACGCTGTTTCCGTTTCTCCAATATGCGTTGTTTTTACAAATAATCCGGCGCGGTGGCGCATGACAAGATGTTTAACAATGGCCAGCCCTAGCCCTGTACCTTTTTCCTGCGCAGGCAGATCACCTGCGACGCGGTAAAATCTTTCTCCAATTCTAGGAAGATGTGTTTTCGAAAATCCCGGCCCCTGATCTGAAATAATAACGCGCCAAACCGAATGTTCCGTCGGGGCCAGATTGACAATGCGTCTAAAGCCGCTTCCGTGATTGATTGGTTCTTTAAACGCTTGTCCCGTCCATTTTGGCAGACGTTCTAAGGAAACGCGGAGTGTAGAGCCGTCGGGCGAAAGTTTGATACCATTTTCCATGAGGTTCAAAAACAGCTGTACACACTCATCTGTTTTACCACTTGTGAGGGCCGTGTCTTCATCCGGAAAAGTGATAGACAGTGTTACGCCTTTCTCTTTAGCCAAAAGTGTAAGGGCATCTCGCGCTGCAATAATAGCCTTTCGTAAATCAGCTGTCTCAGATGGTGCCAGATGTCGACTGCTCTCAATACGTCGTAATGAAAGTAGGTCCGTGACCAAGCGCTCCATGCGTGCGGCTTGCTCTGCCATAATGTTTAAGAATTTTTCGCGGGCAATAGGATCATCCTTTGCATGACCACGCAGGGTTTCGATAAAACCGGTCATGGACGCGATCGGTGTTTTTAATTCATGACTGGCATTGGCTAAAAAATCCTCCCGCTGTTCTCGATCTATCCGGGCTTGCGTCCTGTCGGCTAGAACAGCAAAGACGACAGATGAGCGTAGATCATCTTGAGCGATAGATACGGCTTGAGAAAAATCAACGTCAATATAGCGTTCTGCTGGCTGCAAGACGTGAACAGATAAAGAAGGTGGGACCTCTCCTTTAAACGCGCGTTCCATATAGGATCGGACGGAAGAGGTGCGTAAATAGGCTCCGATAGGCCTCCCTATTATGTCAGGAGAGAGTAATTCAAAGGCAAATTTGTTCGCGTAAATCACGACAGCATTTCGGTCCAAAGCTACGACAGCACGCGGTAAGGCGTCAGTCATGTCCTGAAGTGTTTGACCGCGTATGTCGCGAAAGTCTTGATCTGATATTACGGGTTTGAGTCGTTTTTCTCCGGGTTGAAAAACACTCATGTAAACCCACAAGGCCACAGCGATGAAGCCAAAGGTCAGCCCTATTAGTAGAACGCTTGCTCCTGAAAATAGCGCTAAGGCTAATAGGGGGACAGCAGCAATACCGAGAACGGCTTTTCTATCTGAATTTAACACTTTTTGAGGTCTGGTAGACGACACAGCGAGTTCTAAAGTCCAATTTGTCCGTAAAGTCGTATTCGGTCAAAGTGACCTATTGGCAAAGCAAGACCGAATGCAAGTGTTAAAAAGAAGTTCTGTCTTCATACACAATAATTCTACGCTTTCAGAAGATTTGTGTTCATTGTACAAGAATTCATGAGACCTTTCCAATGAAGCCTGCCAAAATACGTGAAAAGTTATTTTTTATCGTTTTTCAATAAATTTTAATTGACTCTCGCTAATTATGTCCTAGGGACACCTTATGAAGAGAAATGCTGTCATAGGATCTAATTTTTGGCTCTCCGCCCCCCTTTGGGTCATGATGTTCGCACTTTCTGGCTGTGCAACTTTTGACCTAAAGCCTGACCCAACTGTGGTCGAGCCGCGAGAAGCCGCGTTAAGCGATGCTCCAGCGCCGCAGGATTGGAGCGTCCCCGCGCCGGATGCCCTGCCGACAACAGACTGGGTTCGCGCTTTTCCGGATCCAAAACTAATCAGACTCGTTGATGAGGCTTTGCGGGAAAATACAAATATCGGAGCGGCCTATGCTCGCCTTGACGGGGCTATTGCGAGGGAAAAGATCAGCAACGCCGCCCGTGTTCCGTCAGTATCGGCCAGTGCTGGCATATCCCGTAGTGAGCGGGGCAATGAATTTATTCCAGACGCAACAAATTTTAGCGCTGGATTAAATGCAAGTTGGGAGCCGGATTTTTGGGGTCGGATTTCGGATGACATATCTGCGTCAGAGTTAAATACTGAAGCGACGGCAACTGACGTGGCCAGTGCGCGCTTATCTATAACGGGGCGAGTCGCTCAGACCTGGTTTAGTCTAATCGAGACAAAATTATTGGACGACCTCTCTCTTGAAGAAATTGAAACACAAGAACGGGCCCTTCGTCGAAGTTTGCGTAGGTTTGAGGCTGGGTTGTCGAGCAGTGCAGATGTGCGTTTGACCCGATCTTCTTTGGCGCGTGCTCAGGCCACACATGCGTCGCGCCTGCAAAGGCTCGCGGCCTTGTCTCGTCAGCTTGAGACTTTGCTAAACCGCTATCCTGCCGCAGACATAGACTCCGCGGTAGACCTTCCTGCGTTGCCTCCGCTGACAGGTGCTGGTGCTCCGACTTATATTTTAACTCAGCGTCCTGATTTGATTGCTGCCGAACAAAGGCTGGCGGCGCAAGGTATTGAGATTGATATTGCGCGCAAAGCGCTTTTGCCGCGTTTGAATTTGACGTCGGGTCTAAATGCTGGCGGTACGTCTATCACAAATTTCTTCGACATTGATGCTTTGGTCGCAAACATTGCGTCGAATCTGACGGCGCCAATTTTCCAAGGGGGCCGACTTCGGGCGAATGTTGAGTTGCAAGAGGCTGTGCTTGAACAACAGCTTCAGTCTTATGTTGGAGCTGTGCTAGACGCGTATTTAGACGTTGAAAATGCATTGGATGCTGAAATGCGACTTGAAGAGCGGGAGGCCGCTTTGCGCGTGTCAGCAGATGAAGCTCTTGAAGCTGAGAAGCGCTTGGAGCTCCGATATACCGAAGGCTTGGCGTCCATCCTCCAATTGTTGGATGCGCAAACACGTCGGATATCCGCGCAGGGGCAGCTAATTTCTGCCCGCGCTGAGAGATTACAAAATCGAGTTAGGTTGCATGTTGCATTAGGCGGTGGTGCTTATGGTGATATCCCGCCTGACGCATTACCTGTATTTTTGAGAAATCAAGGTTAGTAAAATGGTCAATTCATCCCCGAATTATTCCATCCCTGAAAAGCAAGGCGGCTTTTTTCGGAAACTTTTATTCGTTGTGCTTCCTCTATTGATTATTTTCGGTTTTGTTGTGGCAACATCTATTTTTATTTCGCTGAATAAAAAGCCGAAAGAAAAAAAGAGAAATTTCAACACGCTCGCCGTGATTGCAGATTATGCCAAACTTGAAGACGTACAGTTAAAAGTTCGGACACAGGGCGAAGCACGCCCACAAATTGAAATTGACCTTGTCCCACAAGTGGGCGGAAAAGTTGTTTATGTCTCTCCAAACTTTATTGAAGGCGGTATCTTCAAGAAAGGGGAAACGCTCCTTCGTATAGAGGATGCAGATTTTAAAGTTGCGGTGGTGAGGGCAGAGGCTGGCGTTGCCCAAGCCCAGCAAGTTTTGGTCAGAGAGCTGGCTGAAGGCGAAATTGCGCGTCAGGATTACGCTGAACTCGGCCGCGGTGATCCTTCACCATTGGCCCTGCGTGAACCTCAACAAGCTCAAGCCAGAGCTGCCCTGCAGGCTGCTGAAGCGGAGTTGCAGGCCGCGAAATTAAATTTGTCACGAACTTCGGTAAAGGCGCCATTTTCGGGTCGTGTTCGTGCGAAATCGTCGGATATTGGCCAGTTTGTGACACCGGGTAGCCGTTTAGGTCGGATTTTTTCTAAAGATATCGTAGAAGTCAGATTGCCGCTTTCCGATGCGCAGCTTGCAAAATTAGACCTACCCTTAGCGTTTGTTGCCAATAGTCGCGAGACAGCCCCACGCGTCGATCTAAATGCTTTGGTGGCGGGCCAGGTGCGTCATTGGGACGGTCGTATCATGCGAACAGATTCAACATATGACACGGCCACGCGGGCATTATTTGCTATTGCCGAAGTTGCCGACCCATATGGGGCTGGGGCCTCTGAAGACGGTGTGCCTTTGGCGCCCGGATTATTTGTCGACGCTGATATTACCGGGAAGTCTTTTGATAATGTTATTACGATCCCGCGTGATGGCTTGCGTCCGCAAAATGAAGTTTATGTTGTTGATACAGTTGGGAAAGCTGAAATTCGTAAAGTCGAGGTTCTCGACGCCACGCCTGAGCGAGCCGTCTTAACGGGAGGTGTAGAGGTCGGTGAACTTGTCGTTTTATCCCCAATGGAACGATCTCGGACGGAGATGACGCTCAAGGTTTTAGATGTAAATGATCCAGAAACGGTCCTGGTTGAACCACCCAAACCCGATTGGATGAAAAAGCAGGACGCCGAGGAAGGTGAAACTGCCGCAAAGGATAAAGAAGAAAAAAGTCGCTGGGGTAAAAAGAAAAAAGACGATACGGATAGTGAAGATAAAACTGCCGAAACTGTAAAAGCTGATAATAGCTCAGAGGCGGAGGATTAAGACATGCGAGGTTTAATAGCATGGTTCGTTAAGAACCCCGTCGCCGCCAACTTGCTCATGGTGGCCATGTTTGTAGGGGGTATTTTTGGATATCTAAATTTAGAACGTGAATTTATTCCCAGTACCACAGTTAACGGAATGACTGTGAGTGTTGTGTGGAATGGCGCATCACCACGTGACGTAAATGAGCAAATTGTGACGCGGGTCGAAGAAGCGATTGATGGCTTGGATGGCATTGACTATATCGAAGCGACGGCCCGTGAGGGTGGTGCGACTGTAAATGTAAGAACCAAGCTCGGCATTGATTATGAAAAAATGCTGGATGAAGTTAAAAACCGGGTCGACGGCATCCAAAATCTTCCACCTGATGCCTTCCGCCCCCAAATCTTCAGGTGGGATGCACGCGCGGATATCATGTATTTGGCACTATACGGCCAAGTGGATAGGTTGGAACTTCAGCGCGCTGGGAATGATTTGCGATTAAAGCTAACACAGCTGCCGGGACTTCAATTGACAGACCAAATTTCGAAAGTCCCAGAGCAAGTAACCATAGAAATATCAGAAGATGCGCTTCGACGATATAATCTAACATTCAGTCAAGTCAGTCAGGCAATCTCTGGTAGTTCAGTTAACCTATCAGCCGGAACAGTTGAGACGACGGGTGGGAATTTGCAATTACGGGCGCGTAATTTGGCAGATTCACAGGCTGAATTTGAGGAAATTATTATTCGCCAATCGTCCAATGGTGGGATTGTCCGTGTTGGTGATGTTGCGAATGTTATTGATGGATTTGATAATAATAAATTTGCGGCGTCTTTTCGCGGCCAACCGGCTGCGATTTTCCGAGTTTTATCTCCTGACACAATGAACATCACTGAAGCGGGAGAGGCTATTCGCAAGTTTGAAGAAGAGATAAAAGAAAGCCTGCCCTCAAATTTAAAATTCAATATTTGGTTCGATGGGTCGACAGTTTTTGACAGTCGAATGGATTTGATCTCCGGTAATGCCCTGTCAGGTATGGCGTTAGTCCTCATTATCTTGATGCTTTTTCTACGTCCCAAAGTCGCGATTTGGGTGACGGTCGGAATTGCAGCAGCCTTTGCGGGGGCCATCGCGATTGCCCCGTCTATTGGTATTACGCTAAATATGATTTCGCTCTTCGCCTTTCTTCTTGTGATCGGCATTGTTGTCGATGATGCAATTGTCGTGGGCGAAAGTGTTCACTTCCATGTCGAGAACGGCGTCTCGGGAGAGCGGGGTGCGATTGCGGGCGCAAATATGGTTGTGAAACCCGTCTATTTTGCGGTGATCACAACGATCATGATGTTTGTCCCCATGATGCTTCTGTCAGGTCCTATTCGGTCAATGTTTGAGCAGATCAGTCTTGTCGTCATCGCCGTTCTTATTTTCTCTTTGATCGAAGCCTTCTTCATTTTGCCGGCGCATTTGCGGCATTTGAAAGAAGTCGACCCGAAAGAGGTCAAAGGCATCATGAAATTTCAGCATAATTTAGCGGAGAGTCTGAATACATTTGCGCGCAAAATCTTCAGACCCCTCATCGCGACATTGCTGCGTTTCCGATACATTACGGTGTCAGTCTTTACCGGATTAATGGTCACAGCGATCATGCTGCTTCAATCCGGCATTGCGCCATCTGCCTTTCTGCCGGAAGTGGAAGGTGATATGATTCAAGTCGATATTCGTTTCCCGGAAGGCACGACGTTTGAACGTCGGGAACAAGTCCGAAGACAGGTCGAGGGCGGTATTGTAAGTTTAAATGCGGATTCCAAAGAGCTGTTTGGCGTAAATACGGATATAATTTCTCATCCCGGAACGATTACAGAAGGACGGAGTGTTCAAGGGTTTTTAGGACTTGTTGAAACCAGTCAGCGAAACAATACGTCAACGCGCGACATTGCAGATAAGTTGGAAGAATATGTTGGCCCGGTCAGTGATGCTTACCGTGTGAATTATGGCTTCACAGAAGGTAATTTTGGCGGAGGCGGCGGGTTATTTTACGCCGTAGCCGCGGCCAATGAGGATGATCTTCGCGCGGCGCTCTTCGACCTGAAAGAGGAGATTTCCACTTATGACGGCGTTGTCGGAACTTGGGATAATTTGGAAAGCTCTGCATCTGAAATTCAATTTAATATGAAACCCGGTGCAGAGACGCTCGGAATTACTTTGCAAGATGTCACGCGTCAGGTCCGTCAGGCGTTCTTCGGACAAGAGGTCCAACGTTTGCCGCGAAATGGTGAAGATGTTCGCGTTATGGTGCGCTACCCGTTGGCCGCGCGCGAAAGTATTGATAGTTTGAATGACCTGCGTGTTCGCGGTGCCAATGGCGTAGAAGTCCCACTTTATTCTGTTGCGGATGTCAGCTTTGCGGAAGGTGTATCGCGCATTCAAAGACGTGACCGTAAGCAGGTGGCCTATACGGGTGGCCGTATTCGTGGAAATCCGGAAGCGCAGAGCGAGATTAAAAAGGAATTAGAAGATAATTTCTTCCCGCAATGGGAATTGCGTCATCCAAATGTCGAGAGAGTCAATGTCGGCGATGATGAGGTGCAACAGACTTTTATGCGTGAAATGATGGTTAGTGGTGTGGCGATCCTCTTCATGATGTATGGCTTATTGGCCATTGCCTTTAAATCTTATGCACAGCCCCTTCTGATCATGATTGCCATACCCTTTGCCTTTATCGGTATGATATTCGGTAACCTCATTACGGATGTTCCTTTTGGCGTCATGAGTGTCTTTGGCTTCTTTGCGGCGTCTGGGGTAGCGGTGAATGACAACCTTGTCTTGATTGATTATGTAAACCGATTGCGAGATAAAGGTGTCGGGGCCTATCAGGCAATGTTGGATGCGTGTGTCGCGCGTTTCCGTCCGATCCTTTTGACCTCTGTGACAACTTTCGTCGGGATTACGCCCATCTTGTTCGAGACGTCGACGCAAAGCCAGTTCTTAAAGCCTATGGTCGTCGCCTTGGCCTTTGGGGTCTTGTTCGATTTCTTCCTCACTCTGATGTTGGTACCGGCCTTATATGGAATTGGCGTAGATATTTCGCGTTTCTTCAAAGGGCTTTGGACGGGTGTTAAGCAAGCACCGCTCGGCTCTAGTTATGATCCCGATATGGTATTGGCGCTTGAAGGCATGGATATTTCCGATGAAATAGATGTGGCTGAACCCTTTGGAACCCAATCTGTTCCAAGGCCTGCAGAGTAAAATTTATATACACAAAATAATTATGGAGAGACTTGATGAGTCTTAAACATATTCTCGGGACGAGTGTTGCTGTGCTGGCTCTAACCCTTACAGCTTGCAGCCAAAATGAAACGGGGCAAGTTGATAAAACTGTCGAACTCGCGAAACGTGGACCTGCCATCCTTGGCACATTTGGTATTGCGACTGAGAATATGGATAAGACAGTCAAACCAGGCGATAATTTCTTCGAATATGTGAATGGTACTTGGTTGGAAAACACCGTAATTCCATCCGATCGTTCTACATATAGCTCATTTGGCAAATTAAGGGACCAAGCTGAAGAGCGTGTTCGTACGATCATTGAGAATGCAGCAAATGCGGAAAATCCTAGCGCCGATGAAAAACGGATCGGTGATTTTTATAATGCCTATTTGAATACGGACCGGATAGAAGCCTTGGGCCTGGCGCCTATCCAAGCGGATCTGGACCGTATCCGCGCGGCTGAGACAAAAGAAGATGTGCTGATGCTGATGTCTGATATCGGTCTGGGGGTCGACGCTCCTGTCAGTCCGTATGTTTATATCGATGCGAAACAGAATGACGAATATATCGTTTATTTAATGCAATCAGGTCTCTCACTTCCAAATCGCAATTATTATTTTGATGAGAGCGAGAAAGGCCAAGAAATCTTGTCGGGATATAAAAGGCTCGCAACGACAATGCTCTCCGAAGCAGGCGTTGAGAATGCGGCCGCGCGTGCAGACGCGATCATGGCGTTCGAGACCGCTTTAGCAGAAGGCCATTGGAGCCGCGTGAAGCAGCGTGATCGTGATCTTATCTATAATAAAATGAGCTTGTCGGAGTTGGAGGCTATGGCACCGGGTATCGACTGGTCGGCTATGATGACAGCTCTCGGATTGGGCGACCAAGATACGCTGATCGTGCGTGAAAAATCAGCGATTGCGAATGCGGCAAAAGTCTTTGCGGATACGCCGGTTGAGGTTTTGAAAGATTATTTGACCGTAAGCCTGATGAATGGCCATGCGTCTTATCTTCCAAAGCGAATTGATGAAGCCGTATTCGAATTTTACGGCAAACTTTTGCGCGGCCAGCAAGAGCAGCGCCCGCGTTGGAAACGCGCTGTTGGTGAAATTAACGGGACGTTGGGAGAGGTTGTTGGCAAGGTTTATGTAGAAAAACACTTCCCGCCGAGTTCCAAGAGCCAAATGAAAGAGCTCGTGGAGAATCTTCGCGGCGCGTTCAAAGACGGCATTGATAATCTGGACTGGATGGCCGAAGAAACCAAAGAACAGGCGCAGTATAAGCTAAAAAAGTTTAACCCCAAAATTGGCTATCCGGATAAATGGGAAACTTATGAAGGCTTAAATATTGATAAGGCTGATTTAGTTGGCACCATTCAATCTGCGCGTAAGTGGGAGTGGGAAGATTCGATTGGTCAATTGGGTCAACCCATTGATCGCGACGAGTGGGGTATGACGCCGCAAACGGTTAACGCTTATTATAATTCAGTTTTGAATGAGATTGTTTTCCCGGCGGCTATTTTGGATGCGCCTTTCTTTGATCCAAACGCTGATCCAGCTGTGAATTATGGCGGTATTGGTGCTGTCATCGGTCATGAAATGGGTCATGGTTTTGACGATCAAGGTCGTAAGTCGGATGGCGACGGTGTTCAACGTGATTGGTGGACCCCTAAAGATGCCGAAGCTTATAAAGCGCGCGCCAAAGCCCTCGCGGATCAATATAGCGAATTTGAACCTCTGCCGGGTCAAAATCTGGATGGCAATCTCGGCCTCGGCGAGAATATTGGTGATTTGACTGGCGTGACCATGGCTTATGAAGCTTATCGTCGTTCACTTGGCGGAAAAGAAGCGCCCGTCATTGATGGCTTTACGGGCGACCAGCGCTTCTTTATGGCATGGGCGCAAGTCTGGGCGATTAAATGGCGTGAAGCTGCATTATCAGCGCAAATCAAGAATGGCCCACATAGTCCGGGTGAATTTCGTGCCAACGGCATCGTGCGGAATTTCGGGCCGTGGTATGAGGCTTTTGACGTCCAGCCGGGTGATGCAATGTACCTACCGCCCGAAGAGCGCGTCAAAATTTGGTAATGAAAAAGGCAGTCTTTTATGGCCGCCTTTTTTATTGGTTCATATTCACTGATCTCTTCAGATCACTGGCTGTCGGCCTAAAGAATTTTCTTCATCAGGCCGATCATTTTGCGGGTCTTGTCTGTATAGGGCGGAAACAGGTTTTTGCCTTGGCTAAACTTGCTTTGAATAAAGACACCTTTCATGTGGGAGAAGCTCTTAAAGCCATGCTCCCCGTGATAGGCCCCCATACCGGATGGTCCGACACCGCCAAATGGAATGTCTTCTTGTACAACATGCCAAGCCGTCTCATTCACAGATACGCCGCCTGAGATAGACTCGCGCAAGACTTTGTCGCGTTTCGCTTTGTCCTCGCCGAACCAATAGAGGGCGAGAGGGCGTTCACCCTTTTGTACCGTATCCAAGGCGTCATCCAGAGTCTCTGAGGCTACAACTGGGAGGAGGGGGCCGAAAATTTCCTCTTGCATAATTTTCATATCCGGCGTCGTGTTCGTCACAACGGTCAACGGAACACGGCGTTCTTTGGCGAGTTGTTGCTTGTCATCATCGCCCGCGGTCTGGATCGTCGCGCCTTTATTTTCGGCATCTTCTAACAAATCCTGCAAACGCGCATAATGTCCATCGGCGATAATTGTGGTATAATCGTCATTACCTGCGACTGTCGGATAAAAGGTTTCCGCTTGTTCAATGAGCGCTTTGGAGAACGCATTAATTTTCGCCTCTGGCATCAACACATAATCCGGGGCCACACAGGTTTGTCCGGCATTTAGAAGCTTACCATTGGCAATGCGCGGGACGGCGAGTTTCATATTTGCGCTGTCATCAATGATCACAGGGGATTTTCCGCCGAGTTCCAGTGTAACGGGTACAAGGTTTTTCCCTGCGGCTTCACCCACGATACGTCCGACGCTTGTTGAGCCTGTAAAGACGAGATGGTCAAATCTCAGTCCTGAGAAAACAGAGGCGACTTCAACACCACCTGTGGCGACAAATACTTCCTCATCAGAAAAGCCTTTCGCTAGAACCTCTTTCAGAAGTTGGCTCATACGCGGTGTATATTCGCTCGGTTTAATCATAGCGCGATTGCCCGCACCTAATGCTCCGATCAGCGGCATAATGGCGAGCTGTAGCGGATAGTTCCATGGGCTGATAATGCCGATCACGCCAAGGGGTTGTGGAATGATCACATTTTTGGCGGGTTTATATTGCAGAGCCGTCGGGGCCTTGCGTGTTTTCATCCATTTCGGCGTATGTTTAAGTGCGTGCGATATGCCGCCTTGAATGACTAAAAATTCGCTGATGAGCGTATCTTCGACGGCGCGGTGACCGAAATCATCGCTGATCGCTTTCACGAAGTCGGCTTCGTGCCCTAAGATCAACTCTCGTAAAGTCTCTAATTTTTTCTTGCGCGACGCCCAATCCGGATTCGGATTTTTATTAAAAGCGGCTCGTTGCGCGGCCAATATAGATGATAATTCTTCTGGTTTCGTCGTGTCGGTTTTAGCTGTCGTCTCTGGATTAATGCGGACCATTTCTATTCCCCTCTTATTTATCTATTCTTATATACGAAAAAGGGCGCAGTCCGAAGACCGCGCCCTGAATATTTTCTATGCCGTAATGTGGCCTTAGAAGTTCTTCCGTAACGTTACACCATACATGCGCGGCTCTTGAATAAAGGCAGAGCGGGACCCGGACCGGAAAACCGTGTTAAATGTCACGCCGCGCGTGCGTTCATTTGTGAGGTTTGTGGCCCAAAGCTCAAAAGCGTAGGAGTCGTCTGCGTCCGTAACACCAATACGTGCATTGATTTTCGTATTGGCCTCTTGGATATCAAACGGGTTCGGCGCGCCCGTTGTAAGCACAACTGCTTGTGTGGATGTCCGACGATCGCTTTCATAACGAAGCTGACCGTTCAGGAAGAAGTCCAGATTATCCGTCAGTGAACCTTCATACGCCGCGCCTAGAATACCGACGGTTCCCGGGGCATTCGTCAGATCATTGCCGCATAAAGCAGTGACATTAATACGCGTGTCATCACCCGCGCAATCATCCGGATAGCTGGCATCTAGAAGTGTCAGCGCACCGTTCAGAGTCAATCCATCTGTCGGCTGTGCCACGGCTTCAATCTCAATACCTTTGGAGTCCGCTTTCGGGACGTTAAAGGTTGTGAATTGTGCGCCTGTAAATTCCAGAACCTGGAAATTATCGAAGTTTTGGATAAAGCCTGCAACATTGAGCGTGAGGCGATTGTCCAGAAGCTTGGATTTCAAACCGATTTCATAAGCATCAACTTCTTCCGATAAGAAGCTTGGATCAGCGCCACCGGAGGCCGCTGTTGAATCCAAGTTGAACCCACCGGACTTATAGCCATGTGTGAAGCTGGCATAAGTCGAAACGGATGGTGCGATTTCATATCCGACTTTGGCTGTGTAAATCAGCTCGTCATCTTTGAACTCCTCATTAAATGTGCGTGGCAGCGGGAACACGGCCGCTTGAGGCAGATCGGCAGGTGCAAGGAAGGCCAAGCAGCCTAAGCCAAAGATATTGGTGACAAGTGGTGCCGGAACATTGCCTGCGCCGATTGAGGCTAATGTTGCCGGACAAATCGTATTGTTTCCACCGGATTGGGTGAAACTCCCGTCCTTGCTTTCATCAGAATAACGTAAACCGAGCGTCAGTGAGAGCTGGTCTGTCACATCAAATGTGTTATGCGTGAACAGTGAAAAGCTCTTGCTGTCTTGTGCATAGTTCTGCCCCTGAGTGGTCCCCGCCGGATCAACGCCTGAGAAAACTGTGAGGGGATTAGCACCTAAGGTTCCACCTGTTGGGCCGAAGAGAAGGGCCCCAACAAGCTCGCCATAGTCTTCGCCGAGTTGGAAATTCACGGTTTGCG
This sequence comes from uncultured Algimonas sp., assembly GCA_964490745.1. GTDB lineage: Bacteria > Pseudomonadota > Alphaproteobacteria > Caulobacterales > Maricaulaceae > Litorimonas. The sequence continues at coordinate 22,520 of CAZBDT010000007.1, forward strand.
CAATTTCTTCGTCAGAATAATAAACACCTGCGAGCCAGCTCAAACGGTCATCCATGGCCGTACCTTGAATGCGAAGCTCATGGGTCATCGTGTCGATTTCGAGCGGACTTTCCAGAACGTTTAGAACATCTATACCGGAGAAATCAGAATCGTAATTCTCAGTCGCTTCATATCCACGAAGAGAGCCGATATAGATAATGTCAGCTGAATCACTGACAGGATATTCCATTTCCAGCGTAAGACCCGTTTGATCCATGGAAGGGTTAGGTTCAAAATTTGTGCCTGCGATCAAATTATCGACAGCGGCTTGGGCACCATCGTCATCATTTGCACCAATGGCAACATCAGGACCGACCATACCGCCCCGCGCACCCAACCCGACAGCTGCGAAAAGCCCAGCTGTTTCGACCACGGATTGTTGAACTTCTAGCGCTGCACCCACAGGGGCATCACTGCTTTGATGGTCAAGAATGACGCGGCCTTTAAATCCGTTATCGCCTTCCCAACCAATCTGTCCGCGCAGCATGAATTGATCAATTCCGTTAGATTCGCCAATGCGTGTTCCATTTCTATCAAAGAGTTTGATATATCCATTCCGGTCACGATAAGCGCCTGTCAGGCGTGCCGCGACTTTGCCTTCAACTAAGGGTATGTTCACCGCACCTTGAACACTCTTATGCGCGTAATTGCCGTATGTCGCATTTACAAAACCGCCAGCACTATCAAGATCAGGGCGAACATTTGTAATGTTCAGCGCACCGGCAGATGTATTGCGTCCAAAGAGCGTACCTTGTGGACCGCGAAGGACTTCGACGCGCTCAACATCAACAAACTCACCCAGCGCAATACCGGGACGGGATTGATAAGCGCCGTCGATAAAGACACCAACAGCCGACTCAAATCCAATATTGTTAGAGGTTGTACCGACACCGCGAATTCGCAAAACGACTGTGCCGGATGCGGTTTGGGCTTGTGAGGAGGCAAAGCTAGGCGCGACGATGGATAGGTTTTGGATGTTTACGACACCCTGTTTTTCCAAAACTTCCGGCGCAATAACGGTGACCGCGATTGGAACATCTTGTAAGGCTTCCGGGCGGCGTGTCGCCGTGGAAATAATAACATCTTCACCAAATGATGTGTCTCCGCTGTCTTGTGCAAAGGCAGATGACGCCGTCATCAAGGCGGACGTTGATAATAGCGCAAGAGCTGCGCTGCTTAGCTTTTTCATAGAACTCTCCCCGAGTGATGTAAGGGCTTCCGGTTTTCCGGATAGCTTGGGGATTATTGATTGCGATTATTTGCTCGAGTGCAAGAGGGAAAACGACAAAGGCGAGTTAGTTGTTGCAAATTCGCAACATTTTTGTCTTTTTGATTTAACTTCTGCTGGTTGACGCAAAGGCAGCTATCATATGACGCACGCGTCCACCTGTGCCGTCTTCACAAGCCGCAATTTGAGTATATCGTCGTCTAAGCTTGCCCGGTGCGTCTTTAAGAGGCCCAACGCCCCAACGTTCAGCCGCAGCGTAAATACGTGAAAGTCGTCCGGCTGCTCCAGATAAGGGGACTAGACCCGAAACGACGGGCCGAGACGCACTGGCATAATGGCGCTTATAACCGTCTATGCCTTCGCCCATATCTATGTGGCGATATCCGGTTTCTGGCGTCGCATCAATCAGCGATTCAAGCAGTTGAATGCCCGGCGCATATTCTGATAATTCATCATCATAGGCAACCATCCAACTGTGAAACGTCTTTCCATCCGACAGGCCCAAATCAATAGCGGCTAAGCGATCTCCAAAATATAAGGCGTGCATGTCACAGCGCAGTCCCGCTTTCGGCCCTTGCTCCCAAAGCCTTCGTATCAAACTCTGCGTCCACTCAGCAGAGAGGACGTCATATTTTCCGGTTTGTGCGAATTTCTTTCGCTTCCAGGTGAGCAAAGCAGCATAGACGTCAATATCTCTGGAGAATAGCTCAACGCGTTTTGGGCCAATAGATTCTTCGGCTTTGCGGCTCCGGCGTCGATTGGATTTTAAGTGCCGCCTGTAAGACCCATCACGCGCGGCGCGCCAATCCTCAGCTGTGGTTTTAATATCAATGGCGGCGGTTTCATTGCGCGCCAAGATTTGAGGAAGTCTCAAACGCGTTACATCTGTTGCGCAGCTGAAATGATAAGCCCCAATTCCGCTAGCAGATAGCAGGCTATCATATGTTACGTCTTCCTGATCCGTAATAATGGCGTGATAATCGCTCATAGGCGCTCCGACGGGGCGGGCGAAGCGCTTACCTTGGATGGGTAAGAAAGCGATGGGCTTTCCAGTCTCATCATATTGACAGACAATACGTACGTCAGGACGTAATTCGGATAATAGTTTTGTGTAATCAGGGTGGAAGTAGGGTGATTGCAGCTCTGGGCTTCTAGACTGTATAGTCGCCCAAGTCGTCCAATCCGTCTCGCTCATTTGCGAGGGGTTCTGCACAATCGTCTTGGGCAATTTATGTCGTCCACTCATTTTCATGAGGTTCGTTTACTCCAAAGAGTCTAAGGACGGATTAAAGTCATTGACCTGAATGATCTTTTTGCAAGAAGAAAGGGCATGTCAGGGCATTCCCATTCACATTCAACTCATCATAGCTGTTCTCATGATCATTCGGGCGGCGGTCACTGTCATACACCCAAGGTAAATGAATCTAATCGCTGGCGAGTCGGCTTGGCTGCTGTTCTGACGGGCCTTTTTATGATTGCGGAGGTCGCGGGGGGCTTAATATCAGGCTCTTTAGCGCTTTTAGCGGATGCCGGACATATGCTCACCGACTTCGCGGCTCTGTCGATGGCTTGGATTGCCTTTGCCTTGGCTACTAAACCTGCAAATGCGCGCTATACATATGGCTATGAGCGTCTCCCGATTTTGGTCGCTTTTGTAAATGCTCTGACTTTATTCGCCGTGGCCATATGGATTGTTTTGGAAGCGATTAAGCGATTTCTCTCGCCAGGTGAAATCCTTGCAGGGCCGATGATGTGGGTCGCTGTCGCAGGCCTTTGCGTAAATCTAATTGTCTTTTGGATTTTAATGGGGGCGGATAAGGATAATCTGAATATTCGAGGAGCCGTTCTTCACGTTTTTGGCGATTTGCTCGGGTCTGTTGCGGCCATCGCCGCGGCTATCATTATACTGTTAACGGGATGGACGCTGGCGGACCCGCTTTTATCCGTTTTAGTCGCACTTTTTATACTAAGATCAGCTTGGTTTCTGATCAAAGCCTCTGGACAAGTTTTATTGCAAGGTACCCCAGCAGGATTAGACGCCAATATCATCCAAAAAGATTTGTCTGAGAATATAGACGGTCTCATACGTGTCGATGATATTCGTGTTTGGTCATTGACCCAAGATAGGCCCGTCATGACGCTGGCAGCCTATACTGACGCATCGGATGCGCTCGCAATAGTGTCCGAACAGATAAAATCCAGACTGAAATCTCAATATGGCATTGAAGATGTTACTGTTGAAATCTCAACACAATATTGAAGATGTCACGGTCGAATTACGTCCGGAGAGTTAGTTCAAATCAAAACCTTCTTTGAACTGTCGCAAGAATTCTTTTTGATTAGTATCAACAGCGTCAGACGCCGAAGCGACTTGGGTTAACATCTCCACTAAATCGCGCGCCTCTTCGCGGTCGATATATTGCCGCAGAAGTTTCGTCATGGGAGTAATGGACGATTCAGGTAAGACGATATCATGGGTCAGACTATCCATTTGGCGGATCATACCGTCGGCGTTATCGGCGGAAAGTTGCATATTCGCCGTAAGCTGCGCTTCTATAGTATCGCGTTCAGCGTCATCTATCCGCCGGCTCTCGCCGGCGCGTGCCATCATAATCATAAGAACTGTTGCGGCTTCCACGGGTGTTTCAATAAGATCAAATCCGCGCTTATTATGCGCTTTTTTAAACCGTCTCTGCCTTGGTAGGTTTTTCGCTTGCATGACGGCGCCTCTCGCGACGTTGGCAGCGTCACCTATATTCTTGCGGTGAGCCGAAAGACGCAACGCCCACCAAAAGCCTGCGGCTAAGATTCCAAAAATGATCGCGAGAATATGCATAATGCAAGCTTAATGCGAGTTTATGAAAAGTCTACTACCGACACGCGCTGCCGGGCCCCATATCAAGATGAAAATGATCGCGATGGGCCGCATTATAATCCGGTGAAAGGGTTACGCGAAATAATCCGCAGGCACTGTCGCGGGCTTCGCGAAGGAAATTCGCTTTCTTTCTTTCGCCGTCCCAATCTTTCAAGATGCCAATAAGCGTACCATCTGCCAATTCAAAACTGGCCACATCCCACGCATTTGCAAAAGCATGTTCTGACCATTGGCCCGATCCATTTCCGCGCTGCCGGCGGCAGGAATAGCTGCCGTAATGATGGATTTTTTTGAGAGGTTGATCAAAGTGTTTTCGAGCCAACGCATCGACTTCACGTTGCCAAAGAAACACAGCGACAGAGAGCGGGCATTGCATATTGCTTTCACCCGGAGCGAAGAGGACATCTTCAGTTCCGTAAACAACGCGGGCGACATCCCAGCCGCAAACGCCTTTACCCGCGCCTGAGGTTGGACGTTTTGGGTCTGCGACAACGGTTTTATATCCAACTGTATCCCGGACGAGGTTCATACAGTCTTCTGAGGGTTTCAAATTTAAAGCAAAGAGCTGCTGTTTAGACGCAAAACCCAAAGGACGGTTCGTATCCAGCGGCTTCCAGAACAGATGCTGCGAGGGAACATATTTATTCACGGCCCAAAATGTCCCTCCGATCAGGCCGAAGAAGAAGAGTGTTATGAAAATACGCCAAACTCGCGTTTGCTTTTTTGAAAAACCACTATTTCTCATTGGGCTCTTAAAACAAACTCTGTCTTATTCGACCAGACAAATTACTTGTGCCACACGTCGATCACGACGTAATTTATCCGCCATAACCCCATAGGTGTCGAGCGAGAGCGGTTCTATTTCTGTGCCCGGCTCCGTTATAATGCCGCGTAAATAACGGGGCGCGACAGTATATATGCGGCCCCTGCGAGGGGACTCAGCGCTTACAACCCCGATAATTTCGCCGTCTTTATCCAAAACCGGGGCACCGGAAAGGCCGCCTAAAGACCCTGATAGGTTACGCGAACGTCCTAATTCTGACCAAGCGAGAATGGCTTCGTCATTCGTATATCGGCCTCTGACTTTCATGCGATTTCTGGCTATCAGGCTCCCGACGACCTCTCCCGGCTTTCCCTGCGGATAGCCAAAGAAGTACCCGATTTCCCCAATTTGCCGACGTGTCTCCAAATCCGCAGGCAGTGGGCGACGCCTCCAATCAGAGGTTAAAACGGCTAAATCCGAATTTTGAACAATTTGGCTTTTCATAGAGACGACACGTCCTAATCCAACGCGAAGCCCGATAGCGTTACATCCATCCACAACATGTCGAGCCGTCAACCACATACCATTATCATCAATTGAAAACGCAGTGCCTGTCCCTGATTGCAGCGGCGCCACATCAACCAAAACGATTTCATCGCGCGGTGAATCTGATGGTAACATCGGGCCAAGTTCAGGGCTTTGTGGCGCATCGGGTATGACAATATCCTGCTCGACCTCATAGGCCGTAATGACGAAAAAGAGCAAGACAACGCCATAGAGTATCCAGTCCGGAAATCTCTTTTTCGGCTTTCTGCCCCTGAATCCGCTGGAGTGTCGGGACATCGTTTAGCCCGCAATAGCAAAAGCGAGAATAAGTGAGCCTGATAATTTGAAAGAGGCGAGGACAAGGGTGGGCCCAATTTCGTCGCGTTCAATCCTTTCCGGCATGCCGCGAAAAATGATGTAATCCGTCGTCCGGAATAAAAAGAGCTGTAAAATCAATGCAAAGGCCGTCCAGATACCGACATCTGCGAGTGAGAATTTGTTAATCAAACACGCCGCAACGGGCAGGGCCATGCTGAGAACAAGGCTGGAAAGATGGATCGCAGCGGCGGTGTTGCCGGCTTGAACCAACTCTAACTCATTATGCGGCGTGAGCTTTGTATAGATGAATATTGCGCCAAGATAGATGGCCGTCACCATAAGAAGGAAGAAAATTAAATCCGGAAATCCGGCCGCAAGGCTTTCTAACGCTGGCTGCATGAGGGCATCCGTAAATCTATTGTTCTGCCCCTAATATTCAGCTGCACCCTTAGAATATTTACGACGTGTTTTTCAATTTTTCTGGGAGGAGAGCAAGTATTTTGTGCTGTCGTCCTTAGGTGGTGATTTGCTCTTTTGCTTCCTTACGTAAGGCGGAGGCTCGCTTTTTCTCACTATCACTTTTTAACTGTCCGCAGGCCGCAAAAATGTCCTGTCCCCGCGTCTTCCGGATCGGACTGGCATAGCCTGCCGCATTCACCAAATCGGAAAAGGCTTTGATCGTTTCCATGTCAGAGCACTCATAATCTGTGCCCGGCCAAGGGTTAAACGGAATGAGGTTCACCTTTGACGGAATGCCGCGCAGTAATTTGATCAATTGTTTGGCGTGCCAAGGCTGGTCATTAATCCCTTTCAGCATGACATATTCAAAGGTGATGCGCCGCGAATTGGACAGTCCCGGATAATCGCGACAGGCCTGCATCAGCTCTTTCAACGGATATTTCTTGTTAATCGGCATGATCTGCGTGCGCAGCTCGTCATTCGGAGCATGCAGTGAAATGGCGAGTTGGGCCGAGGTGCGCTCGCCCATCGGGCCGATTTCCGGGACAACCCCGGAGGTTGAGACCGTGATGCGGCGGCGACCAATGCCGAGGCCCTCAGGGTCACAAATTGTGTCCAGAGCGTCGCCGACTTTTTCTGTATTATAAAGCGGCTCGCCCATACCCATAAAGACGATATTGGTCAGCTTGCGGTTTTCCTGTGTCGTCGGCCATTCACCGAGATCATCCCGTGCGATGATGACTTGCAGGACAATTTCACGAGCGGTCAGATTACGGACGAGGCGCTGCGTGCCCGTATGGCAAAATGTGCAGGTCAGCGTGCATCCAACCTGAGAAGACACACAAAGCGCGCCTGTCTTGGACACATCCGGAATAAAGACGCTTTCGACTTCGACACCTGGTGCCATGCGGATAAGATATTTACGCGTCCCGTCGGTCGAAATCAGACGCTCGACGATTTCAGGGCGGTCCAAGGTGAATTCTGCGTCGAGTTTTGCGCGCAAAGGCTTAGCGATATTCGTCATATCATCAAAAGAGGTCACGCCGTAATTATAGATCCAGTGAAATATCTGCTTCGTGCGCATCCGAACCTTTTTCGGCTCAATACCAATTCGCGTCAGTTCGGCCGCGATTTCCTTGCGGCCCAAGCCAACAAGCTCGACTTTTCCGTCGGGGCGTCCGGGCGCAGTAGGTGCGCGATCTATGAGTGTGGTTGTTGACATGACGCGGCCCCTATCATGTTGACGCGCTATCGGGAAGCCCGCTTACTCAGGCAATGACTTCAGGCCCCGAATCCATTAAGTCGTAAATATGACAACAAATGCGCCAGAATATACTGTGTCCGAACTCGCCCAATCGCTTAAGCGCACGGTCGAAGACACTTATGGCCATGTGCGTGTGCGGGGCGAATTGGGCCGCACGACCATTGCAAAATCTGGCCATTGCTATCTGGACATCAAAGACGACCGCGCCGTGATCAATTCCATCATCTGGAAAGGTGTCATGTCCCGCCTCTCCATGCGTCCGGAAGAGGGGATGGAGGTGATTTGCGAAGGTAAGCTATCCACCTATCCGGGACGGTCAAATTATCAATTGATCATTGAAAAGATGGAATTGGCAGGTGCAGGCGCGCTCATGGCATTATTCGAAAAGCGCAAGAAAATGCTGGAACGCGAGGGTCTATTCGCGCCCGAACGGAAACGCGAACTACCTTTCCTGCCCAAAACGATCGGAGTTGTGACTTCGCCGACGGGCTCTGTCATCCGCGATATTCTCCATCGGATTACGGACCGCTTTCCCAGCCATGTGCTCGTTTGGCC